>NZ_CP006877.1:2467500-2767500 GCF_000816845.1 Rhizobium gallicum bv. gallicum R602sp | reverse complement strand
TTGAATGCACCCAATGAGGGCCAGTGTCGCGAAGGCGCTGGCATGCAAGCGGAATTGCTAAGATCGGCAGATATGCCGGAAAATAGCAATGCAGATTGCGATAGTGTTCACATGTCGCCGGCGCGCAGTCCCTTGAGACCGTCTCGCCGGGGTAAGCGTTCACCTAGGCTTAAAGCAAAAAAAGGCCGGAAGATACCCGGCCTCTTTCAGTTCTGTATTCAAGCCTGTTCGCGACGCTGGCCGCCGCCATTGCGGGGGCCCTTGCGACGTATGCCGCCAGAGCCGTCCTGGCGGTGCTCACCGTGAGCCTGCTGGCCGCGATCCTCACCATGCTTGCGGCCAGGGCGGCCGTGCGCGTTACGGGCGCCGCCGGGATGATGGCGGTTCGCATCGGCGCTGCCATGCGGGCGCTGTTGCGGCTTCTTGGCCGGTCGGAAATCGGAGGTCGATACGAGGTCGTTGTCCGGCCCCTGGGGTGTCGCTTCGCCGCGGCGCTGGCCGCGGAAGTCCTCGTTGCGGGCAGTCTGGCGCTCGGGACGCGGACGGCGCTCGCGGCGTTCCTCGTTGTTCGCGCGGACCTCGCCAGCGTCGCCTTCGCGGCGCGGACGGCGGTCCTGGCGATTGCCGGAGCGCTGGTCACCCGGACGGCCATCGCCGCGACCTTCGCCACCACGGCCCTGGCCACCGCGATTGCGGTTGTTGCCGTTGTCGCGGCGCGGGGCCGCGCGCATGTGCGCCGGCGGTTCGCCGCTGGCAACGATGATCTCGATGCCCATCAGCCTTTCGATATCGCGCAGCAGGCGTGCCTCATCCGGCGCGCAGAACGCGATTGCGATGCCGTCGCGGCCGGCGCGAGCCGTGCGGCCGATGCGGTGCACATAGGCGTCCGGCACTTCCGGCAGATCATAGTTGAACACATGGCTGACGGCCGGAATATCGATGCCGCGGGCGGCAACGTCGGTTGCAATCAGAGTCTTGATGCCGCCGTCGCGGAATGCCTTCAGGGCACGCTCGCGCTGACCCTGGCTCTTGTTGCCGTGGATGGAAGCGACCGAATAGCCGACGTGGTCGAGATGCTTCATCAGCTTCTCGGCGCCGTGCTTGGTGCGCAGGAACACGATCGCGCGGCCATCCGGATTTTCGGAAAGCGACTTCTTCAGCAGATCCGTCTTGTCGTTCTTGCCGCCGACGAAGTGGACGTACTGTTCGACCTTGTCCGCAGCCTTGCCGGGAGGCGTCACTTCCACCTTGATCGGATCGGTCAGGTATTCGCCTGCAAGATCGGCGATCGCCTTTGGCATGGTTGCCGAGAAGAGCATGGTCTGGCGGCGCTTCGGAACGAGCTTGGCGATCTTGCGCAGATCATGCACGAAGCCGAGATCGAGCATCTGGTCTGCTTCGTCGAGCACAAGGTAGCGCACCGCCGTCAGCGTGATGGCGCGGCGGTTGACGAGGTCGAGGAGGCGGCCGGGTGTCGCGACGAGAATGTCGGTGCCGCGTTCGAGCTGCAGCTGCTGCTTGTTGATGGACACGCCGCCGACAACGACATTGATGCGCAGCGGCGACTTGCGGACGAAGTTCTTCAGGTTCTCGGCGATCTGGTTCACCAGCTCGCGGGTCGGAGCGAGGATGAGCGTACGCGTCGTGCGATTGTCGGGACGCCTCTCATCGGAGAGCAGTTTTTCAATGAGCGGCAGGCCGAAGGCAGCCGTCTTGCCAGTGCCGGTCTGGGCGAGGCCGATCAGATCGCGGCCTTCGAGGAGAAGAGGGATTGCCTGCGCCTGAATGGGCGTCGGCGTTTCAATGCCGAGCTGAAAAAGCGTGGCGACGATCGGCTTGGAGACACCAAGCGATTCAAAATTAGTCAAGTCATAACCTTTCGGGGCGCCGAAACGATGTGCCGGATCACACCATGCGGTCCGGTATCATTCTGACGTCAAGAACCCCGCGTGAAGTGGGAACTTGTGTGTTGGAAAAACTTTCCAGCGCTTCTGGCCGCACTTGGGATCGCGGCATCCTATGAAATGCGCTTTTATCCTTCTTCTTGCGTTTGTCTTTTTTCGCAGGGGCAGCTCACGCGGCGGCCGGAAGGTGAAAGCTGGCCTGCATTTGGTCTAGTTCAGGTTGAAAGTCAAGAGACGAGCGAGAGAAAGGTGCTGCGCCGCCGCCCAAACGAGCGGCGGCGTGGCCCACACATGCTCCTCAATACCCGGGGCACTTCAATAGCCGGGGCAGACCCGAACTCTGACCCATACGTCCGCTCGGTGATCGTAGCGGCGCTCCACACCGCAATATCCATAATTGCGGTAATAGGCCGGGTAAGGCCGATAGTAGGAGCGATAGTAAGGCCGGTAGGGCCGGTAATAGCTCCGATAGACCGGATACGGGCTGTAGTAGGGCCTGTAGTACGGCCTAGAGTAGGCTCCGTAATAAGGCCCGGAGTCGGCTCCATAGTAAGCCCCGGAGTAGGCTCCATAGTAAGGTCCGGGATAATAGCCGTAGCCAGGGTAGGGACGGACAGCATGCGAGAGAAGGATGCCGCCGATTGCTCCGGCCGCAACACCGCCCCAAAAGTCATCGCGGGCGTCCGCCGGGGTTGCCGGAATGAGGGAGGTGCCAGTCAAAGTCAACGCCATCAAGCCCGCCGCCATGCTTTTGTGAAGTACGGACATGATCGTCTCCTTTCATAGACGAACTTGTTTCTTGAAGCCGTCAGGAGAAACCGTGGCGAAACGCGGCCAACTGATCGAGTTCAGTCTTACAACGTGGGAGATTATAGCATAGTTCCTGATACACTTGGGCCGAACTTCGTTGTCCCGGGGTCAGATTTCCGGAACGTGTCATGGTTAAAACCTTGTTAAACGGCTTACACCTATAGTGGATGCCAGAACAAAACTCCTTCTCCTGACAGCGAGGCGACATCTTTGACATCGAGCGGGGACCTTCTCGAACTGGCATGCAGCCGGATCGCAGATCTGGAGACGCCTGCCTATGTCAAGAACAGCGAGCTTCGCTACGTTGCCGTCAACGAATCCTATGCCCGCTTCTTCGGCAGGGAAATTTCCGATTTCATCGGCCGTCGGACCCGCGAAATTCTCGATCGTCCGGAAGAGGAGGAGCGTGAAGACAAGGAGCGGCGCGCGCTCGTCTTCGGCACCGAAGAAACTGCCATCTGCTTCGATGCTGCCGCAACCGAGCATGAGCGGATCCGGATCGAGAGCTTCATGCCGTCGCAAGACCGGGCCTATGTTTTCGGTATCTTCGAGGCGCGCACGCAGCCCCGCCGGCCGGTTCTCTCGGGGCCGGATCAGGCTTTGCTCGCCGATTTCGAGCGCGTCCGTGCCACGCTGGAAAAACTCGATCATCCGGTCGGCATTTTCGCTGACGACGGCCGCCCGCTGATCGTCAATTCGGCTTATCGAAACGGAGGCAAGGCATCGTCCGCGGAAACCGGATGGCACGAGAGCGTAAACGAGCTCGATCTCCTCCGAACCATCATGGAAGACCTGCCGGTTGCCGCTTTTGCGCGCGACGAACGGCACCGCCTCGTCTATGCCAACCAGTATTACGAGACCTTCACGGGCCATGTCCGGTCAAAGGTGCTTGGCCTCACAGAGTTTGAGATGTTCGGCGAGGAGAATGGCGCCAGCATCTATGAGGAAAACGCTCTGGCGCTCAAGGACGGCTCGCTCACGGAGGTGGAAGGTAAGCTTCCAAGCACGGACGGAACAGTTTATCCGATCTTGACGCGCGTCAATCGCGTGCAGACGCCGGATAGCAAGGTCTATGTTGTCGGCTCTTTTTCGGATATCTCACCGCTCAAGGAGCGTGAAGCCAAGCTGATCGAGGCCCAGAAGCACGCGGAAATCCTGCATCGCGACATTGAAAACATCCTGCGTTCGCTGCCGGTCGGCGTGCTGATCCTCGATAACAATCTCGATATCCTCTACATAAACGACGAATTCTACACGATCTGCGATCTGCCGCCTGACGATCGTTTTGACGGCCGGCCGTTCATCGATGTCATCCGCCGTAATTGTGAACTCGGGCGCTATGGCCACGAGCACAGCCCGGAAGAGATCCTGGCGGAGCGCCAGCGCCATTTCGGTTCGGATGGGGAGCAGGAGCCGATCGAACTCAGTTGGTCGGACGGCAAATCGATCATCTTCGACAGCCGCCGCATCTCGAACGACCGCATTCTTCTCTCCTATTCCGATATGAGCGCCATTCGCGCGAGCGAGAAGGAAATCCATGAAGCGCGCGCTGCCCTGGAGCACCTCGGTGAACTGATGCGGGATGCGACGCGGGCCATGCCGCAAGGCTTGACGATCGTCCAGGACGGCATCATCAAGCTCTCCAACGATGCGCTTTCGGAAGTTCTGCGTATTCCGCCGGAATACCTTGTTGCGGGCCGCGGCTGGATCGACCTCTTCAATTTCTGCGCCGATCGCGGCGACTTCAAGAGTCCCGCCGCCGAAGTGTTGCACTATTGGCGTTCAAACATCGCTGCGAAGCAGCC
The DNA here is from genome assembly GCF_000816845.1 of Rhizobium gallicum bv. gallicum R602sp. Classification (NCBI taxonomy): domain Bacteria; kingdom Pseudomonadati; phylum Pseudomonadota; class Alphaproteobacteria; order Hyphomicrobiales; family Rhizobiaceae; genus Rhizobium; species Rhizobium gallicum. The sequence goes on along the minus strand of NZ_CP006877.1, from coordinate 2,762,981 downwards.
GATTGCCACTGTCTTTCATGTGGCCGGGGAGCGCTGGGTGAACATGGAGGCGACGATCAGCGAGCGCGGCCATTGGGTCGCGCTCTTCACCGACGTCACCGAAATGAAAGAGCGCGAGGAAGAGCTTGAGACGCTGCTGGCACGGGCTGAGGCCGCCGATCGCGCCAAGTCGGAATTTCTCGCCAATATGAGCCATGAAATCCGCACGCCGATGAATGGCGTGCTCGGCATGGCCGAGCTGATGGCGAAGACCGATCTTGACCCGCGGCAGAAGACCTTCATCGACATCATCGTCAAGTCCGGCAACGCGCTTTTGACGATCATCAACGATATTCTGGACTTCTCAAAAATCGATGCCGGACAGATGACGCTGCGCAAGGCGGCCTTCGATCCGGTGGAAGCGGTCGAGGATGTCGCGACGCTGCTTTCTTCGCCCGCGGCTGAGAAGGATCTCGAGCTTCTGGTGCGCGCCGATCCGAACCTGCCTGCCGCAATCATCGGCGATGCCGGGCGGTTTCGCCAGATCGTCACAAATCTCGTGGGCAACGCCGTCAAGTTCACAGAGAAGGGACATGTCTTCGTCGATGTCGGTTTCCGGCCTGGCTCGGACGGCGAGGTCATGGTCGAGATCAGGATCGAGGATACCGGCATCGGCATCCCGGCAGACAAACTGCAATCGGTCTTCGACAAATTCTCGCAGGTCGATTCCTCTTCGACGCGGCGCCACGAGGGGACCGGCCTTGGTCTTGCCATCACTGCCGGTCTGGTCGATCTCTTTGGCGGTTACGTCAACGCCGAGAGCGAACCGGGCAAGGGCTCGGTCTTCACCGTCAACCTGCCCTTCGCCATCGCTGCCGCCCGCCTCGATCCCAAGCCGCTGCCCGTCAATGTACGCGGCGCACGCGTGCTCGTCATCGACGACAACGAGGTGAACCGCCGCATTCTCTCCGAGCAGCTGCCGCTTTGGGGGTTTGACGGCGTGGCTGCCGAAGACGGCGGGACCGGCATTGCCATCCTTGAGGCCGCACACCAGATCGGCGTTCAGGTCGATGCCCTGGTGCTCGACTATCACATGCCGGAAATGAACGGTGCGGAAGTCGCCCGCAGGCTCAGGGCCGACGCGCGCTTCGAGTGCCTGCCGATCATCTTCCTGACCTCAATGGATATCTCCGGCACGGAGAAGGAGTTCGCAGCCCTCAACGGCCATGCGCATCTGATGAAACCGGCCCGTGCCAACCTTCTTCGCAACACGATCGTCGAGGTCGTGCGCGCAAGCCGCGTGAAGCGGGCTTCTGCAGCCGAAATCGCACGCCTGCAGGCAGAAACCGAGATGAGGGAACCGGAGCCTTATGCGCCGCCGTCCTCAAAACAGCGAAAGACGGCCTTCATCGATGTGCTCGTCGCCGAGGACAACGAGGTGAACCAGATCGTCTTCACGCAGATCCTGCAGGGCACCGGCCTGAGTTTCCTCGTCGTCAATAACGGCCAGGAGGCGGTCAACGCCTGGGAAAGCCATGCGCCGCGGATTATCATGATGGACGTCTCGATGCCGGTGATGAACGGCCACGATGCGACCCGCGCGATCCGTGTCCGAGAGCGCGGACAGGGCCACCGCGTGCCGATCATCGGCGTAACGGCGCATGCGCTCGAAAGCGACCGCGAGCTCTGTCTCAACGCCGGCATGGACGATTACATGTCGAAGCCGATCAGCCCCGAACTGCTGGAAGAGAAAATCCAGCTCTGGCTCGGCAAGAGCGCGCAGTTGCCCGGCCGCTCGGGCCGCTAGGGTTTTACGCCGCAGAGCATCTCGCGCTTGCCGGCGAAACCCTTGCGCCGCTCGACCGCAAATCCCGCCGCCATCAGATTGCGCCTGACGAAGCCTGCAGCGGCATAGGTCGCGAAGCTTCCTTTTGAGAGGGTCTTCTCGCAGATGAGCCGCATTAGATCTTCCGACCACATGTCGGCGTTGCGCGACGGCGCGAAGCCATCGAGATACCAGGCATCGAAGCCGGGTTCGGCAGCCGCAACGCCATCGATTGCCGGGCCGCAGACAACGCTCAAGGTCGTCTGCTCGTCCAATGCCAGCGTCACGGTACCTTTCGGTTGGCCGGGCCACAGCGCCGTCAGCGCCTTCCGCTCGGCATCGATTTCCGGCCAGTGCGAAAGTGCGCGACCGATCTCGTGCGGGCGCATCGGGTAAAGCTCGAAGGAAATGAAGTTCAGATGTTGACCCGTTTGGCGATGCGCTTTCCATTGCCGCCATGTTTCCGCGAAGTTCAGCCCGGTGCCGAACCCCAACTCTCCAATGCGGAAATTTTCCTTGCCGGTCCACCGTTCCGGCAGGCCATTGCCCGCCAGAAAGACGTGGCCGCATTCGAGCCGCCCGTCCGTCTGGCAATAAAAATGGTCGCCAAAGGCCCGCGAATAAGGCATATCGCCGTCGCGCCATTCGAGCGGCTGGCTCGTGCTGCCACTCTGATCGGGATCAATCTCTGTCATGCCTAAAGCCGATAGTGCGGCCATCTCCTCCGGTCAATCGTCCGTCAGCCTGCTGATTGCCGGGGGCGGCATCATGGGGCTGTGGGCGGCGGTTCATGCCGAGCGGTTTGGCATCGACACGCTCCTCGTCGATGCCGGTGAATTGGGGCAGGGCGCGAGCGGCGGGCTGCTCGGGGCGCTGATGCCGCATTTGCCGGACAAATGGAATGCCAAGAAGCAGTTCCAGTTCGATGCGCTGGTTTCCCTCGAAACCGAGATCGCTGCGATCGAAGCTGCCACCGGCCTTTCCACAGGCTACCGCCGCTCCGGGCGCATCATCCCGCTGCCGAAGCCGCATCTACGCAAGATCGCGCTTACCCATTTTGCCGATGCCGAAACACATTGGCATCGGCACGGCCGCAGCTTCCATTGGCATGTCGCAGATGCTCCGCCGGTTACAGGCTGGATCGACCCTGCCGCTGGTGCGAGCGGCTTCGTGCACGACACGCTTGCTGCCCGCGTCGCACCCCGTACGCTGGTCGCCGCTCTTGTCGCCTTTCTGAGGCAGGCAAAGCGTGTGAGCATTATCGAGAATGCTACAGTCGACGGTCTCGAACCGGAACGCGGGATCGCCGACGCCGGTGGGAGAACAATCGCCTTTGGCCGCTGCATCGTCGCGGCAGGTCATCAGTCATTTCCGCTTCTGCAGCGGTTCACGCCCGGATTGGAAAGGCCGCTCGGCCAACCGGTCAAGGGGCAGGCGGCGCTGTTGAAAGCCGAGATCGATCCCGCCCTTCCCACCATCTTCCGCGACGGCCTCTATATCATTGCTCATGAGGGCGGCCATGCTGCGATCGGCAGCACCAGCGAGGACCGTTTTGACAATCCCAATACGACCGATGCTCAACTCGACGCTCTGATCGAAGCGGCGCGCGAGATGGCCCCCGTGCTTGGGAAGGCGCCGGTCGTCGAGCGCTGGGCCGGCCTTCGTCCGAAGGCGATCGACCGCGATCCGATGATCGGTCCGCATCCGATTTATCCGAAGCTCATCGCCTTGACCGGCGGCTTCAAAGTCAGCTTCGGCCTTGCCCACCGTCTTGCCGAAGCTGCCGTACATATGGCCGACGGGCGTTCCGCACCTTTCGCCCTGCCGGAAAGTTTCGCGTTTTCGAGCCATATCATCGCTGCTTCACGTTAAACGTGAATTAGAAGCTGGTGCTTTTCGTTATTCTGTCATGCAAATCGCCTATCTGCTAGCGCATCGACGGCGCCGGAATCGTCTGCGCGCCCTTCCTTGTGGAGGAGATTGTATGCGCTACGCCATTTGCTTCACGCCTACGCCGAGCGATCCGATCAGCCATGTGGCGGCCAATTGGCTCGGTCGCAACGTCTTTTCCGGCGAGATGGTCGAACCTCCAGCCATTGGCGGGATCGGCATCCACGACGTAGCGTTCCATACTGCCGTGCCGCGCCGCTACGGTTTCCATGGTGTGTTGAGGGCGCCGTTTCACCTTGCAGCCGATGTTTCGGAAACGCAACTTTTACGCGATATGATGCGCTTTTCCGGCAGCTTCCAGCCGTTCCGGATTCCAAGGATCGAGGTTGCGCGCCTGCGCAATTTCTTCAGCCTCGTGCCGTCGGTCCCCTGCGAAGACATGCACTATCTCGCTTCTGCGGTCGTGCAGCATTTCGACCGCTTCCGTGCACCGCTTTCCGAAGCCGAGATCGAGCGCATCGATCCGGATGGGCTTTCGGCCGCGCAGTTTGCCAATCTGCATCGCTGGGGCAATCCCTATGTGATGGATGAGTTCCGCTTCCACATGCCTGTGACGGGTCCTGTCAATCTTGTCGATATGCCGCGCATCGAGCAGGCGCTGCGTAGCGTCTTCGAGCCTGTTCTCGCTGAGCCGGTCACCGTCGCCAACATCGCGCTGATGATCGAGGAAGGCGCAGGCGGCCCGTTCCGCGTCCATTCGCTGCATCCGATGGGCAAGGTCAGCGCGCGCAAGATCGCCTGATCACTTTTGTTCAAGAATGGGCGGCCCAAAGATGCTATATCCGGACGATGGACAACATCTCCCAGGAACAGGCAACCGAAGCCATGCCGCTGTCTGGGGCGGAGACGACGCGATTCTGGCGCGACAGCCGTTTTGGCGGCATGGAATGCCTGAGCGCGACCTTCCTGACGCATGAGTTCGCGCCGCATGCCCACGAGACCTTCAGCATCGGCGCTATCGAAAGCGGCAGCCAGATCGCGACGATCCGGGGCGCGCGCGAAAGCTCGGGGCCGGGCGATCTCTATCTGATCAATCCGGGCGAAATCCATGATGGCGTGCCTGTCGAGGGCGGCTATCGCTACCGGATGATCTACCCGGACACGTCACTCTTCCGGGAAATCCTGGAAGATGTCACCGGCCGCACCTTCAGCGGCATGCCGGCCTTCGGCAAGCAGATCCTCCGCGATCCCCGGCTTGCCGAGGCTTTTCATGATGCGCACCGCGCGCTGGAATCGGGGGCCGGTGCGCTGGAGACCAGTCAGGGCATGTTCCTTGTGCTCGAGGCCATGTTTCGGCATCACGGCAGTTCAATCATCGTGCCGATCGACACGCAGGAGCGGTCGGGGGTGCAGCGCGCCCGTGACTACCTGATGGAAAACTACGCCTTTGATGTCGGACTTGAAGAACTCGCCGCCGTGGCGGGCCTCAGCCGTGCGCATCTGATACGCGCCTTCCGCAAGGAATTCCACATCACGCCGCACGCCTTCCTCACTGATATCCGCATTCGCGTTGCCCGGCGCAAGCTGCAGGCTGGCGGACAGCCGGCGGACATTGCGCTCGAATGCGGTTTCGCCGACCAGGCGCATTTCAGCCGGCATTTCAAGGCGCGCACCGGCGTGACGCCCGGCCAGTATCGCGCGCGGTAGTCACTTTCGTTCAAGACGACCATTCATCTCCATTCTAAAACCTCCGCATCAAATCGGAGATCCTGTCGTGAATGAGAATGGAAAATGGGCGGAGTTCCTCGGCGGCATGAGAGCCATTTCGCCGCTCATCGCTGCCGTCATACCGATCGGCCTTGTCTTCGGCGCGGTCGCAGTCACGAAAGGGCTTTCCCCGGTCGAGACCGCACTGATGAGCGCGCTGGTCTTTGCCGGCGGTTCGCAGTTCGTGGCAATGGATATCTGGACGCATCCGGCCTCGTGGACGAGCGTCGGTTTTGCGGCCTTGCTCGTCAATATCCGCCATGTACTGATGAGTGCATCGCTCGGCACCAAGATGCAGGCTTTTGGCGGACGCAGGCGCTATTTCGCATGCCTGTTTCTTGCAGACGAGATCTGGGCGATGGCGGAATTCCGCGCCGGTCTTGCGCGGCTCACGCCCGCCTGGTTCGCTGGGCTTGCCGCACCCTTCTATCTCGCCTGGGTACTTTCGGGCCTTGCGGGCGCGACGCTCGGCGCTTTCCTCGGTGATCCCGTGGCGCTTGGACTGGATTTCGCCTTTCCGGCCGTCTTCATCGTGCTCGTCATGGGCTTCTGGAAGGGACCGGAAACCGGCGCTGTACTTATCGCAAGCGGTGCGGCCGCGGTAGCGACCCAACATTTCGTACCAGGCGTCTGGTATGTCGCAGCCGGCGCCGTCGCCGGTCTGCTTGCGGCAGTCGCCAGCGGCAGTCGGCGCGTGGAGGTGACGCAATGACAGTCGATTTCTCCACCCTTGTCGCGATCATCGCCATGGCAGCCGTGACGGTGCTCACGCGCCTGAGCGGTCTTGTGCTCATGTGGCATGTGTCCTTGGAGGGAAGCCGCCGAAAGGCGATCGAATCCATTCCGCCTGCCGTTCTGATGGCGGTCGTCGCGCCGACCGCCTTTGCCACCGGCATTGCGGAAACGATCGCCTGCGCACTCACCGCCATTGCAGCACTCCGTCTGCCGATGCTCTTTTCCGTGGCGCTCGGCGTCTTCTGCGTCGCGCTATTGCGGGCCGCAGGCATATGACCCAGCCGCAAAGGCGGCGACTTGTGCCGTAGCGGCGAAAGTCAGTTTCGCATTTCCGTCTCGACATTCCGTCTCCGGGTGCTACCGTTTCGCCTGACTTTCAAAAGGTGATTTGATGGCTTCCGATACCTATCCGCGCAATCTCGTCGGCTATGGTCGCAATACCCCCGATCCGAAATGGCCGGACGAGGCCCGCCTCGCCGTGCAGTTCGTCATCAATTACGAAGAGGGCGGTGAGAGCTCGATCCTCGATGGTGATGCGTCGTCCGAGAACCTGCTGTCGGAAATCGTGGGAGCAGCGCCCTGGCCGGGCCAGCGCAACTTGAACATGGAATCGATCTACGAATACGGTTCGCGTGCCGGGTTCTGGCGGCTCTGGCGCATGTTCACCGAGCTCAAGGTTCAGGCGACCGTCTACGGCGTGACGCTTGCGATGGCCCGCAATCCGGAGGCCGTCGCGGCGATGAAGGAAGCCGGCTGGGAGATCGCCAGCCATGGCTACCGATGGCTGGAGTACAAGGATTTTCCGGAAGACCTCGAGCGCAAGCACATTCTCGAGGCGGTGCGTCTCCACACCGAGCTCACCGGCGAGCGCCCCTACGGCATGTACCAGGGAAAGCCCTCCGACAATACGCTGCGGCTGGTTCAAGAGGAGGGTGGGTTCCTTTATTCGTCAGACTCTTATGCCGACGACCTGCCCTACTGGGTGAAGGGGATTGATGACAAACCGTTCCTCATCATTCCTTATACGCTTGAAACGAACGACATGCGCTTTGCGACGCCGCAGGGCTTCAATTCCGGCGATCAATTCTTCACGTATCTCAAGGATGCCTTCGATATGCTCTACGAAGAAGGCAGGGCCGGCAATCCGAAGATGATGTCGGTCGGCCTGCATTGCCGTCTGGTCGGTCGGCCCGGCCGCGCTGCAGCCCTGAAGCGTTTCATCGAATATGTGCTGAAGCACGACAACGTGTGGATCCCTCGCCGCATCGAGATTGCCGAGCATTGGCACAAGAACCACAAGCAGGACATGACCTGATGATCCGGCGGGATGAATTCGTGTCGCGTTTCGGCGGTGTTTTCGAACATTCGTCCTTCATTGCAGAGCGCGCTTATGACGACGGTTTCATTGGCGAAGAGTTGACTGTGGACAAGGTGCACATTCCGCTCGTCGCGATCTTCCGCGCGGCAAGCGAGGAGGAGCGTCTTGGCGTTCTTCGCGCCCATCCCGATCTTGCCGGACGCCTGGCAGTCGCCGGCGAACTGACGGAAGACAGCAAGAAGGAGCAGGCAAGTGCCGGACTTGACCGGCTGAGCCGCGAAGAGCATGCCCGCTTCACCGAACTCAACGCCACCTATGTCCAGAAATTCGGCTTTCCCTTCATCGTCGCGGTGAAGGGACTGAACAAGGACGATATTCTTGCGGCTTTCGAAAAACGTATCGGCAACAGCCGCGACGAGGAACTTGCGACCGCCTGCGCTGAGGTCGAAAAGATTGCGCTTTTGCGACTGACATCCATGCTTCCGGAGAAGTGAATGACCGACAATTCCAATGCCAGCCTGCCGTCCTTCGCGAACGGCGCGATCAACCTTGCGTCTGCGCGCCTCGGCGCCAGGGGCCTCTATGCGACGGACGAGTTCTTTGCGCCGCTCGAGCGCATGCTGCAGGATGTGCCGGCGAGCTTCGATGCGGATCTTTACGACGACAACGGCAAGTACATGGACGGCTGGGAAAGCCGCCGCAAGCGCGTGCCCGGCCATGACTGGGCGATCGTCAAGCTTGCCATGCCCGGCCGCATCTTCGGCTTCGACGTCGATACCAGCTATTTTACCGGCAACTATCCGCCGCATTGCTCGATCGACGCCGTTTTCGTCGACGACGGCGATCCGACCGACGCAACGGTGTGGACCGAAATCCTCGCGAAGTCGCCTCTGGGGCCAAGCGCACATCACTTCTTCGAGAATGCCGGCAAGGAGAAGATCTGGACGCATCTGCGCCTGCATATCTATCCCGATGGCGGCGTCGCGCGCCTGCGCGTCTACGGTTCGGCCTATTTCGACTGGTCGAAGGTCGGTGCGAGCGAGGAGGTTGACCTCGGCTATATCTTCAATGGCGCGAAGTCGCTTGCCTGGTCGGACGCCCATTACGGCCACCCGGACAAGATGCTCGGCCCCGGTCGCGGCATCAATATGGGCGACGGCTGGGAAACCAAGCGCCGCCGCGGCCCGGGTCACGACTGGGCTGTGATCCGCCTTGGCCACCCCGGCACAATCAAGCGCGTCATAGTCGATACCGCCTTCTTCAAGGGCAATTTCCCGGACACCTGCGAGCTTCTCGGCGCCTATCTGCCCGATCTTGGCGATACTCTGAGCGAAGTGGATACAGCGGCTTCGGAAAACTGGAAGCCGATCCTGACACGCACCAAGCTGCAGATGGACCACATCCACGAATATGGCGCGGATGCCATCGCCGATATCGGGCCGGTGACGCATGTCCGCATCGCGATGCATCCAGATGGCGGCATCATGCGGCTGCGGCTCTTCGGGGTGAAGGGGTGAGTTCTTTCTTCTTTATCGCCGCTCCCCTATATTCGAGGCATCAGGAGTGATGCCTCGATGAAGCCTTCGGAAGTGCTGGAAAAGAACAGGCAGGCGATCCGCGACGCCACGACGCGTTTCAAGGCGGCGAACCCGCGCATTTTCGGTTCCGTGGCCCGCGGCGAGGATAGGCCGGACAGCGATCTCGATATTCTCGTCGATGCGCTGCCGGGGACGACGCTTTTCGATCTCGGCGGGTTGCTGGAGGAGTTGCAGGCGCTGATGTCGGGAACGGAAATCCACGTTCTGACGCCAGGCGATATTCCCGAACGTGTCCGCAGCCGGGTCCTGCAGGAAGCCAAGCCTGTATGAGTATCGATCGGCTTCGAACCTATCTCGACGAGATGCAGCAGGTCGCATTCGAAACCATCGATTTTGTCAAGGACATGAGCAAGGATGAATTTCTGAGGGACCTTGTGAGACAGCGCGCAGTCGGAATGAACCTCCTGATGATCGGCGCGGCAACATCGCGAATCATGGAGGAATATCCCGAGTTTGCAGCGGAATTCTCCAACGTGCCCTGGCAAAAGATGCGCGGAATGAGAAGCCGGATCGCTCACGGCTATATGAGCATGAACCTGGACACCGTTTGGGAAACTGCGCAAACAGCCATCCCCGATCTTCTCGATCAACTGCATGGATTGCGTCACTGGCACGCCCAGGGTGAATGACATTTGACAGACCTTCTCGACATCCAGCCTCTCACCAAAACTGCATTCGCGCCGTTCGGCGACGTTATCGAGGCCGATCCGGCAACAATGCGGTACATCAACGGCGGCACGACGGAACGCTTTCATGCGCTGGCTACGGCCGAGGCGGCAGGCGAGGGCGCACGCGTCATCATCAATCTCTTCCGCGGTCAGCCGCGCGCCTTTCCCTATGAGATCGGCATGATGGAGCGGCATCCTTTCGGCAGCCAGAGCTTCTCGCCGCTTTCCGGGCGGCCGTTTCTGGTCGTGGTTTCGGAAGATCAGGACGGAAAGCCCGGCAGGCCGCAGGTGTTCCTCGCACACGGCGACCAGGGCGTGAATTATCGCCGCAACGTCTGGCATCACCCGCTGCTCGTGCTCAACCAACAAAGCGACTTTCTCGTTGTCGACAGGGACGGTCCCGGCGACAATCTGCAAGAGCATTTCTTCGAAACCCCATACACAATCAGCGAGCCAGCTCAATGACCGGACTGACGACCCATGTTCTCGACACCGCCTCCGGTAAGCCGGCTGAAAGACTGAGGATCGACCTTTTTCGCCTGGAGGGCGATATCCGCCATCACATCAAGACGGTCGAGACCAATTCGGACGGCCGTGTCGACGGCGGCGCGATCCTCTCAGGCGCGAATTTCCAGGCAGGAACCTACGAACTGCTCTTCCATGCAGGCGATTATCTGCGCGCGTTAGGCTTGCCCCTGCCGCATCCGGCCTTTCTCGATCTTGTACCGATCCGCTTCGGCATCGCCGACACCGGCGCGCATTATCACGTTCCGCTGCTGATCTCGCCTTACGGCTATTCCACCTATCGCGGGAGCTAGCCATGCGGTTTGCGGCGATCGCCGATATCCACGGCAACCATCTGGCTCTGGAGGCCGTGCTTGCCGATATCCGCGCGCAGGGCATTTCGGATATCGTCGATCTCGGCGATTGCTTCAGTGGCCCTCTGGAAGCAGGAAAGACCGCCGAGCTGCTTCTCTCGCTCGCCCTTCCGACAGTCCGCGGCAACCACGACCGCTATCTGATCGAGCAGAAGCCGGAATCCATGCATGCTTCCGACAAAGCTGCCTATCAGCAGCTTCTGCCGCGTCATCTCGATTGGCTGCGATCTCTGCCGAGCGACCTTATCTACAAAGGTGAAGCCTATCTCTGCCACGCGACGCCTAAGAATGACAATCTCTACTGGCTGGAGTCCGTCGCTCCGGAAGGCCATGTGTTTCTGAAGCCGTTGAAAGAAATCGAGGCGCTCGCAGACGGGATCGATTTGCCGCTGATCCTGTGCGGCCACAGCCATATTTCGCGCCTTGTCCAGCTTCGCGACGGCCGCCTCATCGTCAATCCCGGCAGCGTCGGCGGCCCGGCTTATGACGATGACAAACCCTATCCGCACAAGGTGGAGACTGGCCATCCGATGGCAAGCTACGCCATCCTGGAGAAATCCGCGTCCGGCTGGACACCTTGTTTCCGCAAGGTCGCCTACGATCACATGTCGATGTCGAGACTTGCAAAAGCAAACGGCCGCCCCGACTGGGCGGCCGCGCTGGCAACGGGCTGGATTCGATAGTTGTCTAGTCGTCTTCGTGAATCCCTTTCGGTGCGCCAGGTTTCACCCAGATTGTCAAGCAGAGACGAAACGGCATTGTCGCCATCGAAGCCTGCTTCCTTCATGAGCCTGTCCAAGATGGGTTTGTTGGCCTGATAGGATAGCAGTTGCGCTGCGAGGCCTTCGCCCATGCCGACACGTTCGGCGATCTCTACGGCCTTGGCGGTACCCACCTTTTCCTCCGCGGCAATCGCAAGTGCACGCGCGGCTTTTGTTGGCAACAGCGATTGCGCGGCTTTATCTTGCATTGCGCGATGACTTGAAATGGGACGGTTCCTCAGCTTGCGAGCGCTACTGCCGTCCGACGATGATAGAGGAGTTGACGTCGTTGATGTCGCGTTTGCCGCAGAGCGCCATGGTGATGTCCATCTCCTTGCGGAGGATCCCGAGCGCCAGTGTCACGCCCTCTTTTCCCATGGCGCCGAGGCCGTAGAGGAAGGGACGGCCGATATAAGTGCCCTTGGCGCCGAGCGCCACGGCCTTCAGCACGTCCTGGCCGGAGCGGATGCCGCCGTCGAGATGGATTTCGATCTTATGTCCGACGGCATCGACGATCTGCGGGAGCATGCTGATCGAGGAAGGGGCGCCGTCGAGCTGACGGCCGCCATGGTTGGAGACGACGATTGCGTCGGCTCCCGTCTCGGCTGCGGCCTTCGCGTCCTCGACATCGAGAATGCCCTTGATGATCAACGGGCCGCCCCACTTTTCCTTGATCCACGCGACGTCGGCCCAGGAGAGCTGCGGATCGAACTGCTCGGCCGTCCAGGAAGACAGCGAGGAGAGGTCGGAGACATTCTTGGCGTGGCCGACGATGTTGCCGAAGGTGCGGTGCTTCGTCTTCAGCATGTCGAGGCACCAGAAGGGGCGCGTCGCCATCTGCCAGATATGCTTCGGCGTGAATTTCGGCGGGGCGGAGAGGCCGTTGCGCAGGTCTTTATGCCGCTGGCCGAGGATCTGCAGGTCAGCCGTCAGCACCAGCGCAGAGCACCTGGCCGCCTTGGCGCGATTGATGAGATCCATGACGAAGTCCTTGTCCTTCATCACATAGAGCTGGAACCAGAACGGCCGCGTCGTCACCGAGGCGACATCCTCGATCGAGCAGATGCTCATGGTCGAGAGCGTGAAGGGAACGCCGAATTCCTCGGCCGCCCGTGCAGCCAGCATCTCGCCGTCGGCATGCTGCATGCCCGTCAAGCCGGTTGGCGCGAGCGCCACCGGCATCGAGACTTTCTGGCCGATCATCGTCGTTTCCAGCGTGCGGTTCGTCATGTCGACGAGTACACGCTGGCGCAGTTTGATCTTGGCATAATCGTTCTCATTCGCCTGATAGGTCGACTCCGTCCAGGCACCGGAATCCGCATAGTCGAAGAACATTTTCGGCACGCGGCGCTGGGCGAGTTGCTTGAGGTCAGCGATGGTGAGAGGAGTGGCCATGGACGAGACTTTCGCATCTGGATAGTGCCGTGGCCCTTAACATGATTTCCAAGCCGGTGGGTATCTCTTTCGTCGCCTATGGAACAAGAATGAAACTACCCGCGGCACGTCCTTCTTCGAGGAGGTGCTGCGCCTTGGCGGCGTCGGTCAAAGCGTATTCTCCGGCAATCGTTGCGGTGATGCCGGAACGCAGAATCTCGACCACGGCTTTGGCCGCCCCTGCGTAGTTATCGAGGTCGGCGACATAGGCGATGATGCTCGGATGGGCGAGAGATTTTCCGGGGCGCAGCTCCTCGACAGCGACAGGCGGTATCGGGCCGCCGGCCTGGCCGATCGTTGCGGCGACGCCGAATGGCCGCAGGCATTGGATGGTCTTGGATAGCATGCTGCCGCCGATGCCGTCATAGGCGGCATCAACGCCGCGGCCGCCAGTCAGCCGTTTCACTTCGCCGACGACATCCGCGTCGCGCCCGACGATCAGGTGGTCGGCGCCATGATTGCGGGCGAGCACTGCCTTTTGCGCTGAACTGACGGTCCCGATAACTGTTGCTCCGAGATCCTTTGCCCACTGAACCAGAATGGCGCCGAGCCCGCCGGCTGCCGCATGCACGAGGACGACCGTGCCGGGGGAGACCTTGTAGGTCTGCGTCAGCAGCATGTAGGCAGTCATGCCCTTCAGCATCGAGCTTGCGGCGAGGCGTGATGGAATTTCGTCCGGAAGTCGGATGGCGCGCGCGGCGGGGAGCAGGCGCGTTGCCGCATAGGCGCCGACTACGCCGGCATAGGCAACACGGTCACCCGGCTTCACCTCGACGGCGCCGGTACCAACAGCCTCTACGATGCCCGCGCCCTCGACGCCCAGGACTGCCGGATAGGCTGGCAAGGGATAGATGCCCTTCCGATGGTAGATGTCGACGAAATTCATGCCGATTGCTTCATGCCGTATGCGGATCTCATTGGGGCCAGGCTGCTGCGGTGTGTGCTCCAGCACCTGCAATTGCTCGATACCGCCCGGCGCCTGAACTGTAACGATCTTGTCCATGACTCTGCTCCGATTTGCTGTCGCAGCAATCATGGCCGATGGCCTGTTGGTCGGAAATTCCCTATTGTCTGCCAATTGATGGGAAAAAATGATCAATGTTCGATTGGGAAAATCTTCGCTATTTCGCGGCCTTGGCGCAGACTGGCACTTTGCTCGGCGCTGCCCGCTCGCTCGGCGTGGAGCATGCGACGGTCGCTCGCCGCGTCGCCGGCCTGGAGGCGCAGATGGGCGTGAAGCTCGTCGACCGGCGCGGGCGGCGAATATTGTTGACGGCTGAGGGGCAACGGGTCGCGGCGATGGCCGAGCGCATGGGCGAGGAGGCCCGGGCAATCGAACGTGTGAGCCTTGCTGCCGGCGGCAGGCTTGCCGGCGATGTCAAGGTAAGCGCACCGCCGACGCTTGCGGCCGCGCTGCTTGCCGGGCCGCTCGTCCAGCTCCGGCGCAACCACCCGGACATCGCCATCACCATTGTCGGCGAGACGCGATACGCCTCGCTCGACCGGCGGGAGGCCGACATCGCGGTCCGCATGACGAAGCCGGAACAGGGCGACTTCACCATCACCAAGCTTGGCGACGTGGCTTTTGGCTTCTATGCGGCGCCAACTTATCTGGCTTCTGTGCCGGAAGAGGACTGGAACTTCATCGCCTATGACGAAACCATGTCGAGTTCGCCGCAGTCAACTCGCCTGCTCGAGGTGGCGAACGGGCGAAAACTGTCCATCAAGGCCACGACCCTCGAGTTCCAGCTTTCCGCCGCGAAAGCCGGCGGCGGTGTCGCCCTCCTGCCGAATTTCCTCCTTGCAGGCTTGGATGGCCTCGTGAAGGCCGTTCGGGAGCCCAAGCCGCTGGCGCGCGAAGTCTGGCTTGTCGTTCACTCCGACATCAGGAATGTCCCGATCATCCGCGCAGTGATGGAGGCTTTGAAGAAAAGCTGGTCGTATTGATATCCTGTGCCGCGTTGTTGGTACGGATCGGCACGATCAAGGTGTCGGTCGGAACCTCGAGATGCTCATGCAGCCGGCGGATCATTTTGCCGAGCATCGGTTGAAGGTCCTTGCGGCTCAAGGGTCGGGCAGATGGATTGGAGAGCGTGACGCCTCATAAGCATCGATCAGCGTCGCGAGAATGTGCAGCTTGCCTGCTTTGGAAAGTGAGGTTGCTCTTTGCTGCCTCGCCCGCCACATAAGTCTCCGCGACCGCCCGGTCGTCGCCCATCGTCTGGAGCAGGAAAAGTTCTTCCGGCAGCGTCTTCACCACGTCCATCTTCAACGCCATGGCAGGCGTTGCCGCGGCGTTCAGGACGACGAGATCGGCGTCCGTGCCTTCATCCAGGGTGCCGATGCTCTCGGTGAGCGAGAGCGCCTCCGCATTGCCGAGCGTCATGTAATAATAGCTTTCAAGCGGGTTGAGGCGCTCGCCAAGGAGCTGCTGGATCTTGTAGGCTTCGTCCATGGTGCGCAGCATCGAATAGCTGGAGCCGCCGCCGATGTCGGTGGCAACGCCGATCCTGACGGGTTTTTCGCGGCGCGCCAGTGCCTTCAGCGGGAAGAGGCCGGAGCCGAGGAAGAGGTTCGAAGTCGGGCAATGGACTGCAACCGAACCGGCTTCGCTCATGGCATCTGCCTCGCGCTCGGAGAGGTGAATGCAGTGGCCGAAGAGGCTCTTCGGGCCCAGCAGGCCGTAGCGGGCGTAGATATCGGTGTAGTCGATCGCGTCCGGATAAAGTTCGCAGGCAAACCTGATCTCGTCGTGGTTTTCCGAAAGATGCGTCTGGATGTGCAAGTCCGGAAATTCCTGCGCGAGAGCCTGGGCCGCCGCCATCTGCTGCGGCGTCGAAGTGATGGCGAAGCGCGGGGTGATGGCGACGTGGTTTCGGCCCTTGCCGTGCCAGTCGGCAATCACCTGCCGCGTCTCGTCATAGCCCATCTCAGGCGTGTCGAGCAGGCCCTGCGGGGCATTGCGGTCCATCATCACCTTGCCGCCGACCATGCACATGTTGCGGCGCATGGCCTCCGAGAAGTAAGCGTCGGCGGAGGTCTTATGGACGGAGCAATAGGCGGCAGCCGTCGTCGTGCCGTGGCGGGCCAGTTCGTCGTAGAAATGCGCCGCGATCTTTTCGGCATGCGCGGATTCGACGAAGCGGCATTCTTCCGGGAAGGTGTAGGTGTTCAGCCATTCGAGCAGGTCGGCTGCGTAGGAGGCGATCACCTGCATCTGCGGAAAATGCAGGTGCGTGTCGATGAAGCCCGGCATAATGAGGTATGGGCGGTGGTCGATCTCGACCGCATCTGCCGCAGCCTTCTTCCTGATGTCGCCATAGGCGCCGATCGCCGCGATCTTGCCTGCCTCGATCAGCAGGCCGCCGTCGCTCTCGTAGCGGTAGCTGTCCGTATCAGTGACGCTGAGAGGCGCGCGCTTGAACGAGAGCAGGCGCCCGCGCAGGAGTTTCGTCATCATTGCTGTTTGCCTTCGACTGCGCTTTCGAACCAGGCGACGAGCAGTTTCCGCTCGTCCGACGTGATTTCCGTCACGTTGCCGGGCGGCATGGCATGGCTGCGGCCTGCCTGTATATAGATTTCACGCGCATGGGCCGCGATTTCCGCGTCGTTTTCGAAGATGACGCCGTTCGGCGGCCGGGAAAGGCCCTCATAGACTGGCTCGGCGGCATGGCACATCGAACAGCGCGTGCCGATCACCTCCTTGACCGCAGGGAAGTGGGGATCACCCGTAAACTGCTGGAAGGCCGGCGCGACGGCAGCCGTTTCGCTTCCACCGGTCAACACCTTGGGCACCGTCGAAAGCCACATGATGAGGATGAAGAGGATGACCGTCGCGATCCAGGTCCAGGTCGGGCGCCCCTTGCGTGCGTGCGTCGTGTTGAACCAGTGGCGGATGGTGACGCCCATCAGGAAGACGAGGGCTGCGATCACCCAGTTGAAGGCGGTGCCGAAGGCTAGCGGATAATGGTTCGACAGCATGAAGAAGATGACTGGCAGCGTCAGGTAGTTGTTGTGTAGCGAGCGCTGCTTGGCGACCGCGCCGTATTTCGGGTCCGGCGTGCGTCCGGCGATAAGGTCGGCGACGACGATCTTCTGGTTCGGAATGATGATCATAAAGACGTTGGCCGACATGATTGTCGCCGTGAAGGCGCCGAGATGCAGGAAGGCGGCGCGGCCGGTGAAGAGTTGCGTATAGCCCCAGGCCATGAAGACGATCACGCCATAGAGCACCGCCATCAGGCCCCAGGTGTTTTTGCCGAGCGGCGACTTGCAGAGCAGGTCGTAAACGATCCAGCCGATGGCCAGCGAGGCGAGCGAGATCAGGATCGCGACAGGCGCGCTGATGTCCAGCACATGGCGGTCGATGAGGAAGAGGTCGGCTCCGCCATAATAAACGATGCAGAGCATCAGGAAGCCGGAGATCCAAGTGAAGTAGCTTTCGTATTTGAACCAGGTCAGATGCTCCGGCATCTGCGCCGGCGCCACCAGATACTTCTGGATGTGATAGAAGCCGCCGCCATGCACCTGCCACTCCTCGCCATAGGCGCCCGGCGGAAGATGCGGATGCTTCATGAGCCCGAGATCAAGCGCGATGAAATAGAAGGACGAGCCAATCCAGGCGATCGCGGTGATGACGTGAAACCAGCGTGTCGCAAAAGCCAGCCATTCCCACGCTATGGCATATTCATACATTCAGTTCCCCTGTCTTCCTCCGACTCGCCACATTGCAGAAAGTTGCGCCGGGAGGGAAGGGGTAAGACGCCAGCCGCTTGCCTTGCCGAGGAGCACGTATCGGCGATTGTTTCCCTCGATTATTATGAAGGCAGCGGATTTGCCGTCCCGCGCAATTCATTTCTGTGAAATTTCTGGCAGTTCAATGGTCAGGAGTGGCTTGATCGAAGCAGGGTTGCCAAAAAGTCGAGTTCTGCCGAGCGTCTCAAACGGGTAACACCGATCATTCGACGCGGCCGCGATTGAGGCTGACCCCGAGAGCATTGCCGTCACGCATTTCCGCACGATAAGCCTCAATTCGGTCTCCGTCAGCATGGATTATGTCACCGTGAGGTCATTGAAACTTGCGGACGGTTTAAGGCAGCACGTCTGGTTTGAGTATGTTGCACTGCAGAATTTAGTGATCCTTGAAATGTCACGACCCGGTTACAATTACCATTATGGGCCGCCAGGATGAGGTGGAAACCGCATTGAGGCGGCGCATTCATCGACGGAGAAGATGCCCATGCGCAGCATTCTGGCAGGTGTGATGATTGCGTTCGCGTCGAGTGTGAGTGCCCACGACGCGCCAGCGGGTTGGTCTTACGAACCCTTCTGTTGTAACGGCGACAACCATACTGGCGATTGCCAGATGATTCCTTCAAAAAGCGTCAAGGTGACGCCCAGAGGGTATCGGGTGACGCTGTTGCCCGGCGACCACCGGCTGGTGACGCGGGCGCATGTCTTCATGCTGCCGATGACAAAGGCGATGCAATCCGGCGATGGCGAATATCACCTCTGCCTGTTCCCGAACGAGGACACGCCGCGCTGCTTCTACGCGCCGGAAATGGGCTATTGAGCGCCGCTCAAAGAGCGTGCGCGTCCATCTCGCCGATGATCCAGTTCCGGAAGGCCCGGATCTTCGGCACATTCCTTCGGCTTTCCGGATAGGCGAGCCAGTAGTCGGCGCCGTCGTAGCAGACGAGGTCGAAGGGCTGGCAGAGCCTGCCAGCGGCGAGATCGTCCGAATAAAATTCCGGCGTCAGGATCGCAACGCCTTGGCCGGCAATTGCGGCACTTGCTTCAAAGGACTGCGCGCCGAGCCTTGAGCGGGGACGACCGGCAAGATCGGGGTTTGGTACGCCGGCCTCGGTGAACCACTGGAGCCACCAAGGGTCTCCGGCATCGATAAGCCGCAGCTTCAGCAGGTCGGACGGTGAATGGATGCCGCCGATCGACTCGGCCAATGCGGGCGCCAGCATCGGTGTAAACGTCACCTTCATCAGCATATGGGAACGCAGGCCCGGCCAGTTGCCTTTGCCGCTGCGCAGTGCAAGGTCCGCGGACTCGCGCGAAAAATCGATCAGCGTGTCTGAGGTTTTCAATCTTACCGCAGTGCTCGGATATTTCAGGTGAAACGAGCCTATGTGTCTCGCCAGCCACTGCGCCGCAAAGGTCGGAGTCGAGTGGATAAGCAGCATTTCTTCTGCTGCGGCGCTGACGGAGGCGACTGCTTCGCTCAGGACGGCAAAACCCTCCGTCACCCTCGGCGCCAGCCGTTCGCCGGTATCCGTCAGGCTGATCTGGCGCGGGCGGCGCAGGAACAGCGGTTCGCCGATACTCTCCTCCAGCAGTTTCACCTGGTAACTCACAGCCGTCTGCGTCATGCCGAGCTCTTCGCCCGCCTTCGTGAAGCTGCCGAGCCGCGCCACGGCTTCGAAGACGCGCAGCGCATTCAACGCGAACTGTTTCGACAGCTTCATGGATAAGTTCTCTTTATGCACATAGACGGTTGTTCGATTGGAATTGCAGCATTTTTAGCGGCAATCTGCAAGCCATAGCATCAGTTGAACAAGGGTGAGGTCATGGATTGCCATGCTATCGAAGAGAACAAAAATCTCGTCAATCTTTCGCTTTTGTCACTTGTTTCAGGCGTGACAGGGTGGGCTTTTGGCAAGATATTCCACCCGTCGCGGCTCGATCTCGACGGCATTCCCGATCGCGTGAAGCGCGATCTTGGCTTCCTGGACGGGCGCGATCCCCGTTACGAGAGCGATCTGTGCCGATAGGCCGAAAGTGCCGTCAGTATTTCGGCAGCGGTCATGGCGGCGATCACTTCCGGCCGCTTGTCCCTGACAACCGAGCCGCCGATCGGCAGCGTGAGGCGGTCGAGCCAGTTCCGTTCGCCGCCTTCGCGCGAAAGCCAGTTTGCAAAGGTTGCCCGTTTCGTGGCCGAGCCGATCATGCCGGTATAGGCAAGATCGGTTCTCGCCAGCGCCTCGCGGGCGATCAGAAAGTCCAACGCATGGTCGTGCGTCAGGATGACGACGGCCGAGCCCGCGGGCATTTCCTTCACCAGCGCTTCCGGCATCGGCGTAAGCTGCGTCTTCGCTTCCGATGGCAGGTCAGCAAGCTCTTCCTTACGCGTCTCGACCACTGTCACGAAGAGCGGCAGCGGCGCAAGTGCGGCCGCGAGCGCATGCCCGACATGGCCTGCGCCGAAAAGATAGACCTCCGGAAGGCGTGACGTTTCTTCGGCTTGCCGTGCTTTCAGCTCTGTCATCAGATCATCCGTCACCCGCCGGAACCGCAACTCAGCACGCCCGCCGCAGCATTGCCCGATCTCCGGCCCAAGCGGAACATTCATGGTCGCCCTGCCGCTGCCTATAAGCAGGTCTCGTGCGTTGCGGATCACCATGAACTCCAACTGCCCGCCGCCGATCGTGCCCCAGGTGGCATTTTCGGCGACGAGCATGAAGGTGCCGGCTTCGCGCGGCGTGGAGCCTTGGGTTTCGACAATGTCGACGAGGATGATGGCGGGGTGTGCGCTCGTAAAGGCGAGGAAAGAGGACGTCATGGCGCGAAAGCACTCCCCTCTGTCCTGCGTGACACCTCCCTCACAAGGGGAAAGATCGAAATGGTGCGGGCTTGCCGCCAAACGATGGGCGAATTGCCGCAGCCTGCTGATTGCCGGGAGCCATCGCCTCTAGCCGGGCAAGTCTTGCTCCCCCGCTTATTCACCTTGGCTTGAGGCATTAGTGAGCCAGCCACTCTCACACCCGCTTCATCCGCTCCACCGCCATCAGTACCCGCTCCGGCGTTGCCGGGGCGTCGAGCCGTGGGCAGACCTTGTAGTCGGCGACGCTGGCCACCGCCATCGAGAGTGCTTCGAGCACGGAGATCGCCAGCATGAGCGGCGGTTCGCCAACGGCCTTCGAGCGGCCGATGGTGGGCTCGGCATTCTCCGACCATTCGGCGAGACGGACGTTGAAGATCTTCGGCCGGTCGGAGGCAAGCGGGATCTTGTAGGTCGAGGGCGCAT
The DNA here is from genome assembly GCF_000816845.1 of Rhizobium gallicum bv. gallicum R602sp. Lineage (NCBI taxonomy): Bacteria > Pseudomonadati > Pseudomonadota > Alphaproteobacteria > Hyphomicrobiales > Rhizobiaceae > Rhizobium > Rhizobium gallicum. The sequence continues at coordinate 2,742,093 of NZ_CP006877.1, read as the reverse complement.
GCGTGCGCAGCCGGCCCTTGTCGTCCCACCAGAGTTCTTCCGTCGTCAGCCAGCCCATACCCTGCACAAAGCCGCCTTCCACCTGGCCGATGTCGATCGCCGGATTCAGCGAGCGGCCGACGTCGTGCAGGATGTCGGTGCGGTCAATCAAGTATTCGCCGGTCAGTGTGTCGATCGAGACTTCGCTGCAGGCGGCGCCGTAGGCGAAATAATAGAACGGCGTGCCGCGCCCTGCTGCCCGATCCCAGTGGATTTTCGGCGTCTTGTAGAAGCCCGCTGCCGAGAGCTGCACGCGGGCGAAATAAGCCTGCTTGATGAAATCGGGGAAGGGGATTTCCTTCTCGCCGACGCGCACCCGGTTCGGCAAAAAGACGATTTCTGCCGGATCGATGCTCCATTTGTCTGCGGCGAAGGCAACGAGCCGCTCCTTGATCTGCCGCGCAGCGTCATAGGCGGCCATGCCGTTCAGGTCGGAACCGGAGGAGGCGGCGGTCGCAGACGTGTTCGGAACCTTGCCGGTGGTCGTCGCGGTGATCTTCACGCGGTCGATATCGACCTGGAAGCTTTCGGACAGCACCTGCGCCACCTTGGTATAAAGGCCCTGGCCCATCTCCGTGCCGCCATGGTTCAGGTGGATCGAACCGTCCTGATAGATATGCACCAGGGCGCCCGCCTGGTTGAAGGCCGTCATCGTGAAGGAGATGCCGAATTTCACGGGCGTCAGCGCAATGCCCTTGCGGATGTAGCGGCTGTCGCGGTTGAAGCCGATGATGGCATTGCGGCGGGCCTGGTAATTGGCGCGCTCCTCCAATTCCTCGACGATGCGCAGGATGATGTTGTCTTCAACTTCCTGGTGGTAGGGCGTCGTCGTGCGGCCGGAACCGGGCTGGCCGTAGAAGTTCAGTTTGCGGATTTCGAGCGGGTCCTTGCCAATCGCATAAGCGATCTCTTCGATGAAGCGCTCGGCTCCCAACATGCCCTGCGGCCCTCCGAAGCCGCGGAAGGCAGTATTCGAGGGGGTATGCGTCTTCAGCGGCATCGAGGTCAGATGCACATGCGGATAGAAATAGCTGGAATCGGCATGGAATAGGGCGCGGTCCGTCACCGGGCCGGACAGGTCCGACGAGAAGCCGCAGCGCGCCGCATAGGTTGCGTCGACAGCGTGGATGCGGCCTTCATTGTCGAAGGCGAGCTCGTAATCCACCAGGAAGTCGTGGCGCTTGCCCGTGGCGCTCATGTCCTCGTCGCGGTCGGGGCGGAATTTAACGGCACGTTTCAGCTTTTTGGCGGCGATGGCGGCAAGCGCTGCAAACTGGTTGCCCTGCGTTTCCTTGCCGCCGAAGCCGCCGCCCATGCGGCGCACATTCACCGTAACGGCATTCGACGGAATGTTCAGCACGTGGCCGACGATATGCTGGATTTCGCTCGGATGCTGCGTGGAGGACCAGACGGTCACCTCGTCGTCCTCGCCGGGGATCGCCATGGCGACGTGGCCTTCGAGGTAAAAATGCTCCTGCCCGCCGATGCGTATTTGGCCCTTCAGCCGGTGCGGGGCATTGTCCATCTCGGCCTTGGCATCGCCGCGCTGCAGTGTCATCGGCGCGATGACGAGCGGGCTGCCGTTTTCGAGCGCGCCGTCGATATCGCTCCAGTGCGGCAGATCGCGATACTCGATCTTCGCCTTCTGTGCGGCCTTCCGTGCTGCATCGCGGGTCTCGGCGATCACCGCAAAGACCGGCTGGCCGTGGAACTCGACCTCGGTTTCGGCAAGCAGCGGCTCGTCATGGCTGCCATTTGAACTGACGTCGTTGACGCCCGGCACGTCCTTGCCGGTGAAGACCCAAAGGACGCCGGGGTGCCGGCGGACTTCGGAAAGGTCCATGCTGAGGATCTCGGCATGGGCGCGCTCGGACATTCCGAGCGCGCCGTGCAGCAGGCCCGCGGGTTCCGGAATATCGTCGATATAATCGGCAGTTCCGGTGACATGCTTATGCGCTGAATCATGTTTCAGCGCGCTGTGCATGGGACCGCTGATGATGACCTTGGCGGTGTCGAAGGTGGATTTATCCATCAGATGGCTCCTCCGAGTTGCCTGCACTGGCGTTTGGTGCCGGCTCTCGCTGCTCAGGCGTGGGTGCTCGGCTTAAGCCCGAGCATGACGGCCCCGGCGGGGAGAAGGTGGCGGCAGCCGGATGAGGGGGGCCGCTTGCGACGATGTTGATGATCGTCATCACGCCACCCCCTCGAACCGCTTCAATTCCACTGGCGTTCCAACCGTTTCCAGGTAAAAGCGCCTCAGCAGGTTCTTTGCCGTCAGTTGCCGGTATTCGGCGGTGGCGCGCCAGTCGCTCAGCGGCTGGAAATCGGCGTCGAAGGCGTCGCGTGCCCTGTCGACCGTTTCCTCGTTCCACGGTTTGCCGATGAGATCGGATTCGACGGTGCGGGCGCGCTTCGGCGTTCCGGCCATGCCGCCGAAGGCGATGCGGATGTCGTTGACGTCGCCTGCCTCATCGAGTGTTAGATAGAAGGCGCCGAGCACGGCAGTGATGTCCTCATCGCGGCGTTTGGTGATCTTGTAGACCGCGAACTGGCTGCCTTCGGCCGGGTAGGGCATGAAGACGCTCTCGACGAATTCGCCAGGCTTGCGGTCCTGGTTGCCGTAGTCGATAAAATAATCCTCGAGCCGCAGCATGCGCGTGCCCGTTGCACAGCGCAGCTTCAGCGTGGCGCCAAGCGCGATCAAAGGCGGCGGGCTGTCACCGATCGGCGAACCGTTGGCGATATTGCCGCCAATCGTACCCATGTTGCGCACCTGTTCGCCGCCGATGCGGTTGATGAGATTGCCGAGCGTCGGTAGCTTCGGCGCAAGGATTTCGAAAGCCTTGGTATAGGTGACGCCCGCACCGATCGTCACGCCGCCATCCGTGGTCTTGATCGCCTGCAGTTCGTTCAGGTGATTGATGAAGATGGCAGGACTCAAGGCGCGCATCTGTTTCGTCACCCAGAGTCCGACATCGGTGGAACCGGCGATGACGGTTGCCTGCGGTTCATCGGCCAGAACGCGCGCCAACGCCTCGACCGAGCCGGGAACGATCAGCCGGTCCTCGCCGGAAACAATGGTGATCGTTTCGCGTGTCTGCATCGCCCAGAGCCTGGAGACGATTTCAGAGCGGGTCTTTTCGAGCGGATCAAAGAGCGTGCTCGGACGCGCACGGCCGACGGCTTCGGCCGCCTTGACGATCGGCTCGTAACCGGTGCAGCGACAGAGATTGCCCTGAAGCGCCTTTTCGATCTCGGGCCGTCCGGGTTTTTCGTTGGAAAGCCAGAGGCCATAGAGCGACATCACGAAGCCCGGCGTGCAGAAACCGCATTGCGAACCGTGGTAGTCCACCATCGCCTGCTGTACCGGATGCAGCGTGCCGTTCCTGGCGGCCAGATGCTCGACGGTGACGACATGCGTGCCGTTCAGCGATCCTAAGAAGCGAATACAGGCATTGACCGTCTCATAGAAGAGCTTGCCGTCGAGCAAGCGGCCAACGAGCACCGTGCAGGCGCCGCAATCACCCTCGGCGCATCCTTCCTTCGTGCCGGTCAGCCGGCGCCTCAACCGCAGAAAATCGAGAAGCGTCTCGGAGGGGTAGACATCGCTCAGCGTGATGTCCTCGCCGTTGAGGATGAAGCGGATGCTGTCTTTCATGTTGTTCCTTGTTCTTGTTTTTGAAATGGTTATGCCGCAGTCCAGCCCCCGTCAATCGAGATGTGGGTGCCGGTCACCTGCCGGGCGTCGTCACTGGCGAGGTAGAGCGCCATGGCGCCGATCTCCTCGGCCTTGACGAATTCGCGCGTCGGCTGGGCCTTGAGGATGACCTCGGTCTTTACCTGTTCCTCCGTCATCCCGCGGGCCTTGGCGGTATCCGGTATCTGCTTTTCGACGAGCGGCGTCAGCACATAGCCGGGGCAGATGGCGTTTACCGTCACGCCGAATTCGGCAAGTTCGAGCGCCGCTGTCTTCGTCAGGCCTAATATACCATGTTTTGCGGCCACATAGGCGGATTTGAAAGGCGAGGCGACGAGGCCGTGCGCCGAGGCGATATTGATGATGCGGCCATGCTTCTTCGCCTTCATCTGCGGGATGGCGGCGCGCATCGTATGAAACGAGCTCGACAGGTTGATGGCGATGATCTGGTCCCATTTCTCGATCGGGAAATCCTCGATCTTCTCGACATGCTGGATGCCGGCATTGTTGACCAGCACGTCGACGGTGCCAAAGGTCTTCGCCGCCGTGGCGATCAGGTCTGCAATCTCCGCGGGTTTCGTCATATCCGCTGGGTGGTAGAGGGCATTTCCCTCGGACAGCGATTCAAGCCGTTCCACTATCGCCTTGATTTCGTCCGCCTTTCCGAAGCCGTTGATGACGACATTGTCGCCCTTTCGGGCAAAGGCGGTGGCGATCGCAAGCCCAATGCCGCTGGTGGATCCGGTGACGACAACGGTTCTCTTCATGCTGTACTCCCTATGGCTTGTTTTCGCGACGCAATATCGCGAAGGTTATGCCCAAAGCGGCGCTTCTGGCAATCGCGCGGGAGAGACGATTTGCAGGCTGGAAAGAGAGCAGCCGAGCGCTGGTTCTTTTTCGTTTTATTTTCTTTTCAGGTTCGCTTTGGTGCCTTATTGATTTCTGCAACAAGGCAATGCGCATGGGAGGGACAGGCGTGAGCGGATATGTTTTGGCGATCGATCAGGGCACGACATCGACGCGGGCGATCATTTTCGATAGCGAGATGAGGATCGCCGGCGCGGGCCAAAAGGAGTTCACGCAGATCTATCCGCGTTCCGGCTGGGTCGAACACGATCCGGAGGAGATCTGGGATTCGGTGGTCTCCACCATCCACATGGCGCTGCGCGAGGCGAAGATCGAAGCCAAGGACATCGCGGCACTTGGCATCACCAACCAGCGCGAGACTGTTGTCGTGTGGGAACGCGAGACCGGCAAGCCGATCCAGAACGCCATCGTCTGGCAGGACCGCCGCACGGCGAGATACTGCGACAATCTCAAGCGCCAGGGCCTCGAAAAGACGTTCACGAAGAAGACCGGGCTGATCCTCGATCCCTATTTCTCGGGCACCAAGCTTTCCTGGCTGCTGGCCAATGTGAAGGGAGCACGGGCGCGTGCCGCCAAGGGCGAGCTTTGCTTTGGCACCATCGACACCTTCCTGATCTGGCGGCTGACCGGCGGCAAGAGCTTTGTCACCGACGCCACGAATGCCTCGCGCACGCTGATGTACAATATCGCCGAGAACAAATGGGACGAAGACCTGCTCGAAATCCTGCGCGTGCCGGCCGCCATGCTGCCGCAGGTGAAGGACTGTGCAGATGAGTTCGGCGTTGCCGATGCCTCGATCTTCGGCGCCGCGATCCCGATTCTCGGCGTAGCCGGCGATCAGCAGGCCGCGACCATCGGCCAGGCCTGCTTCGAGCCTGGCATGATGAAATCGACCTACGGCACAGGCTGCTTCGCGCTCTTGAACACCGGCGCCGACTTGGTGCGCTCCAAGAACCGGCTGCTTACCACGATCGCTTACCGCCTAAACGGCGAAACGACCTACGCGCTCGAAGGCTCGATCTTCATTGCTGGCGCGGCCGTGCAGTGGCTGCGCGACGGCCTCGGGATCATCGACCGCGCTTCCAAGACCGGCGAGCTTGCGGAACGGGCCGACCCGACACAAGAGGTCTATCTCGTCCCCGCCTTCACCGGACTTGGCGCGCCGCATTGGGACCCGGAGGCGCGCGGCGCGATTTTCGGCCTCACCCGCAACAGCGGTCCAGCCGAATTCGCCCGCGCGGCGCTCGAAGCCGTGTGCTACCAGACCCGCGACCTGCTTGATGCCATGCAAAAGGACTGGAAGAACGGCAAGGACGACACGGTGCTGCGCGTCGACGGTGGCATGGTCGCCTCCGACTGGACGATGCAGCGGCTGGCAGACTTGCTCGAAGCTCCCGTCGATCGCCCGGTCATCCTCGAAACCACCGCCCTCGGTGCTGCCTGGCTTGCCGGGAGCAGGGCGGGTGTGTGGCCCGACCGCAAGACCTTCTCCGCCAGGTGGAAGCGCGACCGGCGCTTCGAGCCGGACATGGATGAGAAGACGCGGGCCGCCAAGGTCAAGGGATGGCGCAATGCTGTAAAGCGGACGTTGAGCGAAGTTTAGCGTTCGTCTTGGCGCAGCTATTGCCCGCTTTAAGCGGCAATTGCTTGCCGCTTGCGCCTTGCGGGGGGAACGTAGAGCCAGCCGGCGCCGCTGCGATCGGCAACGGCCTTGATGGCGAGCGACAGGCCGATCGCGATGATCACGACAAGAGGTGCGGTCACATAACCGCTTGCCGCGTGCGCCTTCACCAGCGTTGCGATCGCCGCCACAAGCAGGGAAGCAATCATGACGTGCGTCACATAGACCGGAAGCGTGTTACGCCCGAAATAGGCGAAAGCGTGCCGAACTGGCTGCAGCCGCGACATCAGTACAGCGGTTCCGCAAAGCCATGCCAGGCCGGCGATGGAAGAGATCAGCGCCCAACTGCCTTTCTCGATGGCCTGTAGCCGCCAGCGCAACAGATAGAGTGCCGCAAACAGCAGGAAGCCGCCGAATGCCATCAGAAGCGGGCGCTGCGTGATCGTGCCGACCACGGATTTTCCGTACCAGCAACCGAAGAGGAAGAAGACGAAATACTGCAGCACATTGCGATGGGTAAAGAGATCGATCTGCAGATGCTCGCCGAAAGTCAGGATCGAGACCATGGCGGCGATCGCGATCGACGTCGCATGATGGGCGGAAGAAAGAAGCTTCGTGGCGACCATGAAGATTGCCAGTGCCCAGATGAACCAGATGCCTGTATTGGGCGCCCACCACATCTCGATCAACTGGTAGGGATCGCTGCCTTCGGCCGGTACCAGGGCATTGGTCTGGATATAGTGGAAGAACAGCCAGCGCGCGGTGCTCCAGACGGCGAAGAGATAGATGAGCAGCCAGATCTTCCGGCTCAGGAAGTCGCGCCAGGGCGCCTGTACGGCCGATGCCGCAAGAAAGCCGGAGACGGTGAAAAACAGCGGCATCCGGATCGGCGTCATGATGCCGCTGATGCGGGCATAAAGGTCCGGCGCAATCTCGTGGAAGTCGTGGTAGAGGAGCGTGTGGTAGATGACCACGAGGATGATCGACATCCCCTTGGCGATGTCGAGCCAATCGATGCGGGTCTTTTCCTGCCGCATGGTTCCCTCTCTCGACCGTGCACTGCAGCAGGAAACAAATAGACGAAATGCGTCAAAAGCGTGGGCGTATCGCCAATCTCTATCAGGGGATGAAATGCGCAGCAGGGCTCGTTGCCAATTCTGTAATGGTACAATGCATTCTCATCAGTACAGGAGGTGATCACGAGTGCACGCGTCCCGCCTTTCACACTGGAAACCGCAACGCAGAAAATCCGCATGGCAGAAGACGGCTGGAACAGCCGCAATCCGGAAAGGGTATCGCTCGTCTATACGCCGGACAGCAGCTGGCGGAACCGGGCGGAATTCATAAACGGCCGCGCCGAGATTGTTGCGTTCCTTGCGCGCAAATGGGCAAAGGAGCTGGATTATCGCCTGATCAAGGAGCTCTGGACCTTCGGCGAGAACCGCATTGCCGTGCGCTATGAGTGGCATGACGACAGCGGCAACTGGTTTCGCTCCTACGGCAACGAGAACTGGGAATTCGATGCAGAGGGCTTGATGCAGCGGCGTTTCGCTTGCATCAACGATCTGCCGATCAAGGAATCGGACCGCAAATTCCACTGGCCGCTCGGCCGGCGGCCAGATGATCATCCCGGCCCCTCCGACCTTGGTCTTTGAAGGAAGGTGGCAGCTCTGAGAACGCTCTACGAACGCGCTGACGTGGTGCCGCTGCTTGCGGAAATCTTCCGCGAGCTGGGCTTCGAAGGAGCGACGCTGAGCCGGATCACTGAGCGGACTGGCATCGGCAAGGGCAGCCTCTATCACTTCTTTCCCGGTGGAAAGGAAGAGATGGCAGCCGCCGTACTCGCCGATGTCGACACTTGGTTCGAACAATTCGTTTACGAGCCCTGCGCCGCGAAGATCCTGCCGAAGCGATCGCGGCAATGTGGAAGAACGCCGACGCCTATTTCCGCTCCGGCGGCCGTATCTGCCTGGTCGGCGCCTTCGCGCTGGATGAAACCCGTGATCGATTTGCGGCCACCATCAACGGCTATTTCCAGCGCTGGATCGATGCGCTCGCCGGTGCCCTTGTCCGCAGCGGCCGCCCGGCCAACGAGGCGAGGGCGACGGCGGAGAACGCCGTGCTTGGAATACAGGCGGCTCTTGTGCTGTCGCGTGCGCTCGATGACAAGGCCTTTTCAAGCGGGCGCTGGATCAGATGGCGAAGCGATTGATCACGTCTTGAACATGGCCGGTGCGGCAACGCTGCTGCCCGCGCTCACGGGTCTTTCACCATACGGCTTGCCGATCTTCTCAACGATAATTTTTGCTGCGTCCTGTCGGATACCGGGTTACTTCTTCGTCATTGAGGAAGAGGAGTGGAAGATGCTTTACGCAATCCTTTGCTATGCCAATGAAGAGACCGTTTTCTCCTGGTCCAAGGAGGAGGAAGACGCCGTCATGGCGAAGCTCCATGCCGTGCAGGCCCCCGTTGCTCAGGCTGGAAGGCTCGGTCCGACGGGCCGGCTGATGCCGACGACGGCGGCGACCACCGTGCGCAAGGGCAAGGAAGAACCGCTCGTGCTCGACGGTCCTTTCGCGGAAACCAAGGAAGCGCTTCTCGGTTTTTACGTCGTTGATTTTGAGACCCTGGACGAGGCGATCGCTTTTTCGAAGGAGCTGTCGGCGGTCAATCCAGGCTCGACGTCCTATGAAATTCGGCCGTTTTACGTTTTCCGGCCCGGAGAAGCCTCGACATGACGGATATCGCCTGGATCGACGTTGCGCTGACTGCTGCCCGGCCGAAGGCGCTGGGCGCGCTGCTGCGTTACTTCCGCAATCTCGACATTGCGGAAGAAGCGTTTCAGGAGGCGTGTCTGCGGGCAATCCGCACTTGGCCGGAAAAAGGCCCGCCGCGCGATCCGACCGCATGGCTGATCTTCGTCGGCCGCAACAGCGGTATCGACGCAGTGCGCAAACAGGCAAAGACCCAGGCGTTGCCGGACGAAGACTTGATCTCCGACAAGGAGGATGCCGAAAGCGATATTGCCGACCGGCTGGACGAATCCAACTATCGCGACGATATCCTGCGGCTGCTCTTCATCTGCTGTCATCCCGACCTGCCTGCCACCCAGCAGATCGCGCTGGCATTGCGCATCGTTTCCGGGCTCTCTGTGCCGCAGATCGCGCGCGCCTTTCTCGTCGGCGAAAGTGCCATGGAGCAGCGGATTACCCGCGCCAAGGCACGCGTTGCGAAAGCCGGCGTGCCGTTCGAGACGCCGGGTCCCGAGGAGCGGGCGGAGCGTCTTTCGATCGTCTCGACGATGATCTACCTGATCTTCAACGAGGGCTATTCGCAGGGCGATCCGAAACGCGAGGCGGCCGCCTTCAGCGATGAGGCGATCCGGCTCGGCCGCCTCCTGCTTCGCATCTTTCCGGGCGAGCCGGAGATCATGGGGCTCTTGGCGCTGATGCTGCTGCAGATCTCGCGGCGCGACGCGCGCTTCGAGGCAAATGGCGAACTGGTACTGCTCGAAGATCAGGACCGCTCGCGTTGGAATCATGCTTTGATCAACGAAGCGCTGAATCTGCTCGACAAGGCGATCCGCCACCGCCGGCCCGGACCCTATCAGTTGCAGGCGGCAATTGCGGCTATTCATTCCCGGGCGAAGCGAGCCGAAGACACGGACTGGGAAGAGATCGATCTGCTCTACCGCGTGCTCGAGCGCCTTCAGCCGTCCCCGGTCGTCACGCTCAACCGGGCGGTTGCGATTTCGAAGCTTAAGGGACCGGAGGAGGCCTTGCGGCTTGTCGAAACGCTCGGTGAAAAGCTCGACGGCTATTTCTACTTTCATGGCCTGCGCGGCGGCCTGCTGAAGCAGATGGGCCGGGCGAGGGAGGCGCGCGAAGCCTTCGACCGCGCGATCGCGCTTGCAAATTCAGCTGCCGAAGCGGCTCACATCCGCCTGCAGATCGACAAGCTGCAGAGCGAGCCGGCACATCCGGTTGCGAAATAAACTTCAAGAAATAATCGTGGGCGATGTCGGAACGGCAAATTGCGACACGTCTTTGTAACAACCTGATGGAAAACAGGTTTCGTTCAACAGGAGGAATGCTGAGATGATTGCCGATGCAAAACATGAACTCGTTCTCGTCCGCGAATTCGATGCCCCGCGCGAAAAGATATTCAAGGCCTGGACCGATCCGGAACTTATGAAGGAATGGTTCGTCCCGCGCCCCTGGACCGTGTCCAAGGTCGAAAGCGACGTTCGCCCGGGCGGTTCGAGCCTTGTCGTCATGCGCAGCCCGGAAGGCCAGGAATTTCCAAACCACGGCGTCTATCTGGAAGTCGTCGAAAACGAGAAGATCGTCCTGACTGACGCCTATACCAGCGCCTGGGTTCCCTCCGAAAAACCCTTCATGACCGCCTTGGTGCTTCTCGAAGACCTCGGCAACGGCCGGACCAAGTACACCGCCAAGGCACTGCATTGGCGGGCCGAAGACAAGGAAGAGCACGAAAAGATGGGCTTCCACGAAGGCTGGGGCAAGGCTGCCGATCAGCTCGCCGAGCTTCTGGCCCGCATCTGACTTTCCGCAATGGAGCAGGAGATCGGTGCTGAACGCTGCTCTCCTGACCGGTCGGTATCATTGTAAAGCTGTTCGGAAAGTGATTCCGTTGAAGCTGCGAAGTGATTTATCTTACAGTAGAAATGCGAGTTTTTCGCCCGCCGACGTGCCGCGGCTGTTCTTGTGACGAGCACGGGAATCCAGCCGGCTTGCGTCCGCAAGCCGAGAAACTCTGCAGCCTGCCAGCGGACGTGCAGGTTTCCATTCAAGAACAGGGCAATGGCCCATCAACTTCATCGAACGGTCCGTTCCAGAATTTCCGGTTGCCCTCCGCTGCTTGTCTTCTTATCTCCATGGGCACATTCAACGGGATGCCGATTATGGAATTGGGCCTTTATACCTTTGCCGACGTCAATCCGAACCCTGAGCGCAGCAAGGGTGCGGAGGGGGCCGATCGGCTCAAGCATCTGATCGAGGAGATCGAGCTTGCCGATCAGGTGGGGCTCGACGTGTTCGGGCTCGGCGAACATCATCGGCCCGACTATGCCGTCTCCGCGCCCGCCGTTGTGCTTGCCGCGGCTGCGGTCAAGACGAAGAATATCCGGCTGAGCAGCGCCGTGACCGTGCTCTCCTCGGACGATCCGGTTCGCGTATTCCAGCAGTTTGCGACGCTTGATCTGCTTTCCAACGGTCGTGCCGAGATCATGGCAGGGCGCGGCTCGTTCATCGAATCCTTTCCGCTCTTCGGCTACAACCTCGAAGACTACGACCAGCTTTTTGAAGAGAAGCTTGATCTGCTGATGACGCTCCGCGAAAGCGAGACCGTCAAATGGCAGGGCGAGCTGCGGGCGCCGGTCAACGGCCGCGGTGTCTATCCGCGCCCGCTGCAGGATCCGTTGCCACTCTGGGTCGCTGTCGGCGGCACGCCGCAATCGGTGGCGCGCGCCGGTGCGCTCGGCTTGCCGGTGGCGCTTGCGATCATCGGCGGCGAGCCGCGCCGCTTTGCGCCGCTTTTCGATCTCTATCGCGAGGCTGCGCGCCGGGCAGGGCAGGACCAGGCAAAGCTGAAGACCAGTATCAACGTCCACGGTTTCATCGCCGACACGACGGATGTAGCCGCTGATCAATTCTACGGACCGCAGGCGGAGGTCATGAACCGCATCGGCCGCGAGCGGGGCTGGGGACCGACGAGCCGGGCGCATTTCGATATGTCGCGCGGCCCTTCCGGCGCGCTCTTCGTCGGAGACCCGGAGGTCGTGGCCGAAAAGATCGTCGCACATCACAAGATCTTTAGGAACGACCGCTTCCTGCTGCAGATGGCGATCGGCCTCATGCCGCATGATCAGGTGATGCGGGGCATCGAGCTCTACGGCACGAAAGTGGCCCCGCTTGTCAGAAAGGCATTGACTGACACGGGCGAAGGGGCGAAAGCCACGGCCTGAACCCGCAATGGCCTGCGCCTTGCGGCGGGCCGGGAAAAGCGATGGTAATCGAAAACGACGACGAACTGGTAAAGCTCAAGGAGATCGGCCGCATCTGCGCCAATGCCATTCAGGTGATGGCAGCAGCAGTCGAGCCCGGCATGACGACGCTGGAACTCGACCAGATCGGCCGCAAGGTCCTGGAAGATGCGGGCGCGCGTTCGGCGCCGGAATTCTGCTATCAGTTTCCGGGTGCGACCTGCATCAGCGTCAACGAGGAAATCGCCCATGGCATTCCGGGATCGCGCATGGTCCGCCCGGGCGATCTCATCAATATTGACGTCTCGGCCGAAAAGGACGGTTTTTTCGCCGATACCGGCGCCTCCTTCACCGTGCCGCCGGTCAAGCCAAAGATCGAGAGGCTCTGCCGTGACGGCAAGCGGGCGCTCTGGGTCGGCCTCAACCAGGTGAAGGCCGGTGAGCCGCTGGCGAAGATCGGCAAGGCCGTCGGCGCCTTTGCGGCAAAGAACCGCTATACACTGGTCGCCAACCTCGCGAGCCACGGTGTCGGCCGCTCGCTGCACGAGGAGCCGGCCGAGCTTTCTACCTGGCCCGATCCTTCCGAAAAGCGGATGATGACCGAAGGGCTCGTTTTTACCGTCGAGCCTTTCTTGTCGCTCGGCGCGACATGGGCCGAAGGCGGCGACGATGCCTGGACGCTCTACGCCGACCCGCAAGCCCCGACCGTGCAGTTCGAGCACACTGTGGTAGCGACCCGGAACGGTCCGCTGATTTTGACGCTGCCGGATGGCGGGGTTTAGCGGCGATTTCTCGCGAGGTAGTTTCACCTTAACCAGCGAACTCTAAATCTTGGCTGGTGGCCAAGCACAAGATTTGGCAACCTCTCGCCTGTGGGGAAGCCGGCCTTACCCCTTCGCCTCCGGCTTGCCACCTTGCAGAATTTCCGTGGCGGCGCGTTCCAGGATGCCGGCGATGCGGGTGGCTTCGGCTTTCGACCACGGGTAACGCATCCTCAGTGCGGCGCGAAGCAGTGTGCGGGCGGCGCGAATGTCGCCGTTGTCGCGCATCAGATCCTCCTCGTCCTCGGCGTCGCGGTGGCGGCCGTGGTGATCCGGATCGAACATGCGGTTGACGAAAGCCATCTTCTCGCCGATGCGCTCGAGCTTGTTCAGCGTGTGCTGGATCATGGCGCGATTCTCCTCGACCTTTTGCCTGCCGCGTTCGGTGATCTTGTAGAGCTTCTTGGCACCTTCGATCTGGACTTCCGCCAGTTCCGTCTCTTCGAGATAGGTCAGCGCCGGATAGATGACGCCCGGGCTTGGAACGTAAAAGCCGCCCGAGCGCTCCTCCAGGGTCTTGATCAGCTCGTAGCCATGACGTGGTCGCTCGTCGAGCAACGCCAGCAGCACCAGTTGAAGATCACCAGCCGAAAACTTGCGGCCCATTCCCATCCGCATCGCTTCGCCGAACATGCCGCTACCTCTGAAACCTCTCATGGTTCGTTCCTTTGTCATTCGATGTATCGTTCACTATATCGTAAAACATATATCGTAAGATATGTCATTTCAAGTGACGCCGAGGATTTGTGAAATTGATCGATCGATCAGATTTTCTCGTTTGTCTCTGCCATTGTGCAGCGCGATAAAGCCAAGCATGTTAGTGCGTAGCGATACCGAACCAGTGAACCTCTTCCGGACGGCGCTTGCCGGCATGATCGCGATGTCGGCCGCCATGGGCTTCGGGCGGTTTTCCTATACGCCGATCCTGCCCGGGATGATGAGCGGCGTGCCGCTTTCGGCGGCCGATGCAGGCTTCATCGCTTCTGCCAATTTCGCAGGCTATCTCGCGGGCGCCGTGCTTGCCACTTACAGCTGGGTCGCTGGCCATGAACGCAAGGTCGCGCTCTCGGCGCTTCTGGCCAACGCGCTACTGCTTGCCGCCATGGCCGCCACGAATTCCGTTCCGGTTTTCGCGACCATCCGTTTTCTGGCCGGATTGGCAAGCGCATTTGCGATGATCTTCACCTCGTCGATCGTCTTGAGTCATGGCGCTGCGGCGGGCAACGATCACGTTCAGGCGGCGCATTTCGGCGGCCCGGGTGCTGGCATTGCTCTCTCTTCGGTCATGGTGATGCTGATCGGTCTCATCTTTGCCGGCGCCTCCGGCTGGCGAGCCGACTGGATCGGCGGTGCGATCTTTTCGGCAATCAGCTTTTCCGCCGTCTGGCTTTTGCTGCCATCGGCGCCGGTACGCTCAGGCAATGCCGGCATGGAGCCGCCGATCGTCTGGAGGCCGCCGGTGGCTCTGCTCACGCTTTCCTATGGCATCTTCGGTTTCGGCTACGTGATCACCGCGACCTTCCTCGTCACAATCGCGCGCATGGACGCGGCGGGGCAGACGGTCGAATTCCTCTGCTGGTTCATCGCTGGGCTCACGGCAGCCGTTGCGCTTTTTGCATGGCGGCCGATGGTATATCTGCTTGGCCTCGGCTGGGTCTATGTAGCCGCCTTGCTGATGGAGGCGGTCGGGGTTCTCGCGACCGTGCTTTTGCCGCATTCGATTGCGCCGCTGATCGGCGGCGCTCTCTTCGGCGCCACCTTCCTCGCCATCACCGCCTACGGGCTGCAGATCGGCCGCAAGCTGGCTCCGCAAAGCGCGCGCCGCATCTTCGCGACAATGACCGCTGCCTTCGGTCTCGGCCAGATCATCGGCCCCATCGTTGCCGGCTGGATTGCCGAGCAGACCGGCAGCTTCACCATGCCGACCTTTATAGCTGCCGCAGCCCTCATCCTGTGCGCCGCCCTCGTGCTTCCCGTCATCAAGAGATTGGGATAAGCCGTTACAAATGCGTAACAATGGGCCGAACCCATTGCTGCCTTCTTCGAACTGCCATAGTTTCCGGCACAATCAGTTAGCTGATACTCCCAAGATTCCAGTTCAGGAAAGCGACTGCTCGTGTTCCATTCCTTCTTCCCGCAGCCGAAACTCTTCTTCCCGTCAGTAGCCATCTGGGCACTTATCTGTATCGCCGTGTGGTATGGCGTCGGAGAATCGACGGGACTTTCTCTTGGTTTCGGGCCGCTTCCCGAGGGGCAGGAGCCTCCAATCGGACTCGACTTTTTCCTCTTGCCCGACAATCTGTTTTTTTATGCCTTCTTCCTGATATGCGTTGGTCTCTTCTGCGGTTTTTGGCACCTGCGAGCGAAAGACCATCCTTGGAGGATCTGGTCCGTTTGGGGTTCTGCGCTCATTATCATGGCGACATATTTCGGGGTTCAGATTTCCGTTGCCATCAACAACTGGCGCCGTCCGTTTGGTGATACGTTGCAGAATGCGCTGGCGAAAACGGCCCCAGTCACCGTCTGGGACTTCTATAGCCTTATGCTGATCTTTGCGCAGATCGCGTTTCTCAGCATGTTCGTTTCAATCATCACCGACTTCTTCACCAGTCATTATGTGTTTCGCTGGCGAACGGCCATGAATGATTTCTACATGTCCAAGTGGGAGAAGCTTCGTCATATCGAGGGTGCTGCGCAGCGTGTTCAGGAAGATACGATGCGTTTCTCGAGCATTCTTGAAGGCCTTGGCATCAACCTGATCAATTCGGTGATGACGCTCATCGTATTCCTGCCGATCCTGTTTGCCCTTTCAAGTTACGTCTCCGAACTGCCGATCGTCGGTGAAATCGGGCATACGCTGTTCTGGCTGGCGCTCTTCTGGTCCGCGTTCGGAACGGTGCTTCTCGCCGTTGCCGGTATCAAGCTGCCGGGATTGAACTTCCGCAACCAGCGCGTGGAAGCTGCTTACCGCAAGGAACTTGTTTACGGCGAAGATTATGCCGACCGGGCCCAGCCGCCGACGGTCAACGAGCTGTTTGCGAACGTCCGCCGCAACTATTTTCGGATGTATTTCCACTATCTCTATTTCAATGTTGCCCGCTACTTCTATCTGCAGGCCGACGCGCTGTTCGTGACCTTCATGCTGGTGCCGACGATCGTGGCGGGAAAGATCACCTATGGTATCTATCAGCAGATCCTGACTGCCTTCGGCCAGGTCAGCAACTCCTTCCAGTATCTCGTCAATTCCTGGACGACGATCATCGAGCTTCTGTCGATCCACAAGCGCCTCAAGGCCTTCGAGGCGGCGATCGACGACGAACCGTTGCCGGAGATCGATCAGCGCTATCTCGATCGTGAGGGCGTCGTCCAACCGGACGGCTAAGACTTGGGTTGCGCTAAGCTGGAGCGTCCCGTTTTCGGCAACTCCTCATCCGCCTTCCGGTACTCGTGGTGACGTTTGAGTCACTCGAACGATGGAGGGTGGCGGTGTCGCTGATGAATGCTGGGCGCAGCAATAACAGGGCGCGTCGCTTTGCTCTTCTGCCCAGCGGGGAGAAGATGCTCGAAGGGCGGATGCGGGCCCGGCCCGGCAGGAGTTTCAAAGGGCGCACAAAGGCGGCGCTCAAAGCCCCGAGGTTTCCTGTTCCTGCAATTTCCCGCGCGCCTCGATCATCGGGATCGCTTCCGCGTAGCTGACGCAGGCGACATCCGTTCGGCGGCAGACGTCGCTCACCAGGCGGTCGAGCGCGCGCCAATAGGCGCCGCCATTCATTTCCACGAAGTGGAACCCGAGCTGGAGGGGAATGCGGTCTCCGGCATATTGCTTGTCGAATGCGTCTTTGAAAGCCGCGTGGGCGCGCTCTTCGAAGACCTTGCTGTCGGTCTTGTCTTCTTCGCCCTTGGAGTGGCGGATGAAGAGGTTGTAGTCCATGCCGATAACCGGCTTTTCCTTCGGACCTTCGGGAATCAGCGGCAGGCCGAAGCGGATGATGCCGTCTTCGGCGACGGGCATGGCCGGACCCTTGGTGACGAGGCTGGCGTCATAGGAAAAGCCCGCCTTCTTCTGCGCAGCGATCATGTCGCCGCCCGCCGTCGCCGAAAGATAAGGTGCGCGAAAACCCTTGATGCCGTGCTCGACCAGATCCTGCCAACCTTGCGGCTCTTTGAGGTCGACGCTTTTCCAGGCGTTCTTCAGCGTCGCCTCGAAGGTCGAGTATTCGGCGGACCAATCGGCCTCGCTCCAATTGCGGCCGTCGAAATGGCCACAGGCGTGGCTCGAAATATCGTGGCCTTCGAGATGCGCATGCCAGATATTGCCGAGCCGCTCGCGGATTTCGTCGTCGCTTTGGGCAAAGCCGACATTGGACTTTCCGCGTTTTTGATGAGGGGCTTGGTAGGCTTTCTTCGCAGCCTGATTCATCAGGAACGTGCAGGAGAGAAAATAGGTGAAGTGTGCGCCATTCCTTGCTGCCATCTCGCGGCTCTTCTGCCACAGCGCGTTGTCATGGGCGCCATCGAAGGACACGATCACCAACTGTTTCGGCGGCTGGTCGGCTGCCTGGGCGGGAAGGGAGGTGACAAAGGAAAAGGCGAGGCAGGCAGGGAAAATGAAACGAAACATGGGCACCGCGAAAATTTGTTTGCGGCTTTCCTGTTACAGAATTGCGGCAAAGCTGCGGTGCCGCTGGCATTTTCCTGCGGCTGCGGTTAAGCCTCGGGAAACGGACAGGAGACGCGCGCCATGGCCTTGCTTATCATCGGCATCATACTCTTCCTCGGTATCCATCTGGTGCGGGTGGTTGCACCCGGTTTCCGCCAATCGATGATCGCAAGCCTCGGTGAGAACGGCTGGAAGATCGCCTATTCGATCGCAAGCCTTCTTTCGCTGATCCTGCTGATCTACGGTTTTGGCCAGGCGCGGCAGGTGACCGGCATGCTGTACATGCCGCCGGTGTGGATGGCGCATATCGCCGTGACGCTGATGCTGATTGCGCTCATCTGTCTTGCCGCCTCGCTGCTGCCGGCGGGGCACATCGCGGTTCGGACCAAGCATCCGATGGTGCTTTCGGTGAAGATCTGGGCGCTTTCGCATCTGCTTGCCAATGGTGAGACCTCGTCCGTTCTGCTGTTTGCGGCCTTCCTCGCCTGGGGGGTCATTCTCCGCATCTCCCTGAAGCGGCGCGAGCGGGCGGGCGAGCTGACGCTGCGGCCCTTCGTTTCAGCCAGGTATGATCTTTATGCCGTCGTCATCGGCCTTGTCGCCTGGGGGCTGCTGATTTGGAGAGTGCACGAATGGTTGATCGGCGTTTCGCCGCTTGCGGTGTGACGAATCTTTGCGATCCCCCTTACAAGTGGCGCAAAATGGAGTAGAAGGCCCGACAATATGCGGCAACGCATGCAATGGGCTTATCCGTGCCGGAGACGAGAATGGCATTCAACGACGACAGCTTCATCCGTGAAGTCAACGAGGAACTTCGTTCCGACCAGATGAAGGGCGCCTGGCGCCGTTTCGGCCGCTATGTCATCGCCATCGCCGTTCTGATCGTGGTCGGTACGGCTGGCAAGGTTGCCTTTGACTACTGGGACGACAACCGCTCGTCCGGCACCGGCGACCAGTTCCTGGCGGCGATGAAGCTTGCCGACGAAAACAAGAGCAACGAGGCGCTTGCCGCGCTCGCCACGCTCGAAAAGGAAGGCCACGGCGCCTATCCGGTTCTCGCCCGCATGCGTGCGGCCTCGGTTCAGGCGCAGAAGGGCGACAATGCCGCGGCCATCGCCGCCTTCGAAGCGATCGGCAAGGACCAGTCCGTTCCGGAAGCCGTCCGCGATGCCGCCAGGATGCGCGCCGGCTGGCTGCTGATCGAAAGCGGCACTTACGAGCAGGTTTCCGCCGCCGTCGAGGAAATGGCCATTCCGGCGAACGCCTTCCGCCACTCGGCCCGCGAAGCGCTGGGCCTTGCTGCATACAAGGCCGGCAACATGGCGCAGGCCCGCCAGTGGTATCAGGCGATTGCCGACGATGCCGCAAGCCCGCGCAACATTGCAAACCGCGCCCAGATCATGCTTGATAATATCACCGCATCCGGCAAGGCGCCCGCCGCGCAGGGCTGAATCTAAGGATCTCTAATGAGCTTTACGGTCGCGATCGTCGGTCGCCCGAATGTCGGCAAGTCGACGCTTTTCAACCGCCTGGTTGGGAAGAAGCTGGCGCTCGTCGACGATACGCCGGGCGTTACCCGCGACCGCCGGCCGGGCGATGCGCGGCTGATCGACCTTAAGTTCACGATCGTCGATACCGCCGGTCTCGAAGAGGCCGATGCCGAAAGCCTGCTCGGCCGCATGCGCGCCCAGACGGAAGCGGCAATCGACGAGGCCGATCTATCGCTGTTCGTCGTCGATGCCAAGACCGGTCTGACGCCGGTCGATACCGCCCTGGCCGAAATGCTGCGCCGCCGCGGCAAGCCGGTGGTGCTTGTTGCCAACAAGGCCGAAGCGAAGGGATCCGACAGCGGTTTCTACGACGCCTACACACTCGGTCTCGGCGAACCGACGCCGATCTCGGCCGAACACGGGCAGGGCATGCTCGACCTGCGCGACGCGATCGTCGCCGCGCTCGGCAAGGAGCGCGCCTATCCGCCGAAGGAAGACGTCGCCGTTACCGACGTGGACGTTGCGCGGTCCGAAGTGGAGGGGGAAGAGGACGAAGAGCCCGCCTACGACGATACCAAGCCGCTACGGGTTGCAATCGTCGGACGGCCGAATGCCGGCAAGTCGACGCTCATCAACCGCTTCCTCGGCGAGGACCGGCTGCTGACGGGGCCGGAAGCTGGCATCACGCGCGATTCCATCTCCGTCGAGTGGGATTGGCGCGGCCGCACGATCAAGATGTTCGACACTGCCGGCATGCGCCGCAAGGCGAGGGTGATCGAAAAGCTGGAGAAGCTTTCGGTTGCCGATGCGCTGCGCGCGATCCGTTTTGCCGAACTTGTTGTCGTGGTCTTCGACGCAACGATCCCCTTCGAGAAACAGGATCTGCACATCGTCGACCTGGTACTGCGCGAAGGCCGTGCGGCCGTTCTCGCCTTCAACAAGTGGGACATGATCGAGGATCCGCAGGCCGTCCTCGCCGACCTGCGCGAAAAGACCGATCGCCTGCTCCCGCAGGCGCGCGGCATCCGCGCCGTTCCGATTTCCGGCCAGACCGGCCGCGGGCTCGACAAGCTCATGCAGTCGATCATCGATACCGACAAGGTGTGGAACAAGCGCATTTCGACGGCGCGGCTCAACCGCTGGCTGGAGCAGCAACAGGTGCAGCACCCGCCGCCGGCCGTTTCCGGCCGCCGCATCAAGCTGAAATACATGACGCAGGTAAAGGCCCGCCCGCCGGCGTTCATGATTTCCTGCACGCGTTCCGACGCGCTGCCGGAATCCTATACGCGCTATCTCATCAATGGTTTGCGCGAGGATTTTGACATGCCGAGCGTGCCGATCCGCATCCATTACCGCTCGCCGGACAATCCGTACGAGTCGAAGAAGAAGCGATAGCCGCCTTTCACTCCTGTTCGGGAAATACGCCGCCGCACGGCGCGCGGAAAAGCTGGAGCTGCCGACGGCGGCTCCAGCAATGACCCTACGAAACCTTGGCGCGCCTAGTCGAGGAACGCCGCGCGCAGCCGATGGAGCATGCCGCGCTTTCCTTCAGCGTAGAAAGAGCGGATTTGCCGGGCAGCGGTTGCAGCGTTTACCGTAGCGCCGAAGTGGCAGTAGCAGATGACCTTATGCAACTCCCTGTCGGTCAACTCGAAAAACCGCTTTGCTTCGCCATAGGTGTCGTTTTCCATCCCGGCTGCACGCAGCACAGGATCCTTGAAGGCGACGGAGATCGGCGAATTGTCGGCGCGCATGATGTCGCGCCCTGCTTCCGGCTGATATTCTGTCTGGTGCAGTGTCGAGAGATGCCGGTTCGGGAACTGCTCGAGGATCTCTGCCCAGCGCTGCAGGCGCTCGCTGCGCGACATCGGCCGGCGCGGCTGATCCAGGTTGACGTTTGCGACGGTCCGCAGTTGGTCAAGTGCTTGATGTTTCATTTTAGCCTCCGATTCAGACGATGGCTGCTCCGCCCCCTTACACTTTTGCCCTGAAATAAGATTGACTCCAGCGGGCGCGGAAGTCCAATCACGATGCTCATCGAGGCGGCTTTTTGCGTCATCGGCATCGTTTTCGGGGCAGGCCTGATTTGCTGGGTAAGCGATCATGATCCACCGACCGGCAAAGTCATCGTTCTTTGCTGTGCAAAACATGCCGGGACGAACAAAAGTGAAAGGGTAACCATGGCACTGCCGACACACATGGCGCCTGAGGTTACGCGCGGCTCTGTCATTGGGGCGCTGCGCGCTCGGAGTTTCGAGCACAAATACCGGTGCCACGATTTGCAATTGCACCGTCTGGCGCCGCCATGGCGTTGCGCACGCTCGCTGATGTCTGGTTCTGAGAGTACCGTCGACGTTTTTGCTATGGCCGTTTTAAGCCGGAAGGCGAAGTCGGGGGGCAGCCAGTCAAAGCTAACATTCGCCCTTCTCAGCCGCCACACTCCCGTTCAACGCCTCGCGTAGCGCCACGATCTCGCCCTGCAGGCGCGCGAGGCCGGCGGCGTCCCGGCCGGTAGCGCCGGCGATGCAGTTGGGAATCGCGGCGGCCTTTTCTTGCAGTGCGATGCCTTCCCCGCTCAGGCGGATGATGACGACGCGTTCGTCTTCCTTACTGCGCTCGCGGCGGATATGGCCGGCGGCTTCGAGGCGCTTCAGCAAAGGGGTAAGCGTGCTCGATTCAAGAAAGAGCTTTTCGCCAAGGCCGCCGACGGTCTGGCCGTCCTCCTGCCAGAGCGAGACCATCACCAGATATTGCGGATAGGTGAGGCCGAGCGCGTCGAGCAACGGCTTGTAGACGCGGTTCATCGCGTGGCTTGCCGTATACATGGCGAAGCAGATGAAATTGTCGAGTTCTGGTTGCGCCTGCATGGCATGTCTCCGGAAATACATCAATTTAATCGTGCGATAAATAATAGCAAGCGATTTTAGTGCATGGCAGCAATGCGTCATTTTTAATTGCGCAATAAACAATCGTGCGCGATATAAAATCCATTCGCAACGAACAGCAAACTGAGAGGACAAGACAATGTCGACCATCAAGACCGCACTTTCCACAGCCGTGATCCTGGCCGCCTCGGCCCTTGGCGCCGCTGCCGATCCCGTGCTGGAGCCGGCCACGCAGAAATTCATCGATGCACTTGCCGGCAGCAAGCCGATCTATACCTTCTCTCCGGCTGAGGCCCGCAATATTCTCGCCGGCGCGCAGAAGGGCGAGGTGAAGAAGCCCGCAGTCCATGAAGAAAACAGGACGGTCAAGGCCGGCCCGACGGGCAGCATCAAGCTCCGGATCATCCGCCCTGAAAATGCCAAGGGCGCGCTGCCGGTCGTTATGTATTTCCACGGCGGCGGCTGGGTGCTGGGCGATGCCGATACGCATGACCGCCTCGTCCGTGAGATTGCCAATGGCGCCAATGCTGCGGTCGTTTTCGTCGACTACGAGCGTTCGCCCGAGGCGCGCTATCCGATCGCCATCGAGCAGGCCTATGCCGCAACGAAGTATGTCGTGGAGCATGCCAACGAGTTCAAGGTCGATGCGAGCCGCGTAGCCGTTGCCGGTGACAGCGTCGGCGGCAACATGACGGCGGCCGTCACCCTGCTTGCCAAGGAGCGCGGCGGCCCGGCCCTCAAGCAACAGGTACTGTTCTACCCGGTCACCGACGCGAATTTTGAGACCCGCTCATACAATCAATTCGCCAACGGCCCGTGGCTCACCAAGGAAGCGATGAAGTGGTTCTGGAACGCTTATCTGCCGGACGAAGCCAAGCGCAAGGACCCGACGGCAACACCGCTCAACGCTTCGCTGGAACAGCTGAACGGCCTGCCGCCGGCACTGATCGTCACCGATGAGAACGACGTGCTGCGCGACGAAGGCGAGGCCTATGGCCGCAAGCTTTCGCAGGCCGGCGTGAAGGTCACCTCGGTCCGCTACAACGGCACGATCCACGACTTCGTGCTCTTGAACGCCATCAGCGAAACCCCGGCCGTCCGCAGCGCCATCACGCTTGCCAGCGACACGCTGCGCAGTGCCCTGCACAAGTGAAAAATCAGGTTCCGGATTTCATCGGGCCGGCGGCATCGCCGGCCTTTCTGCTTTTGGGCAGGGTCTTGGCATATTGCCAGGCCTTCTTCCATTTCGGCGTAATGACGCCGTTGGCGGCGCGGATATTGTTGATGAACTGCTGCGTTGCCGCTTCCCAGGAATATTGCAGGGCAAGATCCCGTGCCTTCTCGCGCGAGGCGGACAATGCGCCGAGGCACGCCACCTTTAGGTCTGCGTGCAGTGCGCCGACCTCGCCATCCTCGCCGATGATGTCGAGGGGGCCGGTGACGGGAAAAGCGGCAACGGGAACGCCGCAGGCGAGCGCTTCCAGGATCGTGTTGCCGAAGGTATCGGTCAGCGACGGGAAGACGAAGACATCGGCCTGTGCATAGATCCCGGCAAGCTCCTCACCGAATTTCAGGCCGGTAAAGAACACGTCCGGATAGCGCTTTTCCAGCTCGGCGCGGGCAGGGCCGTCGCCGACCACGACTTTGGAGCCGGGCAGGTCGAGATCGAGGAAGGCGGGCAGGTTCTTTTCCAACGCCACCCGTCCAACCGTCATGTAGATGGGGCGCTGCAGGCCGAAAGGCTTTTCTTCCAGTTCCATCGGGCGGAACTGCGCGGCATCGATGCCGCGGCTCCAGGGCATCAGGTTGCGGATGCCTTTTTCCGACAGCTCGCGGGCAAGGCTCGGCGTTGCCACCATGCAGCCGGCGCCGGAATTGTGGAACCACTTCACGAAGGCGTAGAGCCAGCGCTTCGGGATCGGCAGACGGGCCGAGACATATTCCGGGAAGCGCGTGTGGTAGCTGGTGGAAAACGGCATGCGGGTACTCAGGCACCAGCGCCGCGCCGTCAGCCCGAGCGGGCCTTCGGTGGCGATATGCACATAGGACGGCTTGTGCTTTTCGATCTCGCGGGCGACGCGGCGGTAATTGGCGATCGAAAGGCGAATTTCCGGATAGGTCGGGCAGGGGAAGCTGCTGAAGCGCTCGGGCGTCACCATGGACACTTCGACCCCCAGTTTCGCGAGTTCGCGGTTGGTATTCTCGATCGAGCGGACAACGCCATTGACCTGCGGATGCCAGGCGTCGGTGACGATCACCAGCCTCTCGGGCAAGCTTCCAGGCGCGCTATTGGCCCAGCTCTCGCCGCGATCGTTATTCGACGGATGTTGCAGCATGTCCCGTTTTCCATCCACGCCACGCCGTATCGGGCGGCAGCGGCACAACCCCAAGCGGGCGTAAGGAACGTGATTCCCGCGTGCTTATTTTGAGGCTTCTCTGTGATGGATTTATTACAGGCTGCCGATCGAGGTTCAGAGCCCGAGCTTATCCTTTGCCACGAGTGCACCGTGCTCGCTGACGACACGCGCGGCAACCTTCACCGCGAAACAGGCGCTGGCGACCGCATCCTTCGTCTCGAGATATTTGGCGAGGAACGCGCCGTTGAAGCTGTCGCCGGCGCTGGTCGTATCGACGACCTCCTTGACCGTTTCGGCCGGTACGAAGTCCTCCTGGCCGGCGAAGTTCAGCGTCGCGCCGTCCGCGCCGTTCTTGATCAGCACGTTCGGTGCGCCGAGGGCACGGTAGCGATGGATGGTGGCTTCGATGGAGTCGTCGCCGAAATGCAGGGCCTCGTCGTCGAAGCTCGGCATGACGAGGGAAGAGGAGCGGGCGCCTTCGCTGATCGTCGTATGCATGACGTCATAGCTCGCCCACAGGCGCGGGCGAATGTTCGGATCGAAGACCACGAATTTTCCTGCGGCCTTGGCGCGGCGGGTTTCGGCAAGCAGCGTGTCGGCGTCTTCGCGCGGAAGAATGGCGAGCGTGATGCCCGAAAAATAGACGACGTCTGTACCTTCGATCGCTTCGCGCAATCGGTCGGGATCGGCGGCAAGCTGCCTGGCGGCGGAGTTGTCGCGCCAGTAGCTGAAGGAGCGTTCGCCGTTCCTGAGGTTGATCATGTAAAGGCCGGGCGCTTTGCCCTTGATGCGCCTGATGAGATTCGTGCCGATGCCTGCTTCTTCGAAGAAGGCGATCATCTCGTCCGACATGGCGTCATCGCCAAGCGCGGTGAAATAATCGACGCTCCAGGCGGGCTGTATGCAGGCGCGAGCGTACCAGGCGGTGTTCAGCGTATCGCCGGCGAAACCCTTTCTCAGCAGGCCGCCGCCTGCCTGCGAAAGCTCCACCATGCACTCACCGATCGATAAGAACCGTCCGTTCAAAACTGCCTCCCGAAAATTCTCCGCGTCTGCTGATTACGCGCAGAGGCGTTTGGAGGCAAGCGCAGGCATTGCCGGTTGGACGGCAGCCACCGGAATAACCAGCCCCGCCCGCTTGCGAGACAGGTTTGAGGCCAATGGCGGATTGCTTTCGTGGATCGTGTAGCTGCCGAGCTGGCAGAGAGCCTGCCGGTCCTCGGTCGAACAGAGGTCGGAAGCCTCGTCGAATTCGAAGCGCATGTCGTATTTCCAGACATCGCGGCCATCGGCGATGGTGATGCTGATCGTTTCGCCCGGCTTCAGGACCTGCTTGCCGGAGACATCATCCTCCCACTCTTCGATGCCCGCCGTTGATGTGCTTGAACGTCAGATCTTCGGCCTGGGCCGGAAAGGCGGTGGCAAAAGCAGCGCTGCATCAGCGTCTAGGCCTGTGTGTTTTCATGGTAGAATGCCCACCACGTTGGGCAATCCTCATGGCGAAGGCGAGTGGAAGGGCAATCGTCAAGAGTTACAGGCTCACAAACGGGGCGCAAACCTCAGAAATAGTGGTGAAAAAGCCCGCCGGCGTGACGGCGGGCTCATGTCGCAGATCGTTCGTTTGCCTATCCGATCTCCGGGCAGCCGCGGCGGTTGGCGAAGACGATGCGGTCCGGGCCATAACGGGTCCAGCCTTGCACCGTGACGCTGCGCCTCGTCACACGGACGACCTCAGGCCGGCGAAGGCCGGAATCGCGGGCGGCGATTTGTGCCTCGCGCGGGCTGCAGCCCCGGCGGTAGTCGTCGCGATAACGATCATCGCGATCGCGTTCGTAGATACCCACGCCGTCCGGGCCGATACGGAACTGGACGTCCTGAGCCTGAGCAAAGGATGCGGGCGCGACAGCGCCCCCGAATGTGAGCGCCAGCACAAGGCCGGCATTGGATATCAGCTTGAGCAATTTCTCCTCCTTCGGAACCCTGCTGTGACCCGCATGCTTGTGTAAGGGGAGAACTGCCCCGGAGCGCGATTGTTCCGCTCCGGGGCAGGCGCTGGGCAACGCGCGTGTTGCGCGCGAGCTGACCCAGAGCGGACGCGATTTACCGGTCCATATGGTAACAGGCTGCCGTTTGACCCGGGCGCACATGCTCGGTCGGCGGCATTTCCGTCCGGCAGATATCCGTCGCCTTCCAGCAGCGGGGCGAGAAGACGCAGCCCTTCGGCGGGTTCAGCGGCGAGGGCGGATCGCCCTGAAGGCGAATGCGTGTGCGCTGGCGGGCAAGCTTCGGATCGGGGATGGGTGCGGCCGAAAAGAGTGCCTGCGTATAAGGATGCGCAGGATGTTCGAAGACCGTCTGGCAATCACCGGCTTCCACCACCTTGCCGAGATAGAGCACCAGCACGTCGTCCGAGATCAGCCGCACGACGGAAAGGTCGTGGCTGATGAAGATCAGCGTCAGGCCGAACTCTTTCCGGAGCTTGCGCAGGAGCGTGATGACCTGCCCCTGGATCGAAACGTCGAGGGCAGATACCGGCTCGTCGCAGATGATGAGCTTCGGCCTCGTCACGACCGCGCGGGCAATGCCGATGCGCTGTGCCTGACCGCCGGAAAACTCATGCGGGTAGCGGTTGATCATTTCCGGCACGAGGCCGACAGCAGTCATGATCTCGCGCACACGTTCGAGGCGCTGCGCTTTGGAAAGTTTCGGCTCGAAGACGGTCAGCGGCTCGGCGATGATGTCGCCGACCGTCATGCGCGGGTCGAGCGATGCGATCGGATCCTGGAAGATGATCTGCATGTCGCGGCGCGCGGCGCGCATCTCTTCGTCCGACAGGTTTAGCAAGTTGCGGCCCTGCCAGAGGATGCGGCCCTCCTGCGAGCGTAGAAGCCGCAGGATGGAGCGGCCGAGCGTGGACTTTCCGCAGCCGGATTCGCCGACGATGCCGAGCGTGCGGCCCTCCTTCAAGTCGAAACTGACATTGTTGACGGCCGTCAGCATCACCGGCGGCTTGAAGAAGCCTTTGGAGGGCAGTTCGAACTGGGTCGTCAGGTTCTCGACCCGCAACAGCGATCGTTCAGCCATGATTGAGAAGCTCCTCGATACGCGGGAAGGGGTGGAAGCAGGCTGCGCAATGGCGTGGTGAAAGCGTTTCGAGCGGCGGCGGACGATCGATGCAATCGTCTTCTACCTTGGGACAGCGCGGCGAGAAGTTGCAGCCCTTCGGCAGGTGCTGCAGGTTCGGCGGCCGCCCGGGAATGACGACGAGCTGGTCGACGTCCTGGTCCGGGCGCGGGATCGCTGCGTGCAGCGCCGCCGTATAGGGATGTGCCGGATTTTCAAAGAGCTCGTCGACCGGCGCTTCCTCGACTATGCGGCCGGCATACATGACCGCGACGCGATCGGCGAGGCCGGCAACGACGCCAAGATCGTGGGTGATCATCGCGAGCGCCGTATTCATCTCGGCCGTCAGATCGTTGAAGAGATCGAGGATCTGCGCCTGGATGGTGACATCGAGCGCGGTGGTGGGCTCGTCGGCAATCAGCAGCTTCGGCTTGGTGAGCAGTGCCATGGCAATCACGATGCGCTGGCGCATGCCGCCCGAGAGCTCGTGCGGATAGAGGTTGAAGCGACGCGTGGGGTCGGGGATGCCGACCCGCTTCAGCATATCGAGCGCTTCGGCTGAGGCTGCGCGCGCCGTGAAACCGCGATGAACCTCAAGCTGTTCCGTCAGTTGGCGGGAAATCCTGAGAGACGGATTCAAGGCGGTCATCGGATCCTGGAAAACCATGGCCATGTCCTTGCCGCGCACCCGATCGAGTTCACGTGGCTTCAGCGACAGCACATCCCTGCCTTCGAGCAGCGCCTGGCCGCTGGTCTTGCCGTTCTTGGCGAGCAATCCCATGATGCCAAGGAAAGTCTGGCTTTTGCCGGAGCCGGACTCGCCGACGATCGCGATGCGCTCGCCGCGCTTGATCGTGAGGTTCATGTTGGAGACGGCCTTCACCTGGCCGTCCGGCGTTTCGAAGGTGATCGAGTAGTCTTTGAGTTCGAGAAGGTTGTCGGTCATCGTTAGCGATCCTTCGGGTCGAACGCGTCGCGCAGGCCGTCGCCGATGAAGAGCAGGCTGAGCAGCAGGGCGACGAGGAAGCTTGCCGGGAAGACCAGCAGCCAGGGCATGCTCTCCATTGCATCGGTGCCTTCGGCAATCAGCGTGCCGAGCGAGGTCAGCGGCTCCTGAACGCCGAAGCCGAGATAGGAAAGGAAGCTCTCCGTGGCGATGATTTCGGGAACGGTGAGGGCCGCAAAGATGACCACCGGGCCGATCAGGTTCGGAATGACGTGCTTGAGGATGATCTTGAAAGGCCTCTGCCCGGAGGCGCGTGCAGCCTCGATGAATTCGCGCTGCTTGATCGACAGCGTCTGGCCGCGGACGATGCGGGCCATGGTCAGCCACTCCAGCGCGCCGATCGCGGCGAAGAGCAGATAGACGTTACGGCCGAAGATCACCATCAGCAGGATGACGAACAGGATGTAGGGAAGGGCATACATGATATCGACGAAACGCATCATGATCGAATCCAGCCTGCCGCCGATATAGCCGGAGACGGCGCCGTAGAGCACGCCGATGACGACGGAGACGACGGTTGCCGTCAGCGCGACGGCAAGCGAGACACGGGTGCCGTAAAGCACGCGGGCCAGAAGATCGCGGCCATTCGGATCGGTGCCGAAGTAATGCCCGCTTGCAAAGTCCGGGGGCGTGCGGAAGGCGGCCCAGTCCGGATCCTCATAGTTGAAGGGAATGAAGTAAGGGCCGAGGAAGGCGAGGAGGACGAGCAGCGCCAGCACCGCGATGGAGATTACCGCGGCCTTGTTGCGTGACAGGCGCCGAAGAGCATCCTTGGTGAGCGAACGGCCTTCGGGGGCTAGGCCTTCGGCCTGCAGCAACTCGGCGGCGAGCAGCTCGCGTTTTGCGGGGTTGAGGATCATCGGTTTCTCACTTTCGGATCGAGCCACGCATAGGCGATGTCGACGAGAAGGTTGAGGAAGACGATCAGCACCATGTAGAAGATGACCGTTCCAAGAACCATGCCGTAGTCGCGGTTCAGCGCTGCAGTGATGAAATAGCGGCCGATGCCGGGCAGTCCGAAGACGCTCTCGACAACCAGCGAGCCGGTGAGAAGATAGCTTGCCGCCGGTCCGAGATAGGAGACGACGGGCATCATGGCGGGTTTCAGCGCGTGGCGCATGACCGTCAGGCGCGGACCGATGCCTTTTGCCTTGGCGGTCCGGATGAAGTTCTGGTTCATGACCTCGATCATCGAGCCGCGGGTGATGCGCGATATGCGGCCGGCATGCGGCAGCGCCAGAACGACGATCGGCATGACAAGGAACTTGAAGGAGCCGTCACCCCAGCCGCCGACTGGGAGCCATCCGAGACGGATACCGAAAACGAGCTGCAGGATCGGGGCGATCAGGAAGTTGGGAAGCACGACGCCGATCAGAATGAGTGCGCCCAGGGTATAGTCGGGCGTCTTGTTCTGGTAGAGCGCCCCAAGACAGCCGACGATGACGCCGACAAGGATGGCGAGCAGGAAGGCGGCGGTGCCGATCGTAAAGGTATACGGCAGACCGATCATGATCTGCTGCCCGACGGTGAAATCTTCGCTGGCGAAGGACGGGCCAAGATCGCCTTTCAGCAGGTCGCCGACATAGATCATATACTGCTGGATCAGCGGCTTATCCAGATTGTAGTGGGCCGCAAGGTTCTTCATGATGACCGGCGGCAATGGCCTTTCGCCATCGAAGGGGCCGCCGGGGGCAAGGCGCAAAACGAAAAAACAGGCTGTGACGGCGATCCAGAGAACGGGGATCGTCGACAGCAATCGACGGAGTGCATATTTGATCATGATCGTGGACCGGCCCTACCCGCAGTCCGCGGGAAGGGCCGTTTTCCTTACTCTTTCATCGACAGCCAGCGCGTACGGTGGATGTCCTGCACGTTGTCGACGAAGCCCTCGATCTTCGGCGAGACGACGTTTTTCGAGACGTAATAGTAGATCGGCAGGGCGGCGGAATCGTCCAGCGCCAGCTGCTCGGCCTTCTTGAAGATTTCGGCGCGCTTTGCCAGATCCGTCTGCGCGTTGCCTTCCTTGATCAGCTTGTCGTATTCAGGGCTAGACCAGCGGCCATAGTTCATCTGAACGCCGGTAACGAGCAGGTTCAGGAAGTTGTCCGGATCGTTGTAATCGGCAAGCCACCCGGCGCGGCCGATTTCCACTTCGCCACTTTTCAGCTGATCATAATGCACCTTGGTCTCGGCATTGACGAGTTCGATATTCACGCCGAGCGGCTTCCACATGGCGGCAATCGCCACGGCGATGCGCTTGTGGTTGTCGTTGGTGTTATACTTGAGCTGTGCCGTTAGTGGACGGTCAGGGCCGAAACCTGCTTCCGTAAGCAGTTTCTTAGCTTCGACGACCTTCTCGCTGTAGGGCAAATCCTTCCAGGAGACGTAGGCCGGCTCGCCGTAGTTGGCCGTACCCGGCGGCACCCACGAATAAGCGGGCAGTTCACCTGTTCCGAGAATTTGCGGGCCGATGACCTCGCGATTGATCGCCATCGAAAGAGCCTGGCGGACGCGCTTGTCGCTGAACGGCGGCTTGCTCGAGTTGATCACGTAGTAATAGAGGCCGGAGAACGGCGCCACGTGCGCCTGACCGGGCAGGTTCTTCTTCATCCATTCGTACTGATCGGTCGGGAAGTCAGTAAGGATGTCGAACTCGCCGGCACGGTAGCGCTTCAGCGCGGCTTCCTGGTCTTCAAGCACGAAGAACTTCGCGCCGTCGATCTTCAGGTCTTTGACACCATAATATTGGTCATTCTTGACGGTTGTAACGTGCGACCCCGGCACCCACTCGACGGGCTTGTAGGGGCCGTTGGTGACGATGTTGCCGATCTTGACCCAGTCCGCTCCCTTGGCTTCGACGACGTGTTTCGGCAATGGATATGCGGTGTAGTGAGTGAGCGCGCCGATGAAGTACGGCGTCGGGGCTTCGAGCGTAATCTCGAGCGTCTTATCGTCGATTGCCTTGACGCCGAGCTGGCTGAAATCGGTGATCTCGCCCTTGTTGATCTTTTCGGCATTCTTGACGGTGAACTGCAGATAGGCGTAGTCGGCGGCATTCTTCGGGTCCATGAGGCGCTGGAAGGCGAAGACGAAGTCTCCGGCCGTTACCGGCTGGCCGTCGGACCACTTGATGCCGTCGCGCAGCTTGAAGGTGTAGACTTTGCCGTCGTCCGAAACGGTCCAGCTTTGGGCCTGGCCCGGAATCGGATTGAGCTTAGCATCTTCGGCCACGAGTCCTTCGAAGATGTCGCCGGCAATGCGATTCTCCCAGTCGCCGGAGAGCTTTTGCGGATCGAGCGATGCCGGATCGCCGCCATTGTGGATATTGAGCGTGGCCGCGTGGGCCGAGAAAGCCAGCAATGTGCCAAGCATTGCTGAGGCTAGAAATTTTTTCGTTGTATGAGTCATATTGGGCCACCTTTCCAGGCTTTTTTGCCTATTCTTAGTCATTTGTTCCCGGTTTTTGACCTGTTACGTGCAAGTCAATGCGCACCTTATCGCAAAGGTTTGGCGTTGCAACCCCCAATGAAAGAGGGTTGCTAAAGGTGTGGACAAGCCCGCAGGCGGCGTTTTCTTTGCTATGAGCGTCCCGCCCAAAAGAGGTCATCGGCGCGGTTGTTTTTTGTTTTCCGGGCTTTAGTCTGTGCGCATTTCGAATGGCGCGGAGAATCCGGCAAATGGCGATACAGGCAGCGGACTGGTGGCGGGGTGCGGTCATCTATCAGGTTTATCCACGGTCGTTTCAGGATACGAACAGTGACGGTCTTGGCGACCTCAAGGGCATTACCCGCCGCCTCCCGCATATCGCCAATCTCGGCGTCGATGCGATCTGGCTCTCGCCCTTCTTCAAATCGCCGATGGCTGATATGGGCTACGACGTCTCGGACTACTGCGACGTCGATCCGATCTTCGGGACGCTTGATGATTTCGACGAGATGATGGGTGTCGCCCATTCGCTGGGGTTAAAAGTCATCATCGACCAGGTGATCTCGCATACCTCCGACCAGCATCCGTGGTTTGTCGAAAGCCGCTCGAGCCGCACGAATCCCAAGGCGGACTGGTACGTCTGGGCCGACCCGAAGCGCGACGGCACGGCGCCGAACAACTGGCTTTCGATCTTCGGCGGACCGGGCTGGGAATGGGATGGCGTGCGGCGCCAATATTACCAGCACAATTTCCTGACCTCGCAGCCGGACCTCAACTTCCACAACAGGGAAGTCCAGGATGCGGTGCTGAAGACCGTGAAATTCTGGCTCGACCGCGGCGTCGACGGCTTCCGGCTCGATACGGTCAACTATTACTTCTGCGATAAGCTGCTTCGCGACAATCCGCCCCATGAGCCGGATACGAGCGACGGCGGTCTCGATGCGCCGGACAGCAACCCCTACGGCATGCAGAACCATCTCCACGACAAGACGCAGCCGGAAAACCTCGATTTCCTGAAGCGCTTGCGGGCGCTGCTCAATCAATATGAAGGGCGAGCGACGGTCGGCGAGGTCGGCGACGGGGCGCGGTCGCTGAAGACCGTCGCGGCCTATACGAGCGGCGGCGACAAGCTGCACATGTGCTACACCTTCGATCTGCTCGGACCGGATTTCACGGCCGCGCATATCCGCAACTGCGTCGAGACCTTTCAAAAGACGGTTGTCGACGGCTGGGTATGCTGGGCCTTCTCCAACCATGACGTCAAGCGCCATGTGAGCCGGTTTGCAAAAGCTCAGGAGGAGCGGTCAATCATCGCCAAGCTGGCAATTTCCGTGCTGGCGGCGCTGCGCGGCTCGATCTGCCTTTATCAGGGCGAAGAGCTGGGACTTGCCGAAGCGGAACTTGCCTTCGAGGATCTGCGCGATCCTTACGGCATCCGCTTCTGGCCCGCCTTCAAGGGCCGCGACGGATGCCGCACGCCGATGCCCTGGGAGGCCGGCAAGGCGCATGCAGGCTTTACCTCGGCAGAGAAAAGCTGGCTGCCCGTTCCCTACGAGCAGGCAGCCCTTTCCGTCGATACGCAGGAAGAGGACGTAAACTCGGTATTCACTCATTATCGTCAGATGCTGGAATTCCGGAAGCGGCATCCAGCGTTGCTTGACGGCGATATGGAATTCATCGGTACAAATCAGGATCTCTTGGCATTCACGCGCGAGAAAAATGGCGAGAAACTACTCTTCGTCTTCAACCTGACCCGCAAGCCGGCGGAGTTTAGATTGCCCGTGGGAATGACGCTTGGCGAGCACGTCGATATGCCGGGCTCTGGCGGATTGGCCGGCAGGGAATCGATTCAGCTTGAAGCGCTAAGCGCGCTTTGTAGCCGGATTTGACGCAGGCTGTCGCAGGGATCACTTCAACGGCTTATCGAAAGGCTTTCACCCGATCAGGACAAACCGATCCACGTCCACCATGCCCCGGTCCGAAATCTTCAGGTGCGGGATCACGGGCAGCGGCAGGAAGGCGAGCTGAAGGAAGGGCTCTTCCAGCGTGGCGCCGAGTGCGTAAGCTGCCTTTCGCAGATGGTGGAGGGTGTCGCGGACCTTTTCGTAAGGTTCGAGGCTCATCAGGCCGGCGACGGGGAGGGCGATTTCGCCGGTCACCTTGCCGTCCTCGACGACCACGAAGCCGCCTTTGATTTCGCCGAGGCGGTTGGCCGCGCACGCCATATCCTCCTCGCTGACGCCGACGACACAGATGTTGTGGCTGTCATGGCCGACGGTGGAGGCGATCGCTCCTTTCTTTAAGCCAAAGCCCTGGACGAAGCCGTTGGCGTGGTTGCCGTTCTTGCCGTGACGCTCGATGACGGCGACCTTGATGATGTCGTTTTCGAGGTCGATGCCCGTCTGGTTTCCCTTTGCCGGAAGGCGGTGCCGGCGAAATTCGGTGATGATCTTGCCGGGGGTGACGCCGATGACCGGCGTCTCGCCTTCGGTGGCCGGGACGCCGAAATGAGCAGCGTTGACGGGTCGCGCCTTCACGCTGTCGAGACCCACTGGCGCGACCGGCTTGCGGGTGGCGAAGAGTTCATCGCTGACGCGGCGGCCGCCGGAAATGACGATCTCGGCTTTGCAGCGCTCCAGGCTATCGATGACGGCGAGATCGGCGCGCCAGCCAGGCGCGATGAGCCCCCGATCCATCAATCCGAAGGCGCGGGCGGCGGAGATCGAGGCGGCGCGGTAGATCGCAAGCGGCTCGACACCACTCGCGATCGCGGTGCGGATCATGTAGTCGAGATGACCCTGCTCGGCGATGTCGAGCGGGTTGCGGTCGTCGGTGCAGAGCGCGAGATAGGGCGATAGACGCTCGGTGATGATCGGCATCAAGGCCTTCAGGTCCTTCGAGACCGAACCTTCGCGGACGAGGATCTGCATGCCCTTGCTGATCTTTTCGAGGGCCTCTGCTGCGGTCGTGCATTCATGATCGGTGCGGATTCCGGCCGCGAGGTAGCCGTTGAGGTTTATCCCGCGCAGCAATGGCGCGTGGCCGTCGATATGGCTGCCCTGGAATGCTTCGAGCTTTTCCATGCAGACCGGGTCCTTGTGGATCACGCCTGGGAAATTCATGAATTCCGCAAGGCCGATGACCTTGGGATGATCGCGGAAGGGCAGGAGCCTCTCGATCGGCAGATCCGCCCCGGATGTCTCAAGATGTGTGGCGGGCACGCAGGAGGAGAGCTGGACGCGGATGTCCATGATCGTTTCGAGCGCCGAATCGAGGAAGAACTGGATGCCGTCGGTGCCGAGCACATTGGCAATCTCGTGCGGATCGCAGAT
The DNA here is from genome assembly GCF_000816845.1 of Rhizobium gallicum bv. gallicum R602sp. Taxonomy (NCBI): domain Bacteria; kingdom Pseudomonadati; phylum Pseudomonadota; class Alphaproteobacteria; order Hyphomicrobiales; family Rhizobiaceae; genus Rhizobium; species Rhizobium gallicum. The sequence goes on along the minus strand of NZ_CP006877.1, from coordinate 2,706,765 downwards.
GGCGGTGGTGACGCCATAGGGCAGAACGCAGCGGTCGAATTCATGCGGTGTGACAAGCGAGGATTCGATGTGGAGATGCGTGTCGATGAAACCTGGAACGACGATCTTGCCGGAGATGGCGATCTCGGTTTCTCCCTCATATGTGCCGCAGGTCCCGACGATGCGATCGCCGCCGATGGCGATGTCGGATTCGACCAGCTCGCCGGTCACGAGATCGAAGAAACGTCCGCCTTTCAAGACGATATCGGCCGGCAGGCGGCCTGTGCCCTGGTCGATGAGGCGTTCGAGCTTGCTGGTCATGGGCATCCTCGTTTCTGCTATCCGTCCGTTATAACTGAAGTGCCGGACAATGCGCTATAAGCGAGACTGCTCCACAAATGAAAACCGGGCGCCGATACGACGCCCGGTCAATGACAGGCCTTATTCGGCGGCGACGATCTTGCCGCCTTCCCACTTGTAGAGCGCAAAACTCTGCGAGGTGAGATCGCCGGTTTCGCCATAGGTGAGCTTGCCGATCGCGGTTGCGATCGGTTCGCCGCTCTTGAGGGCGGCGGCGACAGCTTCGGAATCTTCGGCGCTGCCAGCCTTCTCAATGCCGGCCTTGAGGACTTCGACGGCCGCGAAAGCATTCAGCGTGAAGGCTTCGGCCGGGATGTTCTTGGCGGCAAGCGCGTCGGAGGCTGCCTTGGAGTCAGCGCTCTTCGTCGCATCGGATGCATTGGTGAAGACGGTGCCTGCAGCTGCTTGCGTGCCGATATTCCAGAATTCGCTATTCGAGAGGCCGTCACCGCCGATGATCGTTGCCTTGACGGAAAGGTCGGCGAGCTGACGGGCAAGCAGGCCGCCTTCCGGGTGGTAGCCGCCGAAGTAGATCACGTCGACATTTTCGGCTTTGAGACGGGTGGTGAGCGCGCTGAAATCCTTGTCGCCGGGAGTGATCGCATCATTGATGACCTCTGTGACACCGCCGGCATTGAGCGTTGCCTTAAAGGCGTCGGCAAGGCCCTTGCCATAGGCGCCCTTGTCGTTGACGATGGCGACGCGCTTGTCCTTGAAGTTCTTGAGCACGTATTTGCCGGCGACTTCGGCCTGCTGGTCGTCGCGGCCGCAGGTGCGCAGCACATTGGTGAGGCCGCGCTTGGTGAGGTCCGGTGCTGTCGCCGTCGGGGTCACCATCAGGATGCCGTTTTCGGCAAGCACGTCGGAAGCGGGGATGGCGACGCCGGAGGTGACCGGACCGACGACGAAGCGGATGCCTTCGCCGACGAGCTGGTTTGCGGCGGAAACGCCCTGCTTCGGCTCGCCCGCGTCGTCTGCAGTCTTCAAAACAACCTTTTGGCCGAGGATGCCGCCTTTCTTGTTGATCTCGTCAACGGCGGTCTGCGCGCCGTTCTTTACCTGGTCGCCATAGGCGGCAACAGGCCCGGTCAGCGGTGCGATCAGGCCGATGGTGATGTCGGCATAGGCAAATGGCGCAAAGGCCAGCGATGCGACAAGGGTCGCGCCAGTCAAAGTCTTCAGACTCATTTTCGTTCTCCTTGGGTGGGGCCTTCTGGCCCGCGATGACTGCCGCGACAACGAAATCCGTTCGTTCAACACCCCAAAGGGATGCGCCAAAAGACGACGGCTACGGTGCGGTCAACGCGCCTTCCGGCCACTTTTGGCTTCGGAAGGCACAGATCAATTTTCTATGAATTTTGCTGCGATTACGCAAGGAGATAACAAAGCGGGGCCCGTCTTCGGCAAATCCGGAAAGGAACAGGCGGCGATCGCGATTTTTTTAAGTTTTCAGGGTCTATCTCGTTGGAAGGGCTCTTTGCAGGAAGGCGACGATCATAGCGGCAACTTGTTGATGAATGGCGTTTCGATCAACACCCTGACCATCCTTGCAGACGATGCTTTCGCCCGAAGCTTCCTCCTCAATCAGCGCTGCCGCTCCCGGTTTGCAAGGCTGCATAAAACTGAAATGCAAGGAGCCGGGGACGAGAGCATAGGAGGTCGTGGCAGAAGGCAGATACTGGGCCAAATAGGCAGAGTCCCTGTTGGTGGCGGCGATATCTAACTTGGCGGCAGTCTCCTTGTCGACATCCTCGGCCGCTCCAAACACGAGCGCCGGCACGCGGACGGACGCGAGGCTTTGGGGCGTAAAGCCGCGTCCTGGGCCGAGGTCAAGCGTGACGACCGCGCGGATCCGTCGATCGCTGAGATCGGCACCCATCGCTAAAGTGGAGGCTGCGTCCCGCCCGATGCCCAACGCCTTGAATATCTTGCAATAGAGAGAGCCGAACTGTGTCACGCAATTCTTCATTACATCTTTGGCATCGAAGCGACCGCCGGCAAGTTCGATGACCGTCCATCCGCCGAGCGAATGACCGATGGCAGCGATGCGGTCGCTCGCAATGCCGCCGGTAAGCTCGCGACGGGAAAGCAACGCGTCGATAACGCGGCTGAGATCGCGCGGGCGCTTCCAGAGTAATACGGCTTGAGGTGGCCGCATATCGAAGGTGGTAGTGCCGGGATGGTCGGGTACTGCGACGACATAGCCTTTGCGGACAAGTTCGCTCGCGAGCCAGGCGAGGTTGCGCCAACTGCCGCCATAGCCGTGTGAAAGAAGCACCAGCGGGTGAGGGCCGGTTACGGCTTCGGCATCCTTGACGACAGGCTGGCCCCTGAAGGCGGGCGTGTCGCCGAGCATCACCGGCTGCCGGTCGGTATCCGTGGGATACCAGATGCCGACATGCATGGGGCGGCCCTGTTTGTCCGGCAAGGTCATCTCGCGGAACCCGACCGCGGCGAATGCCGACTGGGCTGAGCATGAGACGAGCAAGGCGATAAAAAGCATGAACTTGAGCATGGAAACCTCCGGCTGGAAATGAACTCGTCTTTCCTGCCGGGATTGTGTGCGGGCGGCGACCCGCAACGCGATCGAGGTCGCCGCCTTCGAGCGCGCGCTTGCGCCGGTCTCAAATGTTGTTTTGCAAAATTCCGCGCAATTTGCCGAAGAGCTCGTCGATGTGCTTCCTTTCGATGATGAGCGGCGGGGAAAGGGCGATGATGTCGCCTGTGGTGCGGATCAGCAAGCCGTTCTCATAGGCCCTCAGGAAGGCGGTGAAGGCGCGTTTGGTGGGTTCGCCGGCGATGGGGTCGAGTTCGATCGCGCCGATTAGACCGGTGTTGCGAATGTCGATGACGTTCGGGCAGTCCTTCAGCGAGTGAAGGGCGTCGGCCCAGTAATCCGAGAGTTCGCCAGCGCGGGTGAGCAGGCCTTCTTCCTTGTAGGTGTCGAGGGTGGCAAGCGCGGCGGCGGCGGCGATCGGGTTGCCCGAATAGGTGTAGCCGTGGAAGAACTCGATCATGTGCTCCGGGCCGTTCATGAAGGCGTCATGAATCTCGGAGGTGACAAAGACGGCGCCCATCGGGATGACGCCGTTGGTGAGGCCCTTGGCGGTGGTGATGATATCGGGCTTCACATCGTAGTACTGCGCGGCAAAGGGGGCGCCGAGGCGGCCGAAGCCGGTGATGACTTCGTCGAAGATCAAAAGGATGCCGTGCTTGGTGCAGATTTCGCGGAGCTTCTGCAGGTAGCCCTTCGGAGGAATGAGAACGCCCGTGGAACCTGCGACCGGCTCGACGATGACAGCGGCGATCGTGGAAGCGTCATGCAGCGTGACGATGCGCTCGAGCTCGGTTGCAATGTCGCCGCCATGTTCCGGCTCGCCGCGGGTGAAGGTGTTCTTGCCCGGCTGATGCGTATGCGGCATGTGGTCGACGCCGGCCAGAAGCGTGCCGAACATCTTGCGGTTGGAGACGATGCCGCCGACCGAGATGCCGCCGAAATTGACGCCGTGATAACCGCGTTCGCGTCCGATCAGGCGGAAGCGGGAGCCGTTGCCCTTCACCCGATGGTAGGCCAGCGCCACCTTGAGCGCCGTCTCCACCGATTCCGATCCGGAGTTGGTGTAGAGGACGTGGTCCATGCCTTCCGGCGCGATATCGACGAGACGGTTCGCAAGCTCGAAGGCCTTCGGGTGGCCGAGCTGGAAGGCTGGGGCATAATCGAGCTCGCCGGCCTGCTCGCGGATCGCTTCGGTGATCTTCGGCCGGCAGTGGCCGGCGTTGACGCACCAGAGACCGGCGGTGCCGTCAAGCACCTGACGGCCGTCATGGGTCGTGTAGTACATGTCCTTGGCGCCGACGAACATGCGCGGCTCCTTCTTGAACTGCCGGTTTGCCGTAAAGGGCATCCAGAAGGCGCGAAGATCGTTCGGTGCGTTGAGGCGATTGGACATTCTGTTCTCCTGGCCGTCGCGGGCCCCCGGGGGCTTTGCGCCCATATTTTTACTGTCCGGTCAAATTATCAGCGCATCTTGGGGCGTCAAGCCATGGATGCCATCGATGGCGCGTTCCGGCCATTGGCATATGGAATGCCGCAGCTTTGCCGCAAATAACAAAACCGGCAAATCGAGAGATTTGCCGGCCAAAGTTATAATATCGTGCTGAAATACTGCTCACCGTGCCATTCCGGAAACATCCCTCGGCAGCACGGCTTTTTGGCAAACGTAATGTCTGCGTTATTATGCTGCAGATCTGCTGCGGCCCTGGACTGCATAAATGTCCTCGAGCGTTGCCAGGATCTTCATCACCGGTTCCGAATTGCTCGAGTAATAGATGGTCTGCGCGTCACGGCGGGTCTTTACCAGCTTCTGGGCCCGCAGCTTTGACAGGTGCTGCGAAAGCGCGGACTGGCTGAGGCCAACCTGGGTCGCAAGGACGCCGACAGGTACCTCGCCTTTGACGAGACTGCAGAGAATCAGGAGGCGCTTGGGGTTTGCCATCGCTGATAAAAGGGCGGCCGCCACGTTAGAGTGGTCTGAAAGGTCAGTGGTTTTCATATTTCCAATCTTCCTAAGCGAATTATGTATCCGTATAGGCACAGGGCGTTAGACGGGGTTGGCGGACGTTTAAAACGTAGCAACTGGTCCGGAAGATTGTATATACCTAAATTTCACGTAGCGAGTATGCTATTTTAGATATGTGTGACTTAATGTCCGTCGCATTCTCGATGGGTGACTCAAATTCGCAACGGTTGAGCAAATCACCGGAAATAGCGTCGAACCCTGCGCAATCCACTCCACATATGCGCCATCCCGCATCCCCCGGTGCCTTAAAAAGCTTCGCAAGCGCTGCGGACAGGTCGGCATGCTCCTCTACTAAATCTCGCACTGCCTGCGCTGCCTGCGCGGCAACGGCCTCGTTCGCGGGCGAGAGAATCATGAGGTCGGCCCCTTCCAGAAGATAGGCGCGGCCGAAGCCGCCATTGAGGCTGGCCGATTGCGGAACGAGACGGAAGAAGCGGAAGTCCGGGAAGTCGATATAGATCTTCGCCTTCGCATGCCGGTCGAGGAAACGGGTGCGGATGCGCTGGTGAACGGCGCTTCTCAGCTCGACCGGTTCGGCAATGCATTGGGTGGTGAGCCGCGGATGCGCAAGGGGATCGCCCCTGCCGGGCTCGCCAGTCAAGACGGACGCGCGCGGGTCGCCCTCCAGCGCCTTAGTATGCGTCGACAGCGCCGAAACGAGGATGACAGGCACGCCGTCGATATCAGTGCCGAGCAGAACGCGGCTCGCAAACGGAAAGCCGGTCGCGGGGTCGAGCACGGCAAGAGCACCATAGCGGGCGGAACGCAAAAGAACGCGCGCGAGCTTGCGCGCTTCTTCGTCCGTTTCCCTGAGTACGGAAGCCTGATCTTTCATGTCCACTTTCTTGACGGAAGCAGACGTCAGGATCAAGCCTGTTCTTTGCGCCGGTGCTGGGTCAGGCCGGCAACGACATCCTGAGCCGAAATCGTGCCGATGATGGCGCCGTTCTCGACGACCCCGATGCTGCCTGGCTGGCGGGCGAGCGCGTCGAGAATATCGACGAGCGGCGTTTGGGCGCGCGCCGTGGCGCTGACGCTCGCCCCCGCCGCATGGCCAAGGCCCGGTTGCATCACATCCTGCGCCGTCAGCATGCTGATCGGGTTCATGTGCTGGACGAAATCGGCGACATACTGATCGGCAGGATTTTTGACGATATCCTGCGGCGTGCCGCACTGGATGATGCGCCCGCCCTCCATGATGGCGATGCGGTTGCCGATGCGGAAGGCCTCGTCGAGATCGTGGCTGACGAAGAGGATCGTCTTCTTCAAGCGCCGCTGGAATTCGAGAAGCTCGTCCTGCAGGCGGGTGCGGATCAGCGGGTCGAGCGCGGAGAACGGCTCGTCCATGAGCAGGATCGGCGCGCCGGTCGCAAAGGCGCGGGCGAGGCCGACACGCTGCTGCATGCCGCCGGAGAGCTCGTTGACCTTGCGGTCCGCCCACTTCGTCAGGTTGACGAGTTCAAGCTGCTCCTCGACCCGTTTCTTGCGCTCGGCGTCCGGCATGCGGGCAAGTTCGAGGCCGAAGCCGACGTTCTCCGCAACCGTACGCCAGGGCAGCAATGCGAACTGCTGAAACACCATGGAGACGGTGTGCATCCGCAGGTCGCGCAGCGCCTTCGGGCTGCATGCATAGGGATCTACCGGCCCGGTTGCCGAGGAAACTGAAACCTTGCCGCGCACGACGGGAGCGAGGCCGTTGACGGCGCGCAGCAGCGTCGATTTGCCTGAGCCGGAAAGGCCCATAAGCACGAGGATTTCGCCTTCCTCGATCGTGAGCGAAGCATCGGCGACGCCGAGAACGAGACCGGTTGCGGCGCCGATTTCGTCGCGGGTCTTTCCCTGATCGACGAGAGAGAGGGCCGTTTGCGGCTTGTCGCCGAAGATGATGCTGACATTGTCGAAGCGGACCGAGGTCATGCGCCGTCTCCTTCGCCAGCCGTGCGGAACATGCGGTCGAGAATGATCGCCAAGATGACGATACAGAGACCGGCCTGGAAGCCCATGGAGACATTCACCGTGTTCAGTGCGCGAACGACGGGCTTTCCAAGGCCATCGGCGCCGACGAGCGCAGCAATGACCACCATCGATAGCGACAGCATGATCGTCTGCGTGAGGCCGGCCATGATCTGCGGCATCGCGAAGGGCAGCTCGACCTTGCGCAGCACCTGCGTCGGGGTTGCGCCGAATGACTCGGCTGCCTCGACGAGGGAGGGCGGTGTCGAGATGATGCCGAGGCGGGTCAGACGGATTGGCGCAGGGATGGCAAAGATCACCGTTGCGATCAGGCCTGGCACCATGCCGAGGCCGAAGAGTATGAGTGCGGGGATCAGGTAGACGAATGTTGGGATCGTCTGCATCAGGTCGAGCACGGGACGCATGATGGAGAAGACCCAGGCGCGTCTTGCCCCGGCAATGCCGAGCGGAATGCCAATCGCCATGCTGACGAATGTGGAGGCGAGAACGAGCGCCAGCGTTTCCGTCGTCTCCTTCCAGTAGCCTTGGTTCATGATCAGCAGCAAACCGAGCAAGGTGAAGACCGCAACGCCGATCGAGCGACGGAGCCAATAGGCAATCGCCGTGATGGCGAGGAGCACGATCAGCGGATGTGGCGCCTGCAGGATGAAGAGCAATGCGCCGATCACGTGCGAGAGAGCGAAGGCTAGCCTGTCGAAAAACCATTCACCGCTCGACGTCAGCCAGTCGACGGTGGATTTGGCGACGGGGCCAATAGGGATTTTGTAATCGGTGATCCAGTTCAAGGAGCGCGCCTATCCGAAAGAGCAGAGATCAGGATGAAACAAAAAGGGGCGGTGCGTGGGCCGCCCCTTTCGTCAGGTTCAGAGGCCGAGGCCGGACTTGACGGCCGCGGCGGCGTCCTTGCCATCCTTGGTCGTGACGCCGGCGAGCCATGGCTCGACTGCCGTCGGATTTGCCTTCAGCCATTCGGTTGCCGCGTCCTGCGGATCCTCGCCATCATTGAGGATCTTGCCCATGATCTGGTTTTCCATCTCCAAGCTAAACTTCAAGTTGGACACGAACTTGCCGACGTTCGGGCATTCGGTGACGAAGCCTGCGCGGGTGTTGGTGTAGACCGTTGCGCCGCCGAAGTTGGGGCCGAAGGTGGAGTCGCCACCCGTGAGGTAGGTCATCTTGAAGTTCTCGTTCATCGGATGAGGTGCCCATCCGAGGAATACGACCGGCTTACCGTCCTTTTCGGCACGGGCAACCTGCGCCAGCATACCCTGTTCGGAGGACTCGACGACTTCCAGTCCGCCCATTCCCATCTCGTTCTTCTCGATCAGGGTCATGACAAGGCGGTTGCCGTCGTTGCCCGGTTCGATCCCGTAGATCTTGCCGTCAAGGGCGTCCTTGTGCTTGCCGATGTCGCTGAAGTCCTTGATGCCCAGTTCGGCGCCCTTGGCGTTGGTGGCAAGCGTATACTTGGCACCTTCGAGATTGGCTCCGATGGATTCAACCGACTTGTCATCGAGATAAGGTTGGACGTCCTTCTGTTGTGCCGGCATCCAGTTGCCGAGGAACACATCGATGTCCTTGTTCTTCAGCGACTGATAGGTGACCGGTACAGAGAGGACCTTGACGTCCGGCTCGTAGCCGAGGCTCTTCAGAACGACCGCGGCGGCGGCGGTGGTTGCGGTAATGTCCGTCCAGCCCACGTCCGAGAAACGGACGGTCGAGCAACTTTCGGGTTCTGCGGCAAATGATGCGGTTGCGATGGAAAGTGCGGCAACTGCAGCGGCGGTGGTCAGTTTGAATGCGCTTGTTGTTTTCATTTTAGACTCCCAGTCTTTGGTTCCCAAGCCAAGCATCAATAGCCGACATTTACAAGCGACCTCAGTGTGTTTGCGCCGCATTGGCTACCCCGAATGCGACGTGTCGCATTTTTCATGACACGGCCGGTTTCCCGGGCATTTTACGATTTTTTCCTCCGGATTTCCTGTGATTATCGAATCTGCGGTCTTTTCTTTGCCGATTCGAGCTTTCAAGAAGCAAAATGCGGAGAAAACGATGGCAAAACTCTATTTCAACTACTCTACCATGAACGCCGGCAAATCGACCATGCTGCTGCAGGCGTCCTATAATTACCAGGAACGCGGCATGCGCACCGTGCTTTTGATCGCAGCCTTCGACGAGCGCACCGGCAAGGGTATCATCGGTTCGCGCATCGGGCTGGAAGCGAGCGCGATCGCTTTCGAGGGGCAGACCGATCTTTTCGGACTCATCAAGGAACTGAGCGGCGAGGGCGGCCCGATCGCATGCATCTTCGTCGACGAAGCGAATTTCATGACGCGCGAGCATGTCTGGCAACTCGCCCGCGTGGTAGATCGGCTGAACATACCGGTCATGGTCTACGGGCTTCGCACCGACTTCCAGGGCAAGCTGTTTCCCGCTTCCGAGGAACTGCTGGCGATTGCAGACGAGATGCGCGAGGTGCGCACCATCTGCCATTGCGGCCGCAAGGCGACAATGGTCGTGCGGCTCGGTGCTGACGGCGAGGTTGCGCGCGAGGGCGCGCAGATCGAAGTCGGCGGCAACGAGAAATATGTATCGCTCTGCCGCAGGCATTGGGACGATGCAATGAATGGCGAATGGCGCGCCGAGGCGGTTTGAGCTTCGGCCCCCGAGCGGCTAGGTTAGGCTCGGAGATTCTCTGGAGAAGCCGGTGCGCAAAGCTCCCTCGTTCGACAGTCTATTTGAAGCAGCCGATGCGCTTGTCTCAACCATTCGCGCCGACGCAGCCGCGTGCGCTGCCTTCATCGAGGACTTTGCGCGCAACGCAGCGCAATCTGACGACGAGGCGTTTCTGGCGCAGCGCGACCGGTTCCAGGCTTTTGCCACAGCGCGCCTGGAGTTCGATGGGCTGCTTGGCGAAATGGTAGCCGGCCTCGACCGCCTGACGGCGGAGGTTTCGGCGGATCTGGATGGCTTCCGCGGCCTGACCGCGCGCGAGAAGCTGACCGGCTGGTTTTCGAGGCAACGCATGTGGCACCTCCACAGTCAGCGCGTGCGCGCGGCCCCCGTGATCGAGCGGCTGCTCGACCTGCTGTCGAAATCGAACACTGTTGCCGGATTGGTCGGCAGCCACCGCGAATTCGCGCTTGCCTGCCACAAGGCGGCTGAGCGCGGCGTTGTCACGATTGTCGAACAGCGCCGGCGCCTTGTGGATGCCATCGATATTGCACGGCTGCGCATGAAGGAGCTGAACGCAAAGGCACTGACGACACAGGGGCGCATCGGCCTTTACGGCGGCAAGACCGAATGGGAGCGAATGGAGGAGGAGCGGCGCGCGCTCAAGGCGCAGGCCGAAAAGATCGCCGAAGAAGAGCAGACGATGCGTCACGAAAGCCAGCGCCGCGAACGCTTCATTATAATGTTCCAGGCGCTTGTCGACGGGTTGAACAGCCAGATCGGTCTTTGCAACGCCTTGGCCCGCAAGCTTTCGATCGATACGGAAGAGCGGCTGATCATCTATCAGGCGCAGGTGGATGCCGACGCGCCGGGTTCGAAACGGAAGATAACGCAAGAGCTGTTTCCGCATATCGCCGGGCCGATCTCGCTCTTCGAAAAAGGCATGCTTGTTCCGCAGGAGATCGGACCGCGCAAGGCGGCAGCAGATGCGGCCTTTGCCCGGAAGTTCGCAGCTTTTGCCGAAAGCCACGACGCGGCCGATGCCCCGATCATCGACCTGACGCAAAAGCCATCGAGGTTCAGACTGCGCTTCCTGCGCTCTTGATGACGTCTTAAAGGCGATAATCGCGATCCTTGCTCTTTCTCGCCTGCGCGATCCGTTAAAAATCTCTCCTTCATGTTGTGCTCGATCGAGCAAACACATATGTGAAAGCAGAAATTTCTGACGTTCTGCTAGGAGAAGGGCATGCTCGACCGGATCGCCGGTTTCTTCAGGCTGATCGGCCGCACGATTACCCGCTGGGTCAGCCTTCTTGCCGCCTGGGCGTTCTGGCCCTTCCTTGCCGCTCATGGCTGGTACCAGCGCCGGACGTGGATGATCCGAATTCCCATCATTGCGCTCGCGGCGCTGCTTGCCGTCCTTTACGCGTACTTCTTCTGGCAGACGCAGGTCTGGTCTAATTTCAATCCGTCCTTCGTCGACCAGTACCGTCTTTCGGAGCGCAAGGTTCCGGCCGGCCAGGAACTGCCGGTTGCCGGCGGTGCAGCACCTGGGGCCAAGACCTGCCAGCGTTCTGCAATCGTCGATGTCGCTGCCGATCTGACCGACTTCAACGTCAACCAGAACGCATGGATATCGTCCATGCTGCTCTACCGGCTCGGACTTTTCGGCATCGACTGGGATCATACGCCGTTCCTCGACAACAAGGCGTCCTTCCAGCGCGGAGTCAATCAGGCGGCGAGGCGGACATCGGCCGAGCTTGTCGATACGCTGGGGCGCGTGCGCGGCACCTCCGGCATCAACAACGATCTTCAAAACGCCCGCGGCAATCTGCAATTCGACGAATACAGTTGGTATTTCGGGCTCAATCCGTTCGGGCCGAAGACGCCGACGCCGAGCTACTATCGTTCGGCCATCGGCAGCCTGCGCAAGTTCAATGCCGACCTTGCCAGCTGCAACGCTGTTTTTGACGGCCGTGCCGACAACCTCATCCAGTTCATCGACCGCATTGCGAACGATCTCGGCGGCACGTCCGACATGCTGGCGGAGCGCTCGGAAAATCACAATCGCGGCTGGTTCGACACGCGTGCTGATGACCGTTTCTGGTTCGCCTACGGGCAGCTCTATGCCTACTACGCCATCCTTTCGGCAGCACAGTCGGATTTTTCGCAGGTCGTGGCCGAGCGTAATCTTGGCGCGATCTGGAGTGGCACGACAAAGCAGTTTCAAGCGGCCCTGCGCATCCAGCCGGCGATCATTTCTAATGGCCGCGAGGACGGCTGGATCATGCCGAGCCATCTGGCGACAATGGGCTTCTACATCCTAAGGGTCCGGTCTAACCTCGTGGAGATGCGTTCCGTCCTCGACCGCTGATCGTCAGGGCCGAGGCGAATTGTCTTCGATCTGCGCAATGCGAAGCGGTTCGACGAATTCGTAGGTGACGCCGACGATTTCGCCTGATCAATCTCGCCATCTTGTAGCCGCCGCGCGGTGATCGACCCTGTAGCATAGTGAAAATCCAACCTTGTGCAGGCTCTCGTGCTCGAAGGTCTGCGCGATCAGGATGCGGTCCTCTTCGGAGCCGTGAAAGCAAGTCGACAAGATTTCTCAGCACCGGGCGTGTCTGGCAGTCGAAGATGGCATTGACGTCTTCAGTGCCAGAGAAATGTCCTGTCTCGATGTCCATGCCCCAGTAACCGAAGGGCCGGGGGGCGCAAACAAGCCGAACGCTTTCAGTATCGCTGATGCCCATATGGTCGCCCGACCGCTCTTACTTGTGGAGTTCCGGCTGCTCGAATCGAAGAGGCGCGCTCCCCCTATGTGAGGTTTCGGCGCTGATTCTCTTATCGTTTCTCAGGATATGAGCTTCAATCGGATAGCCTTTGCAACCAACTGTGTGCGGTTCACACAATCAAGTTTTTTGATGGCGTTCGTCATGTAGGCGTTCACGGTATGATCGGAGAGGGCGAGGATCTGGCCGATTTCCACGGATGTCTTGCCCTGGGCGGTCCAGCGAACGACTTCGAGCTCGCGGGCGGAAAGCGCGTGATAGGTGCTGTCTTCGTTGCGCTTGACCGCGCTGTAGGCGTCGAAGGCGTGAAGCACCATCACCGCGAGTTCGTTCATCTCGCTCTGGCTGAGCGGTGCGCGGTCGCCTGCGAACCAGAAAACCAGCCGTTTGCCGTCTGCCCCATTGACGGGCAAGATGACGCTGACCGGCATTTTGTGCTGGAGCATCAGGCTGCGAAGTTCGCAACGAAACATCTCAGAGGTTGGGGGGTCAGAGAGATTCCATTTTTGCGGGGCGACGGTTTCTCCGAGCACTGTCGAAAAAGGAAAAGCGCGCAATGTATGAGCGCGGTCGAATTCTCTGAGATACGTGCCCGTCAGCGAGGTTTCGATTACTAGCGGTTTGAGGAAAAGGTCTTGCGCGGACGGCTTATTCATCAGCGTATAATGGGCAAACCCGAAAGCATCTGCAATCCTGTGCAAGGCCTGGACAAAAAGAGCGCGCGTTCGCGCCGATGCCAATTCTGCCGATAAAAGTGACTGCCTTTCGGAGGTAGTCATGTAAGACATAATGCGCCCCGCCTTGCCTTTCATGTTTAAGCTATCAAATACGCTTATTGGCGGTCACGCTAGCCCTAATTGACTTGGGATACGCGGATTAAATCATACTGTTAAAAATTAACCACAGCGCCACGCTCTGTGGTTGTATTTAATATTATGCAGGTAGCAGTCCGGCCGACCTTGCTTCTTCTATTGCTGCATAAGTGTTGTTTGGGCCCGGAATGCCTTTTCCGTCGCATTCGGTGTGTTCCAGGTGCCATCGCAGCAGATGACGAGACTCACGACCCTTGCCCGTTTTGCCTTTGGGAAGCATCCGCAACTTTAATGTAAACTTCAAGAAGAATCGCTCTCTAAAGTAGCGTCCATGAAGGACTTGCGATTGTGGTGGAGGCAGTGAAAAAGCGGCGTCCGGGGTCTTGTTTCCGGCGCGGGGATCGCGGCATGTTCCGGGGCAGAAGCATAAGCTCCCGGGGAGACCAGCGTGGCCATCAAATCCGACATCGAAATTGCGCGTGCGGCAAAGAAGAAGCCTATTTTCGAGATCGGCGCGACGCTCGGCATCCCGGCAGAATATCTCGCGCCTTATGGTCACGACAAAGCCAAGGTCCGCGCGGAGTTCATCGCCGCGCAGGCGGGGAAGAAGGACGGCAGGCTGATTCTTGTCACCGCCATCAACCCGACACCGGCGGGCGAGGGCAAGACGACGACCACCGTCGGCCTCGGCGACGGCCTCAACCGGATCGGCAAGAAAGCCATAGTCTGCATCCGCGAAGCGTCACTCGGGCCATGCTTCGGCGTCAAGGGTGGTGCTGCCGGCGGCGGCTATGCGCAGGTCATCCCAATGGAAGACATCAACCTGCATTTCACCGGCGATTTCCATGCGGTCACCGCCGCGCACAACCTGCTCGCCGCGATGATCGACAACCATATCTACTGGGGAAACGAGCTGGACATCGACCTGCGCCGCGTGACCTGGCGCCGCGTGATGGACATGAACGACCGGGCGCTGCGCGAAATGGTGTCTTCGCTTGGCGGCGTTGCCAACGGTTTTCCGCGCCAGAACGGCTTCGACATCACCGTCGCTTCGGAAGTCATGGCGATCCTCTGCCTGGCGACGGACCTCAAGGATCTGGAAGCCCGCCTCGGCAACGTCATCATCGGCTATCGACGCGACAAGACGCCAGTCTATGCACGCGATATGAAGGCGGACGGTGCAATGGCGGTGCTCCTGAAAGACGCGATGCAACCAAACCTTGTCCAGACGCTGGAGAACAATCCGGCTTTCGTCCACGGCGGACCGTTCGCGAATATCGCCCATGGCTGCAACTCGGTGATTGCGACGAAGACGGCGCTGAAGCTCGGCGATTATGTCGTGACCGAGGCGGGGTTCGGGGCCGATCTTGGCGCAGAGAAATTCTTCGACATCAAGTGCCGCAAGGCTGGGCTGAAGCCCGATGCGGCGGTGATCGTTGCCACGGTGCGCGCGCTGAAGATGAACGGCGGCGTGAAGAAGGAGGATCTGGCAGCAGAAAACGTCATGGCACTCGTCAAGGGTTGTTCGAACCTCGGGCGGCATCTCGCGAATGTGCGGAAATTCGGCGTTCCGGTGGTGGTCGCGATCAACCATTTCGTTTCGGACACGGATAAGGAAATCGCCGCCGTCCAGGAATACGTTGCTCGCCACGGCGCCGAAGCGATCCTCTGCCGCCACTGGGCGGAAGGCTCGGCTGGCATCGAGGATCTCGCCTACAAAGTAGTGGAACTGGCGGAATCCGGCCAGGCGAGATTCGAGCCGCTTTATGCCGACAGCGTGCCGCTGTTCGAAAAGATCGAAATCGTTGCTTCGAAGATCTATCACGCCGGCGAGGTGACGGCGGACAAGGCGGTTCGCGATCAGCTCATCGTCTGGGAGGAGCAAGGCTACGGCAACCTGCCTGTCTGCATGGCGAAGACGCAGTATTCCTTTTCGACAGATCCGAACCTTCGCGGTGCGCCCGAGGGCCATATCGTGCCGGTGCGCGAAGTTCGGCTTTCGGCAGGCGCCGGGTTCGTCGTCGTCATCACAGGCGAAATCATGACAATGCCGGGGTTACCGAGATCGCCATCCGCCGAGCGGATATTCCTGAATGAGCAGGGTTATATCGAGGGGTTGTTTTGAGTTTTCTGCGAAGCTTTGTTCTCACCGCAGTGGCGGTCCTTTCGCTGTCTGCAGCGAATGGTCCAATGGCCGCCGATGCGCCGTCTGCCGAGGAGCAGAGCATGGCGGATTTCATCAAGAACACCCCTGGCTGCCTGGAGTTCAGCGACCAGTGCTCGATCTGCGCCATGGTCGACGGCAAGGCCGAATGCTCGACGCCAAGGATTGCATGCGTCAAGAAGCCGTATGTGTGCACGCGACGTGCGGACAACTGAAGCGGCGATCGGCTCGGCAACCAGCTCCAGATATTGGAGCACTAGCGACGCTCGTTAGTGGCAATAACGAAATCCTCCCTTGCGCTGCAGCACGTCCATGTGGAAATGCGTCTCATGCGCGCTATCGCTTTCGGGGTCGAGCACGGTGGAAAAATAGAGGCAGCCGGAGGCGCTGACTGTGCGCTGGAAGGCGCCGGTGAGGGTGGGATCTTCCCGGCGCGGCTTCACCGCAATGTCTTCGCCCTTTTCGAAACTGAAGCTTGCGATATCGATGGCGTTGCCGCGGGCATGTTCGGAAATCTTTCCTGTCGCCGCGCCGTTACGCAGGCGACACAGGTATGACGAAGCCTGATTGACCGCCGTGATCCGGCCCTGTTCCTTCGCGCCGGCGGTAGCGGCTGGAACGACGCTCTCCTTCATCCAGCGGCCAAGCGCCAGAGCCGCCGGACAGCGCAACGTCGCTTCCGGCTCCACCTTGATGCCGGGAAGCGCCTCCACAAGACGGATCGGCTTGTCGATGCCACAGCCGTGGCCGTCATCGATGCGCGGTATATCCTTGAAGACGGCGCCAAGCGCCTGCAATTGCCTCACGCATTCCGAGTGATCGGCGTCGCTTTCCGCTTCGATGGTCAGGTTCTGAGCTTCCAACGTGCCGGGCGCCGGCGGGCCGAACTTCTCCGGCTTCTTGTCCTGCGGCTTTGCCGCCTCCGAAGGCGTCTCGTTTTGAGGGGCGGGCGTGCTCTGTGCATCGTTAACGGTTGATGGCCTCGGTTCGGGGGTTGGCGCCGTTTCTGCTGGTGTTTCGGCTTCGCCGGCAATCTGCGGCTTTTTGTGCGGGATGGGACCTTTGTCTGGGAGGCTTGCGCCAGTGAGGATAATCAGGGTTGCGGTGACCGCTGCAATTGCGATGTTCTTCAAGCTTCAACCGTCCATGTCTGCCGATGGAAAAGGGGCAACGCACGAGGGCGGATTTCGTTGCAATTTCGCAACGTCATGGGACATCCTTAAAACTTGATAGTTTAATTCAAGATAAATCGAGCGTTAATATTGACAACTAAACTCATGTTTTTTATGCGGCAGAAAGTAGGCGGAATGTTGGGTCCCGCCGCAAATCCGAAAAGCCTAGCCAGCCCCTCGAGCGCCTGACGCGCACCGACCAGCCAGCCCGGTAGCTATTCATCCTAGAGGGTTGGTTTAATGATTGTTCGCAATTCGCGCGCCATTCTTTTGGCTTGCACTGCTCTGTTCGTCTTTGGCGCTGGGTTCCCGGCGTATTCGCAAAGCCAGGAAGAGGAGGCGGCTTCCCAAAAGACGGATCGCGTAACGCCGCTTAAAAAGATCGTCGTCGGTGCGGGGCAGCGCAAGATCGCCATCGATACGCCGCAGGCCGTTACCGTTCTCGACCAAAAGGATATCGATGACCTCCAGGCTGAAACGATCGGCGATATCTTCAAGGATGTGCCTGGCGTCTCCATTGCCGGCAGCGACCGTGTCTTCGGCGAGGCGTTCAATATCCGCGGCATCGGCTCCACCGAGGATTCCGCCGACGGCTCGCGCATCGTGGTGAATGTGGACGGAGCCCAGAAATTCTACGAACAGTACCGGATGGGATCGTTCTTCTCGGACCCTGAACTCTACAAGTCCGTGGAGGTGCTGCGCGGGCCGGCCTCTTCAACGCTTTACGGCGCCGGTGCCCTCGGCGGCGTCATCAACTTCACCACCAAGGATGCTTCCGACTTTCTGCAGGAGGGTTATGACAATGCTCTCAGGCTCAAGAGCAGCTATGAAACAAATGGCAACGGCTACCTCGGCTCGTCTATTTTCGCGCACCGCTTCAACGAAGGCGCCGAATTCCTCGCCATGCTGAACAAGCGTGGGTCCAGCCAATTCGAGTTGGGAGACGGCACCGACCTGTCGGGCTCCGACTTCCAGTCGTGGTCAGGACTTGCCAAAGGGACCTTCCATTTCGGCGATGGCGACGAGCAGACGGTGCGCTTGTCCTATCAGCATTGGGACAGCGATGCGAACGACCAGGACTATGCACAGACCGGCACACAGGCCGCATTCGGTACTGTCGACCGCCATGTAGTCGATGATACCGCGGTACTGAGCTACGAAAATCCCGTCAGCGACAATCCGTGGCTCGACCTCAAGGCCAGTCTCTCATTCTCTGATACTTCGGTCGACCAGAGCGATGGAACTCTCGGCGGTTTCTCGAACATCATCGACGCCGATTACGGCTACCGGACATGGCAGGCCAAACTCCAGAATACGTCCGAGTTCTCCGGCGAGAGCTGGGTCAACTACCTAACCTACGGCACCCAACTGAGCCATCAGGACCGCACCGCGGATTCGCCGCTTGCGACCAGCCCGACGCCCGGTGCGATCGCCACACATCCCGAGGGCACGGACAACAAGGTCGGACTCTTCGTGCAGAACGAATTCGTCTATGACGAGCGGCTGACCATCATCGGCGGCGTTCGCGGCGACTTCGTCTGGAGAAAGCCCGGCGATTCCACGGCGACTTTCAGCAATGCCGTCGACGTTAACGATCAGGCTTTCTCGCCCAAGCTTGCCGCGCATTACAAGCTCACCGACGAATTCGGCGTTTTTGGATCGATTGCCCACACGGAACGTCTGCCGACGTTGGATGAGCTCTACACCTGGAGCAAGGGAACAAGCCTGGACCTCAAGAAGGAAAAGTCCAACAACTATGAAGTCGGCTTTACAGCAACACGGGATGACATATTCCAGGCGGGCGACAACATCAGTTTCAAGACGACCGCCTTCTACAATGACCTGGAGAATCTCATCGCTACGACGGGCACGGGCGCGTCCTCCTATTTCTACAATGTCGGCAAGGCCCGCATCTATGGCGTCGAGGTCGAAGGGGCGTACGAATCGGACTACGCCTTCGCCAGGCTTGCCTATACCGGCACGCAGGGCCAGGATCGCAGCGATGGGGTGAACTACAACAAGCCGCTGCCGACCGTGCCGGCCCACAAGATCGCCTTCACCTTGGGCGGCCGGCTTCCCGAGCGTGACATCGAATACGGCACCCGCGTAACGCATGCCTTCGAGGCGCAGAACAGCGTCCGCGGAACGGCTGCTTCCTCCGGTTCCACGCCCAACCATCTCGTCGTGCCGGCGCCTGATTGGACGACCGTGGATATCTTCGCCTCCTGGAGACCGCAGAGCGGTGAGATGCAGGGATGGCAGGTCCAGGCCAGCGTCAACAATCTCTTCGATCAATACTATCGGGAAAACACGTCTAACGATTACGCCAAGGGGCGCACGTTCAAGATCACTTTGAGCAAGCAGCTCGATTGGTAGTCCGACTTAGCGGGTTCGCTTCAACTGGTGCCAGCCGGCGAAAGCAACCCCGCTTAAAACCACTCTTGCGCTTGCCCCCATCTCACGCTAACAATCCTCCCATGAAGACGTCGTTGAACATTGCTGTTTGGTGGTGGGCTCGCTGAGGCGGCCTCGACCAATCGTGTTCAAAGACGACGAGTGAGCCGCCCGAGACTTCGAGGCGGCTTTTTTTGTCTTTAAGGCCGCGTGTCGTCCGGGCCCCGATAACGGAGTGGAACAATGGTAACGATCCTTAGGGACGATGGTGCGGAAATCTACGAGACGAGGGGCGGGGTCACCGTTACCCGGCAGCGCAGGGCGATCCCCTATGCCGATGCCGTGGTCTCCTATGTCGACAAGCTCGATGAGCGTCGCGGCGCGGTCTTTTCCTCCAACTACGAATATCCGGGTCGTTACACGCGCTGGGACACGGCCGTCGTCGATCCGCCGCTCGGCATCTCCTCTTTCGGGCGCGACCTCTGGATCGAAGCTTATAACGAGCGCGGCGAAGTGCTGCTCGGCTTCGTGACGGAGCGGCTGAAGACCGTTGCCGAGCTGGAGCTTGGTGCTGCCACCGCGCGCCGCCTCGATCTCAAGGTGAAGATGCCCGATCGCGTTTTCACCGAAGAAGAACGCTCGAAGATGCCGACAGTCTTCACCGTTCTGCGCGCGGTCACCGACCTCTTCTATTCGCAGGCGGACGCCAGCCTCGGCCTATATGGCGCCTTCGGCTACGATCTCGCCTTCCAGTTCGATGCGATCAACCTGAAGCTCACGCGCCCTACCGATCAGCGCGACATGGTGCTCTACCTGCCGGACGAAATCCTTGTCGTCGACAACTATTCCGCCAAGGCCTGGATCGACCGCTATGATTTCGCCAAAGACGGCCAGACGACCGAGGGCAAGAAGGGCGAAATCGCGCCCGAGCCCTTCAAGCAGACGGACGCCATTCCGCCGAAGAGCGACCATCGGCCGGGCGAATATGCCGAACTCGTCGTCAAGGCGAAGGAAAGCTTCCGCAAGGGCGATCTCTTCGAGGTCGTTCCGGGACAGAAATTCATGGAGCGCTGCGACAGCAAGCCTTCGGATATTTCCAAGCGATTGAAGGCGATCAACCCGTCGCCCTATTCTTTCTTCATCAACCTCGGAAACCAGGAATATCTGGTCGGCGCCTCGCCGGAAATGTTCGTGCGCGTTTCGGGCCGCCGCATCGAGACCTGCCCGATCTCCGGCACGATCAAGCGCGGCGATGACCCGATCGCCGACAGCGAACAGATACTGAAGCTGCTCAACTCCAAGAAGGACGAATCCGAGCTGACGATGTGCTCGGACGTCGACCGCAACGACAAGAGCCGCGTCTGCGAGCCGGGTTCGGTCAAGGTCATCGGCCGCCGGCAGATCGAGATGTATTCGCGCCTCATCCACACCGTCGACCATATCGAGGGGCGTTTGCGTGATGACATGGATGCCTTCGACGGCTTCCTGTCGCATGCCTGGGCCGTCACCGTCACCGGTGCGCCGAAGCTCTGGGCAATGCGCTTCATCGAAAGCCGTGAGAAGAGCCCGCGCGCGTGGTATGGTGGGGCGATCGGCATGGTCGGCTTCAACGGTGACATGAACACCGGGCTGACGTTGCGCACCGTGCGCATCAAGGACGGCATCGCTGAAGTCAGGGCAGGGGCGACCCTTCTCAACGATTCCGACCCGCATGAAGAAGAAGCCGAAACCGAACTGAAGGCCTCCGCTATGCTTTCTGCCATCCGCGATGCCAAGACCGGCAACGCCGGCAAGATCCAGCGCGACGTTGCCGCCGTCGGCAAGGGCGTCAACATCCTCTTGATCGACCATGAAGACAGCTTCGTCCACACCCTGGCCAATTACTTCCGTCAGACCGGAGCGACGGTTTCGACCGTGCGCACGCCGGTGCCTGAGGAGATTTTCGACCGGCTGAACCCGGACCTCGTCGTCTTGTCGCCGGGACCTGGCAATCCGAAGGATTTCGATTGCAAGGCGACGATCAAGAGGGCGCGCGCCCGCAACCTGCCGATCTTCGGCGTCTGCCTCGGCCTGCAGGCGCTCGCCGAAGCCTATGGCGGCGAGTTGCGCCATCTGGCGCTGCCGATGCACGGCAAGCCGTCGCGCATCCGGGTGCTGGAGCCGGGTATCGTCTTCTCGGGCCTCGCGAGAGAGGTGACGGTCGGCCGCTATCACTCGATCTTCGCCGATCCCTCGACCCTGCCGCGCGATTTCATCATCACGGCGGAAAGCGAGGATGGCACGATCATGGGCATCGAGCATGCGAAGGAGCCGATCGCCGCCGTCCAGTTCCACCCGGAATCAATCATGACGCTCGGCGGCGACGCCGGCATGCGGATGATCGAGAACGTGGTGGCGCATCTGGCGCGCAGGGCGAAGACGAAGGCGGCTTGAGCGAACGCCCGCACTTCGGCCGCTTCGCTGTTGGATCGGCCGTTTATGCTCGGCGTTTGACGACGCGCAGGTTCATGTCGGACCGCAGCCTGAAGCCGAGCGACCCATAGAGGCCGATTGCCGGCGTATTGTTCGCATAGGCATGCAGATACGCCGTTTCGCCCCGGGCGGCGATCTCGCCGGCGACAAAACGAAAGAGCAACGTTCCAAGCCCGCGCCGCTGGAATTGCGGATGCGTGCAAAGCCCGCTGAGTTCCGCAAAGCCGGTCTGCCGCAGCCGCTGGCCGGCCATGGCGATGAGCCTGCCTTCAGCCTTGATCCCCCAGAAGGTGCCGAGGCTCTGCGCCCGCCGCGTGAATGGACCGGGCCTGGTCAAGGTCGCAAGTGCCAGCATCTCCTCGGCGTCGGCCTCGCTCAGCGGCTGTATGCGTGAATCCGTGATCCTCTCATGCGGCCGTTCGGCGATCATCTGGACGGCTAAAGCCTCGGAAACAGCAGCCAACCCGCGTGGAATGGCGATCGGGCCGGCTTCGACAAGCAGCATCGTTTCGTCGGCTTCCGCGAGGTTTTCCAATGCCTCGAGACTTTCCGGCGTCTCATCAGCCGAGGCTGCGAAAGGAACGATGGACGGCGGGTATCGCCGGGCTCTCTCGTTGCCTTCGGCGAGGCTCGCATGCGCGGTGTCGAGCGCGCTCCAGATCGGACGGTCGAGAATATGTCTCATGTCGTTTCCTCCTTCGCGGCGCGGCGGACGAGGGCAGCTTCGGCAAGACGGTCCTCGATGGCGGCGAGCTGCGCGAGGATCGGCCCGTTCAGATCGCCACAAAGATCGGCGACTGCCGCCGAAATCCGCGGCCACACCGATTGTTTCGAGTAGTCGACGAGTTCCTGTCCCTTCCGGGAGAGCGAGATCAACCGCCGCCGCTGGTCGTCAGGTGCTGCCTGCATGTCGACCAAGCCCAATTCCAGCAACTGGCTTACTGTCCGCGTGGCGCCCGGCTGCGTGATGCCGACCGCCTGCGCAAGCTCGCCGATCGTCAAGGGGCCGGCGCGATCGAGTGCTGCGAGAAAGGGATACTGGGCAGCCTGTATGGCGATGCCGTATTCTTCGATGATCTGCTGGGTATCGGCCTGCAGACGCTCCCCGATGCGGCGGAAACGGCTGCCCATGCACAGGAAACCGAGGGTTCGCACGACATCGTCAACCACAGGAAATCTCCCCAATCAATCACCAGTTATATAACGCGTTATGCAATATTCGTCAATCAACACCGCGGGCCTCCCAGTTTGACAAAATACCGATAATCCCCCATATCCCCCGCATTGGCCGCCTGCGCGATTTTCGCGCGGGCGGTTTTGCGTTTGAATGGGCCAGATGCTGCAATTCATTCGCATCCGCACCGAGGCTGGCAGGGTGATCGATATGGACGGACAAGGCAATCTCGCGGTTCGGCGGCTGGCGCTTTGGGGCATTCCGCTGTCGCTTGGTGTCATGGGACTGAAGATGGCAGCGTGGTGGGTCACCGGCTCCGTCGCGCTGCTTTCGGACGGTCTTGAGTCGACCGTCAATGTCGTTGCCGCCTTCATTGCCTATTTCGTCATTCGCTACGCGCAGAAGCCGGCTGATCACGATCATCCGTTCGGGCACCACAAGGCCGAGTATCTCTCGGCGGTGACCGAAGGCGCGCTCATCGTGGTCGCCGCGCTTTTGATCGTCAAGGAGGCGATCGGCCATCTGGCGGCGCCGCGCATGCTTGACGCACCTGCGCTCGGCCTCGCGATCAATTTCGCCGCGGGCGTGATCAACGCCGTCTGGGCGCAGCTGCTGATCCGGACTGGCCGGAAACACCGCTCGGCGGCGCTCGCCGCCGACGGCCAGCATATCATGTCGGACGTCGTGACCTCCGTCGGCGTGCTGATCGGCCTGCTTCTGGCGATCGCGACCGGCTATCCGATCTTCGACCCGGTGCTTGCAATCCTGGTTGCCGTCAACATCCTCTATCAGGGCTGGAAGGTGATCTCGCATTCGATCGGTGGGCTGATGGACCAGGCGGTGGAACCGGAGGAAGAGGAGGCGATCAAGCAGGCGATCGCCACGCATGCGGCGGGCTCGATCGGCGTTCACGACCTGAAGACCCGCCGGGCGGGGTCTGTCACCTTCGTCGATTTTCATCTTGTGGTTCCGGCCGCAATGCCGGTAAGGCAGGCGCACGATATCTGCGACTGCCTTGAAGATGCCATCCGCGCGGTGCATCCGGGCGCCAGCATCGCCATTCACGTCGAGCCGGAGGGCGAAAGGGCCCATGGAATCCGCGTCAAAGTCGTAAAGGACGTCTAATGCCGAAAACCGATGTTTCCAGCCTGTCGATGCTGGGAAAAGAGACCGAAACAGCAAAGTCGCCGGAAGAGGCGGTGCTGGAGAAGGTGCCGTCGAACCATGCGGGCACCGACTACGTGGTGCGCTTCACCGCGCCGGAATTCACCTCGCTCTGCCCGATGACCGGCCAGCCGGATTTCGCCCATATCGTTATCGATTACATTCCGAACGAATGGCTGGTGGAGTCGAAGTCGCTGAAGCTCTTCCTGCATTCTTTCCGCAATCACGGCGCCTTCCATGAGGATTGCTCGATCTATATCGCCAAGCGGATCGTCGAACTGCTCGATCCGAAGTGGCTACGGATCGGCGCCTATTGGTATCCGCGCGGCGGTATTCCGATCGACGTCTTCTGGCAGACAGGCAAGCCGCCGGAAGGCGTGTGGCTGCCCGACCAGGGTGTCGGGACCTATCGCGGCCGCGGCTGAGGCTCAGGCCGATCATCAGACATCGAAACTGTCGTCGCCGGACTGATCGCCAGCGACGTCGTCATCATTGTTGTCGTCGCTGCTGTAGTCGGCCTGCCGGATGTCATTGTTGTTGTTGTCATCGGCAACCTGAGGGTTCTGATCGCCATAGTAGTTGTTGTTGACGGTCTCCTCGGCGGGGGCGCCGGCATTGCCTGGATTGCTGCCGGAAAAAGGCGAGCCCCAGCCGAGCGACGACATATGATTGCCGAAGATGCCGCTCAACGAATTGGCAAGCAGCATGCCGCCTGCCACGCCGGCAGCCGTGCCGAGCGCGCCGCGAAGGAAGCTGCCGCCAGCCGACGGCGCGCCGGGTTGCGGGTTCCACGGGCCGCTCGGCTGCTGTTGCATCGGGCGGACGGGTTCGTCGTAACCGCGATCCTGATGGATGGTCTGGCGCGGCGCATTGCCCCAGGGATCCGAGGTCGGTGCCGGCTGCTGCGCCTGGCCGGTGCCGAAGATCGAGCTCAAAAAACCGCCGCCCTGTTCGGCCTGGTGATGTTGGCTTTCGCCGGCCTCGAGCTGGCGGATGCGCTCTTCCAGTTCCTTGATGTGGTTGGCGGCCGCTTCAAGACCCTTTTCCTGAACGATGACGGCCTGCGCCAGATAATAGGTCGTATAGGGCTGCTCGCGTACGCCCTTTTCGATGAAGGCCTCCGCTTCGCGCTCGCGCGGTGTCGCGGCGGCGGTGCGGATCCTGTCGAAGAGGCCGGCCAGCAGTTGGCGTTCTTCCGGTGACATAGCTGTTTCCTTGTGTCTTTCGTGCGGACATGGCCGCCTGAGGATGAGGTAGGAACGGATTTCGGCTTTTCAAAGCCGCGGCGCGTTACATTTCGGTAAGGCGCTCAGGACTGCCCCAGACGCGCAGTGGGCCGAGCGACGTAAAGCCAAGCTCCAGCGCATCGCTCAAATCATCGCCGTGTTCGTAGCCGA
This sequence comes from Rhizobium gallicum bv. gallicum R602sp, assembly GCF_000816845.1. Lineage (NCBI taxonomy): Bacteria > Pseudomonadati > Pseudomonadota > Alphaproteobacteria > Hyphomicrobiales > Rhizobiaceae > Rhizobium > Rhizobium gallicum. Next base: position 2,681,658 of record NZ_CP006877.1, on the reverse strand, counting down.
CGATCGGCATGCCGGGGAAAATCTCGGCCGCCTTCTGCACCAGCCCGGCGCGTATGGCGCGGTCTCTCTTTTTGATGGCAAAGACATTCGAGTGGCCGACCACATGCGACTGGCGATTGAGAATGCCGCCGCCGCAGAGCGCTTCGCTCTCGAAGGCGGCAAGAAAGGCGATATCCGCATTGCGCAGCAAAGGTTCAGCGAAGATCGGCGTTGTCTGCGGCGGTTCGCCGGCGCCCCAGGCTCTTTCCCAAAGCTCGAGTTCAACCGCCGTTGTGATCCGCTTCCATGTCAGGGACTGCTCTTTCGGCGCATGAATCTCAACCGCCTCGATGCCGATCCATTCGGCCTCGAACAAGATTTCGAAACCGAGAGGAGTAAGGGTGAGCGCCGCGTAGCTGTCCTTGACGCCCCAGCCGCCTTTTCGCGAGCGGATCAGCACAGCTATCGCTTCCTCCTGCTCGCGCGCGCTGCCAGCACCCGTCAGCGTTATGACGTCCGGATAAAAGGGCGGCGTGCCCTGGCGGTGAAGCCACAGGGTTGCGGAAAATTCGCCGGGCACGCCTTGTGCCTGACAGACGGAATTGCACCAGAGCGCATTGTTGCGGACAGCCGCGCGCAGCATTTCCGATGTCATTTTCGCCTCCGCTTTCGAGCTCCCAGGCAGAATGCGAGCATATCGCCGGTTTGTCATAAGAATATCTTCACCCGTTCCGTGCCTTGTCTTTTTACCGCATTGTTTTACCCATTGAGTCGCACTATGTGCGAGGAACCCGATTTGGAAGTAAGAGAGGTTCGAATGAACGACGAAGAACAAGACGACGACAAGACGAAGGAGCTGCCGCTCGGCAAGGAAACGGAGGCGAATCTTTTCAAGTCGCGTTCGATCTTCATCTACGGGCCGATCAACCAGGAAATCGCCCAGAAGGTCTGCTCGCAGCTCGTTGCGCTTGCTGCAGCTAGCGACGAGGACATTCGTATCTATGTCAGTTCGCCCGGTGGTCACGTCGAATCCGGCGATTCCATCCATGACATGGTCAAATTCATCAAGCCAAAGGTCTGGATGATCGGCACCGGCTGGGTCGCCTCGGCCGGCGCACTGATTTACGTCGCGGTACCGAAGGAACGGCGTCTTTGCCTGCCGAACACTCGCTTCCTGCTGCACCAGCCGTCCGGCGGCACGCGCGGCATGGCCTCCGACATCGAGATCCAGGCACGCGAGATCATCAAGATGAACGAGCGTCTGAACAAGATCATGGCGGCCGCCACTGGCCAGTCGATCGAGAAGATCGCCGCCGACACTGACCGCGACTACTGGCTTTCGGCAGAGGAAGCCAAGGCTTACGGCCTGGTTTCGCGGATCGTAACGTCGCAGAGCGAGATCTGATTTCTCTTCGCCCCGGTGGGGAGGAGGCGGGCTGAAGGCTCGAATGAGGGGGCGGCGCGGCAAGCGTTGCCCCTTTTTCTTGGTAAGCAGCTGGTGTTTGCACCGAACTCAAGGATCGCCCGGCTCGGCCGGCCGCCACATCTCCCTCACGAGCAACTTCTCGCTGAGAAAACCATAAGGCGGGCATCTGGACTTGCGCGACTCCATTCAATGGGGCTCCATGCAACTTTTCCAGTCATCCGAGACGCGCCATGCTCAAAGACTTTTCCGTCCAGGCCCTGTTCATGGGCGTCCTCACAGCCTTTGTCGGCTTTGCCAGTTCCTTTGCCGTCGTGCTGCAAGGATTGCAGGCAGTGGGCGCAACGGATGGGCAGGCGGCCTCGGGGCTTATGGCGCTGTCGATCTCGATGGGCATCTGCGGCATCGTGCTGAGCGCGGTAACACGGCTTCCCGTCAGCATTGCCTGGTCGACGCCGGGCGCAGCACTTCTTGCGAGCACCGGCGCGATCGAGGGTGGGTTCGATGCCGCCGTCGGTGCCTTTTTGATCTGCGCGGTGCTGATCGTCGTCGCCGGCCTCTTCAAGCCGCTTGGCCGCGCGGTCGCCGCGATCCCGGCGCCACTTGCCAATGCCATGCTTGCCGGCGTGCTGCTCGGCCTCTGCTTCGCGCCGGTAAAGGCGATCGCCTTTAATCCGCTACTCGGGCTGCCCATCATTCTCGCCTGGATCGTCGTCGGCGCCTTCAGGCGGCTCTGGGCAGTGCCCGCCGCCCTCGGCGTCTTCGCGCTGGTGCTGACATTCGGCATCGACATTCCGGACGGAGCGCTGGCCTCGATCGGGCGGTCGCTTGTGCCGACAATCGAGATCGTCCGCCCGGTGTTCAATCTTGCGGGCCTCGTTTCGGTCGCGCTTCCGCTCTTCATCGTCACCATGGCATCGCAGAACATTCCGGGCATCGCGGTACTGAAGGTCAATCTTTATGATCCGAAGCCGGGGCCGCTCTTTGCCGTCACCGGCTTCTTTTCGGTTCTTTCCGCGCCCTTCGGCGGCCATGCCGTCAATCTGGCGGCGATCACGGCTGCGATGTGTGCGGGGCAGGACGCGCATGCAGATCCGCAGCGACGTTATTGGGCGGCGATGATCTCCGGCGCCGGCTATGTGGTGTTCGGACTGCTTGCCGGCGTCGTGACAGCCTTTGTGGCTTTGGCGCCGCCGATCCTGATTCAGGCAGTCGCAGGGCTGGCCCTCGTCGGCGCCTTCTCCGGATCGGCGATGGCCGCCTTTCAGGCGCCGGAATCGCGCGAGGCTGCGGCGATCGCCTTTCTGGTGACGGCATCGGGAGTTTCCTTCGCCGGCATTTCCGGAGCGTTCTGGGGGCTCGTGGCCGGCGGGTTGATGCTGGCGCTGTCGCGTTTCGTTCAGGCGGCAAGAAAGTAGGCGGGGGGTTGCCGTTTTTTTGTTCGGCAGCTATAAGCGCAGGCATGAAGACCAATGGCGCAAAGATTTCCGACACCATTGTCCGCGGCCGCGTTGCCCTGCGTGACAATACGCGCGCCCTGACGTCGCTTCTTCTCCTCGGCCTTACGCGCGGTTGCCGGGTCCTTTGAGGAGCGCCCGGCGGCCGAAAGCCCGCCGGCCTATCGCTCCTCGCGACGAATTCCCTGAATTCCAACATAGACCAACAAGGTCCGCATTTGCTGTCGCCAAGCCCGCCACGATGGGCTAAGACGCGGGGCAAATTGCCGGGACGAGGAAGAAGACAATGGACGCGAAGACGCAAAATCCCGCAAAAGGCATGCAATCCGCAGGTGTGAAATACCGCCCGTACCCGCAGGTGAACATTCCCGACCGCACCTGGCCCACGAAGACGATCAGCAAGGCTCCGGTCTGGTGCTCTGTCGACCTTCGCGACGGCAATCAGGCGTTGGTGGACCCGATGGGCCATGACCGCAAGGCTCGCATGTTTCAGCTGCTGCTCGACATGGGCTTCAAGGAAATCGAGATCGGCTTTCCCTCCGCCTCGCAAACGGACTTCGACTTTGCGCGCTGGTGCATCGAGGAAGGAAATGTGGCGGACGACGTTTCGCTGCAGGTCCTGGTTCAGTGCCGCCCTGAACTGATTACCCGTACCTTCGAGGCGCTGCGGGGTGCCAACAAGCCGATCGTGCATTTCTACAACTCGACGAGTGAGCTGCAGCGCCGCGTGGTTTTTGCCAAGGATGTGCCGGGTATCAAGCAGATCGCCGTCGATGCGGCAAAGATGATCACCGACATGGCGGCGAAAGCCGGTGGCGGCTACCGCTTCGAATACTCGCCGGAAAGCTTCACCGGTACTGAGCTCGAAGTGGCGCTGGAAATCTGCAATGCCGTCATCGACGTGATGAAGCCGACGGCGGACAACAAGCTGATCATCAACCTGCCGTCCACCGTCGAGATGGCGACGCCGAACGTCTATGCCGACCAGATCGAATGGATGTGCCGCAATCTCGACAATCGCGAGAACCTGATCGTCTCGCTGCATCCGCATAACGACCGCGGCACCGGTATTGCGGCAGCCGAGCTCGGTCTGCTGGCAGGCGCCGACCGTGTTGAGGGCACGCTCTTCGGCAACGGCGAGCGCACGGGCAATGTCGATGTGGTGACGATGGCGCTCAACATGTTCACGCAGGGCGTCGATCCGGAAATCGACTGCTCCGATATCGAGCGCATCAAGAGCGTCTTCGAATATTCGAACCAGATGACCATCGGCGAGCGCCACCCTTATGTCGGCGAACTGGTCTACACGGCCTTTTCCGGCTCGCATCAGGATGCGATCAACAAGGGTATGAAGGCGATCAAGGTCGCTAACCATCCGGTGTGGGAAGTGCCCTATCTGCCGATCGACCCGCAGGATGTCGGCCGCTCCTACGAAGCGATCATCCGCATCAACTCGCAGTCCGGCAAGGGCGGCATCGCCTATATCCTGCAGCAGGACTACGGGCTCAATTTGCCACGCAATCTCCAGGTCGAGTTCCGCGAGGACATCCAGCGCATCACCGACGAAGAAGGCAAGGAACTGCCGTCGCGCCGCATCTACGACCGCTTCATCGAGCGCTACGTGACGCAGCCCGAGGGCCGCATCAAGTTCGTCGATCATCACACTTTCGCCGATCCAGAGCGCAAGGGCGTGCGTGTCGTCGCCGCTGAGATTATCGACAATGGCGAGACGAAGCGTATCGAGGGCCGCGGCAACGGCCCCATCGACGGCTTCATCAACGCGCTCTCGCACTATCTCGGCATCGAGATGTCGGTCGAAGACTACTCCGAGCACTCCCTGCAGCACGGCTCGAATGCGGCGGCCATCTCCTACGTCGAGACCGCCTATCCCGGCGGCAAGCTCTTTGGTGCCGGCATCAGCACCAATATCGTCGGCGCCTCGCTCGAAGCGATCGTATCGGCGGCCAACCGCGTGCTGGATGTGAGAGCCGGGAAGAACTGATCGAGATTGCGCAGCGGGCGCCGCCGGCTGCGCGTTTTGCCCCTCAGGCGGCGAAAGATGGCTTGCGCGGGCGGACGATGCAGTCGGCAATGTCGGCGGTTTCATTCTGCGCCTCGGCGTGGCGCTGGCCCCATTGGCAGAGCGCCAGCAGCACCGGTTCAAGGCCAAGCCCGAGCTCCGTCGCGGTATATTCGACGCGCGCGGGAACTTCGGCAAACACCTCGCGGCTTACCAGACCATGTTCCTCCATTTCGCGTAGCTGCTGGATCAGCACCTTCTGCGTGATCTCCGGCATCATGCGTTTCAGCTCCGAAAGACGCTTCGAGCCGCAGAAAACGTAGTAGAGGATAACCGGTTTCCAGCGCCCGGCGATCACCTTTGGCGCGCGTTCGACGGGCAGTTTGGGCAGTCTCTTGATGGGTTCAGCCATGGTCACTTCCTGGTGGGTATGGCACGAAAGAGTGTCTATTCTGGTCGCCGAGTTTACTGATAAAGCGCTGCCCACGCCATTCAAACGTGAGGTCTGCCATGAAAGCCGTCCGCTTCGACCATTTCGGTCCCCCCGAGGTTCTCAAGGTCGTCGAGGTGCCGCGGTGCCGCGCGAAGGGGAGGTGCTCGTTCGCGTCCGTACTGCAGGCGTCAACTTCTTCGAAGTGCTGATGCGCGCCAACCGGTATGCGGTGACGCCGGAATTGCCCATCATCCCGGGTGTTGAAGTCGCGGGTGTTGTCGAGGCGATAGGCGAGGGAGTTGATTCCGCTGTCATCGGTGCGCGCGTTGCCGTTCCGCTTTTCGCGCTCGGGCGGGGTGAAGGTTATGCGGAGTACGTCGCCGTGCCGGGTGCGTCAGTGATCTCGATCCCCGACGCGTTGTCCTTCGAGACGGCGGTTGCGCTGATGGTGCAGGGGCTGACGGCGCTGCATATGGTGCGTCAGGCGCTGCCACGGGACAAAACCGTTCTTGTCCACGCGGGGGCCGGGGGCGTTGGCTCGCTGCTGGTGCAATTGGCGAAGCGTGAGGGCGCAGGATCGGTCATCGCGACGGCAAGCAGCGAGAAGAAGAGGTCGCTCTCCCGCAGGCTGGGCGCGGACGCGGCGATCGACTATACAGCCGAGGGCTGGCAGGAGACCCTTTGTAAAATGGCGCCCGTCGATCTGATCTACGATACGATCGGTGGCGAGGTGACACGTGCCTCCCTTGCAGCACTTGCGCCGGGCGGAGAGCTTGTCTTTGCTGCACTGGGCCGCTTTCGGCTTGAGGTTGCCGACCTGAATTCCCTGTTCGAGAAGAACCAGACGCTCAAGGGATTTGCGCTGCTGCCTCTGTTATCTGCAACGCTGGCGGACGATCTCTCCGCGCTGTTTTCACTTGCCGTCTCCGGCGCGCTGATCGTCGCAAAGGGCGCGAGTTTTCCGCTGGACAGGGCCGCCGATGCGCATCGCGCCATCGAAAGCCGGGGCGTCAGCGGCAAGGTCGTGCTGGTCCCGTAAGGCTCAGATCGCGGTTGCGACTTCCATGGCGATCTGGCTGAGCGAGGCTTCGGCGGAAGGTCCGGCCAGAACGTAGGAGGTGCCGGCATTGTGCCAGGTGATCAGGCCGATTTCGTCCCGGATCGTTTCCTTGAAATCCTCGGATTCGATTGGCTGGGCATCCTTGCGGAAGCAGATGGAGATGAGATCGCCGTCCGTGCTTGTATAGACCAGCTGGCCGACCGGCTTTCCGTCGCCAAGAAGCACGCGGGCGCCCTGAAAGGCCCAGCCGTCTGTAGACAAATCAGGCACGCGAAAGGCGACTCCGACCGTGGACGTCAGCCAGTTGGAAATCTCCTCGGCCTGGGTAGAGGGCACCTCGACGATATGCCGCGGCTGGCGGATCATCAGGCGCTGGTAGGCTGTGATGTCGTTCAGCCAGTTCTTGCTGCTGGCATTGTCGTCCACGATCTGTGTCGTGCCATTGCCCGTGGGAGAGCCAGGGCTCGTGCCGGCGAGATAGCCGATGCCGCAGCCGACGATAAAAAGGATGATCGCTGCGGCCAGCGCCTGCGTGCCGCTAGGCGCGAGCTTCATCGACGGGCGGGTGGTTCGCGGCGCGATCGGCGCCTTGGGCGGCTGGACGCTCTTGATCGAGCGCACGAGTGCCAGCGGAACCGGCTCTTTAAGAATATCGTCCAGACGGCGGCGGCCGAAATCGGCGCCGTGACGCAGCTTGTCGTAAAGCCGGCGCGCACCTTCGTCGGTGGCGAGGCGCTGCTCTAGCTCATGCTTCTGTTCCGGCGTCGTTTCGCCGTCTAGAAGGGCGGTCAGCTGGGCGTCAAGCGATAATTTTTTGAAGTCGGGCAAAGTTCAGTACCTGTGAGGATGATCGTCGGCGAGGCTTGCGAAGTGCAGCCGCGCCGCGGCAAGCTGCGTGGGCACGCTGCCGGCCGATATGCCCATGATGTCGGCGGTCTGCTGATAGGTATGTCCTTCGACAGCGACAAGCAGGAAGACGCTCGAAATGCCTTCAGGCATTTCGGCGAGCATGCGGTGTATGGCATCGGTATCGGCGACGGCTGCGCGGTCGCGCGCCGCGTCGCGGATATCCGTGACGTTGCTCTTGGAAGCCGGTCGCGCCTTGCGTCTGCGGCCATCGTCGCTCCACTGTTGGCGGGCGAGTGTGTAAATCCAGCTTTCGAGCCGGCCCTCGCCGCTCCACTGCTGGCTCTTCGCCACCGCACGCTGACAGACCGCCTGAACCAGATCGTCGGCAGCAGCCGCATCGCCAAGCGTCATCGCGAAGCGCCGCAGCCGCGGGAGCAGGCCCACCAGGTCGCGTCGGATATCGATGGTCGTTACAGGCTGACGCATAGTCTCATTTCATGAATGGGTTCGGGCGAAGCACCCGATGTGGGCCAAGCTTTTTATATCGTGGAAGTGATCTTTATGGAACAATTTTGCACTGCCGCGCAAGAAGAAGACGGCGCGGTCGAAGAATTCCCAAAGGTTTCTCTCTTGGTCGCCGGAGCGCGCCCCCGTTTCAATACGTCCGGTAGCCGTTCAGGCTCTGCAATAGCGCACGATAAGCCCAGGTGTTTTCGCCGCCGCGGTCGCGAATTTCGACGAGCTGGACGCGGGCACCCTGGATGTCACCTTCTTCGGCCAGGGCCTGGCCCATGTATGATCGTGCGAGGATATAATTCTCGTCGGCTTGCAGCGCCTTGCGGTAATAGGACATTCCAAGTTCCATCCGGCCCGCCTTGCGGTTTGCATAGCCGAGATAGTTCAGGATGCGCGGATCGTTCTTGTTCCTGGCGAGGTTCAAGACGGTGATGGCATTTTCATATTGGCCGGCATAGGCGAATTCGCGCGCTGCCTCGTAGAGGTCGTCGTCATTAAAGCTGCTCTTCTTCGGCGCGACGCATTCCTTCCTCTTCTTGTCCCACACCTTGCCGTCGGCGCATTTGGTCGTGGTTTCGGTCTTCGGAGGCGGGCTCGTCTCGTCGCTTTCGTCACCGACGGCGAAGGCCGGTGCCGACAGTCCGGCTGCAAGGCCGAAGGCGAGGGTGAGACGGCAGATGCGGTTTGCTGCGGCGCGCATGGCTTGTTCCCTGATCGGCTGCGATTGCGGCCGGATTGTACAGTGGGATTTGGAAATACCAAGGGCTTAAGCATTACCTGGGGGAAAATCGCAGCGGCTTCAGAAATTGATTCAAAAAGCCGCGAAAAAGATTCCGCTTGTCCGCCTAAAGCTTGAAAATGTCGACACTTTCCGACGAAACGCCATCGCCCATGTCGTTCAAGCTGAAGCGTTCGCCCCTCAGTTCCCAGGCGCCGGGCGAACCGTCGATGCTGAAGAGATTATAGGCCGCACGGGGCTTCAAGCCACCTGGTCCCTGCGAGGCGGAAGCAATGCCGACCACAGGCACGGGACCAGTCTGGCCGCGCAGCCAGTGGAGCGTATTGAGATGCGTATGGCCGTGGAGCACCAGTTCTGCGCCGCCGGTCGAGACGACGGCGGCAAAGCGGCGGATGCCGATCATGCGCTTGTAGAAAGCAGTCGCGCCGCGGATCGGCGGGTGGTGGATCATGACGACGCGAAAGAGGCCGGCTTCACCGGCCGCGCGGAGCATGTTGACGGTCTCGCGGGCCTGCCGCTGGCTGAAGAAGCCGCTGGCGGCAAATGGTGGCGTGGCGACGGCCGTCGAGCAGCCGACGAGCGCGACTTTGCCGCGGACGCGGAGATAGGGAAAGATGTGCTTGTCTTCCTCCCATTCGGCTGGAGCGAGGTCGCCGCGCACATAGTCATACCAGGCGCGCATGGATTTCTCGTAGGCGCCGGGCACATACGCGTCGTGATTGCCGGGAACCACGGAGGTTTCCGCCGGTTCGCCGAGCGCGCGAAGCCAGGCGGCGGCGGAGCGGATCTCAATGCCGCTTGCGAGATTCACCAAGTCGCCGGTCACGGCCAGGTGGTCGGCCTGGCGCGCACGGATATCCTCCAGGAGCAGATCCAGCGTGCCGCCGAAAAGATGCTTGCGCCTGTGGCGGTGCCAGTTCACAAAGCCGGTAATGCGCTTCGAGAAAAGCTCGCGGAATGAAAGATTGGGAAGTGGGCCGAGGTGGATATCCGAGATATGCGCGAGCTTGAACATGCTACGACACATAGACCAGGATATTTACAAATCAAACACGTCCGATTGAACGAAATAGTGAAAACAGACCGATGACGACCAAGGAAATCAGGCCCTGGCAATCCAAGCTGCTGATGCGGATCGTGCATGGCTATTTCGCTCTCGCGCGCGGCATGACGATGGGCGTGCGGGCGGCCTGTTTCGATTCGTCCGGGCGGATTTTTCTGGTCCGCCACAGCTACATTCCCGGCTGGCATATGCCTGGCGGGGGGCTGGAGCGCAACGAGACAGCTGAGGAAGCGCTGATCAAGGAACTGCGCGAGGAGGGCAACCTCAGGATCATCGGCAGGCCGCAGCTCTTCCATGTCTATTTCAACGCATCGGCGAGCCGGCGCGATCATGTGGTCTTCTACCGCGCCGAGGTCGAGCAGACAGCGCCGCGCAAGCCGGATCGCGAAATTGTCGAATGCGGCTTCTTCGCGCTCGACGGTCTGCCGGACGGCACGACTGAAGCGACGAGGCGCAGGCTGAGGGAGTTGAGCGGCGAAGAGCCCGCCGCTCACTTCTGGTAGGATTCACGCGGCAGCGGCAAGCTTGGCGCGGCCGTGCAGGCGGTCGAGATCGAGAGCCGGGCCGACCGGGATCACGCCCGTCGGATTGATCGTCCTGTGGCTGCGGTAATAGTGCTCCTTGATGTGGCGCAGGTTCACCGTCTCCTTGACGCCCGGCGTCTGGTAAAGATCGCGCAGGTAGCCCGAGAGGTTCTTGTAGTCTTCGATGCGACGGATGTTGCACTTGAAGTGGCCGACATAGACTGCATCGAAGCGCGCCAGCGTCGTGAACAGCCGCCAGTCGGCTTCCGTCAGCCGATCGCCGAAGAGATAGCGGCTTTTGCCGAGACGCTCGTCCAGCATGTCCAGCGTTTCGAAAATCTTCACAACATTTTCTTCGTAGGCTTCCTGCGTCGTTGCAAAGCCTGCCTTGTAGACGCCGTTGTTGACGGTGTCGTAGACGATCGCATTCAGCGCATCGATGTCGGCGCGCAGAGCGTCGGGATAGAAATCGGTGTTCGAATCGGTCAGGCCGTCGAAGGCGCTGTTGAACATGCGGATGATCTCGGCCGATTCATTATTGACGATCGTACCGGTCTTCTTGTCCCAGAGCACGGGAACGGTGACGCGGCCGGAATAGTGCGGATCGGCCTTCACGTAGATCTCGAAGAGGGTCCTTGCACCGTAAAGGTGATCGCCGGTCGCGCCGTCGCCGACTTTGAATTCCCAGCCGTTCTCGGCCATCAGCGGATCGACGACGGACACGGAGACGATGTCATCAAGCTTCTTCAGTTTGCGGAAAATGAGCGTGCGGTGCGCCCAGGGGCAGGCGAGCGAGACATAGAGATGATAGCGGCCAGCCTCGGCCTTGAAGCCGCCGCTGCCCGTCGGTCCTGCCTCCCCATTGGCCGTGATCCAGTTGCGGAACTGAGAGGCCGCGCGCTTGAAGTGGCCCTTCGTTTCCTTCGTATCGTACCCGACGTTCTGCCAGACGCCGTCAACCAGCATGCCCATTGTGCGCTTCCTTCAAATTCGCCGTTGGTGGAAACATATTGCACGCGGCCGATCTTTGCAGGGGTGCGAAGACTGAACAGTGCGTCACAAATGTTTTTTCGGTCGCGTCACTTTGCGTTGGACGAGGCAAATTTTTCCTGCTATCGGCCTTTTCACATTTTCTCGGGAACCCGATTTGTTTTACGCATCCAGAAATCTGCGACGACGCTGATGCTTCCGAACGCCTAAGCGCGTGCTCGAAAATCATCAATTCCGTCTATCCGGTTTCTGTCTCATCATGCAAAAGCACGATCTGGTCTACCTCACCGAGGATGCGTCTCACGACGCGGCTATCGAACACATCAACGAAGAAGCTTTCGGCCCTGGCCGGCACGCGCGTGCGGCTGCGCGCATCCGCGAGCAGGGGGCGCACGATCCGTCGCTCTCCTTCATCTGTACCGATGATGGCGAAACGATCGCCTCGGTCAGGATGACCCCGGTCATGGCGGGCGATGTTAAAGGGCACCTGCTCGGACCACTCGCCGTCCGGCCATCGCACAAGAATATGGGCATCGGCCGCGAACTCGTGCGGATCGCGGTGGAGGCGGCAAGGCGCAAGGGCTCCGAGGCTGTCATCCTTGTCGGCGATCCGCCGTATTATTGCCCGCTCGGCTTCGAGAAGGTCGCCTACAACGCGCTCGCCTTTCCAGGGCCAGTCGATCCCGCCCGCGTTCTGGTCGTTCCGATTGCCGAAGATGCGCATCAGCGTCTTAAGGGTATCATCGGCTGGCGTGCATAGTTCATATGTCCTACCGCTGGTTTCCCTGACCTCACTTTGCTCGAGGTTTCGGCAGCTTGGTGGAGGGCGGCATGAGCGGAAGTTCGGATCGCGCTGGGACGGGCGCATTTCAGCGGCGGCTGATGGCATTTTTCGGGCTCGTCTGGGCGGCCGACGCCATGCAGGTGCTAGCCGTCGGGTTCACGGCCGCTTCGATCGCCGCCACATTCCAGCTGACGGTGCCGCAGGCACTGCAGACCGGAACGCTTTTCGTCCTCGGCATGCTGATCGGCGCCGTCGTCAGCCGGCTCGCCGACAGGGTGGCAGGCGCTCGCCGACGTTGCCGACGCGTGGCGCTACATCTTTGCCGTGACGGCGCTGCCCGCCATCTTCGGCATCGGGCTTCGCTTCTTCGTGCCGGAATCACCGCTTGCGATCGATGCAGAAACGCGGCAAGTCTCACTCGCCTAAGCGGGACTCATCGACCTTCACGCCACCACATGGCGCCGAAGGCGAGCAGCAGCGCGCCGACGCCGGCAAAACCGGCAAAGAGCGGCAGGGTATTGATCCCCTTCAGCACGCTCTCGTTCGTCAACTTGATCTGCATGCGGTCATTGTCGGCGACGCGAACCTGGCCGCGAACCGGCAGGATCGGCGGAACTTCGATCGCTCCGTTGGTATCTGAAACGCGGGTGACAAGGCCGCGTGTCTTGCCGGAAATCGGCTTCAGCACATCCGTCGTCGAAATCATCGCCTTGAATTCGGGCGCATCGACGGCGCCGACATGAACGAGCGTCGTCAGGTCGCCGTTGCGGATTTCGAAGAGGCCGATCTCGTCCATCTTCTTCTCTGCCTTGAAGAGACCGGGTTCAGACTGGTTCAGCGGCAGATTTTCCGTCTTGCCTGATGGATATCGGACTGTGGCATTGCCCGGATTGTCGCCGATCGTCTGGCGGGTTACCTCCAGCGTGCGACCGGAGGCGCGCGCCGTCAGCGCTTCCTCCTCCAGCGCCGGTTCCTTCATCAGCCAATGGGCGATGCGGCGGTAGAGCGAGACGTGCGGGCCGCCGCCCTCGAAGCCGCGGGCCCAGAGCCAGCCCTGGTCGGAGAGCAGCATGGCGACGCGTCCCTGGCCGGCACGGTTCAAAAGCAGCAGCGGATGATTGTCTGCGCCAACCATGACCGTCTGGCCATGCGGAGACGCGACATCGACGCTGCGGAACCAGCGGCCCCAATGCGGCGGCTCGTCAGCGGAGCCGTCGAGGCCGCGGGTGACGGGGTGCTTGCGGCCCTCCTCGGAAAGGCGGGGATAGAATGCCTTGTCGATCATCTGGCCGGTCGGCTCGGCAGGGAGAACGGCCGAAAGCGGCGTCAGTGCGATCGAATCCTGGCCGGCATGCTCGGGACCTGCGGCAATCAGCAGCGCACCGCCGTTTTCGACATATTGTGCAATGTAGTCATAGTAGAGGATCGGCAGCACGCCGCGGTGCTGGTAGCGGTCGAAGATGATCAGGTCGAAGTCTTTGATCTTGTCGACGAACAGCTCGCGTGTCGGGAAGGCGATCAGCGAAAGCTCGTTGATCGGCGTGCCGTCCTGCTTTTCAGGGGGGCGCAGAATGGTGAAATGGACGAGATCGACCGAGGCGTCGGATTTCAGGAGATTGCGCCAGGCGCGCTCGCCGGCATGCGGCTCGCCGGAGACCAAAAGCACGCGCAGGTTTTCACGAATGCCATCGATGACATGAACGGCGCGGTTGTTTGCCTCCGTCACTTCGCCAGGCAGTCCGGCCACAGAGAATTCCAGCACGTTGCTGCCGCCGCGCGGAACCTTAAAGGAAAACGGCGTATCCTGCCCCGGTGTCGCCTGGAGCGCGGCGATCACGTCGCCGTTCAGCTTCACGGTGACATCGGCGGTGCTGCCCGGGCTCGGGCCGTCGTCGAAGACGCGCAGGACCAGTTGCTGCTCTTCATTGACGATGCCGAAGCGCGGCGCCTTGATCACCTCGACGCGGCGGTCAAATTCGTTGGCCTTGCCGGTGATCAGGCCGTGGACCGGTGCGTCAAAGCCGAGCGCCTGGTTGATGCCCGGCGCATCATGCACTTCGCCATCCGTCAGCATGATCGCGCCGCCGACGCGCGCTGGAGGTACGTCGGCAACGGCGGCCGAAAGCGCAGAAAAGAGACGTGTGGACGGCGTATCGGAATTTTCCGGCTCGGTCGCATCGACATAGCGCGGTTCAATATTCGGGAAACGAGAGAGGCGATCCTTCAACTGCGCCAGCGCCTCGTCGGTCATCTTGATACGTTCCGGCGTCTGCTGGCTCTGGCTCCGATCGACGATGACGGGAACCACCGTCGAAAGCTGCTCGCGATCTTCCTGCATGAGTAGGGGATTTGCGAGCGCTGCCAGCAATGCGAGGGCGGCCAGCGTGCGGATCCAGGCGCCGCGGATGCCGCGCCAGATGGCGAAGATCGCGACAACCGCGACGACGGCCGCGAGCGCTGCCAGAACCGGCCAGGGAATAAAGGGCGAAAAATCAACCGTCATGTCATTGCCCCAGCCGTTCGAGGAGCGCGGGGATGTGGACCTGATCGGTCTTGTAGTTGCCCGTCAGCATATACATCATGATGTTGACGCCGGCGCGATAGGAGTATTCGCGCTGCATCTCATCCGGCGGAACGGTCGGCAGCATCGGTGCGCCGTTCTGATCGACCGCCCAGGCCCCGGCTAAATCGTTGCCGGTGATCAGGATCGGCGAAACACCGTCGGCCGAGGCCGTCGATTTGGTGTCCGAGGCCCGGTTGTCCTGCCTCGACTCGATCCAGAGCGGGCTTCCGGAATAGCGGCCCGGGAAGCTGGAGAGCAGGTAGAAGGACTTCGTCAGAACGTGGTCCGAAGGAACCGGCTCCAGCGGGGGGATGTCGAGATTGGCGAGGATCTGCTGCAGGCGCTCGCCGTTGGCACTCGTGGCACCTCCATTGTTATCCAGGGAGGAGAACTGGTCGCGCGTGTCGAAAAGCACGGTGCCGCCGGCGCGCATATAGGCGTCGACGCGGTTGATCGCAGCCGTCGAGGGCATCGGCGCGGAGGCAGAAACCGGCCAGTAAATGATAGGATAGAAGGACAGCTCGTCCTTCGTGAGATCAAGGCCGACGGGCGGCGCAGGCTCCAGTGTCGTGCGGAAGGTCAGGAACTCGGTCAGGCCTTCAAGGCCGTGCTCGGAAATATTGTCGACATCCTGCTCGCCGGTGACGACATAGGCGAGGTGGGTATTGTCCAATCGCTGGAAAATCTGGTCGTCGCCGGGCTTGGAATCGTCGGCGCGCAATTGCGAGGGTTGCAGGAAGAAGGTCGTGCTGACGGCGACTGCGATGATCGCCGCGGGCCGGGTTGCAGAACGCAGCCGGGAGAAAGCGCCGCCCATGAACATGACGACGAGGCTGTCTGCCAGGAGCAGCAGGAAGGCGATGAGGAAGAGAGCGGGCTTGGCGGACCAGGTTTCACCGCCGATCAGGCCCTCGCGCAAGACATTGATGCCGGCTGTGTCGAGCGGCCTCAGCTCGGCGTTATTCGGCAATACATTCAATGCGGTAAAGCCGTCTTCCGAACCATAGAGTCCAGGGGGATTGTCGAAATTGGAAACGGGCTCGGTCTTTGCGTTCGGGATCAACGGCCGCGCCGTGCCGGTCTCCGTCGTGAGCACGCCCTTCGCCGTCAGCAGGCGGAAGGGCGGCAGGGCTTCAGCGGTCGTTGCAGCACCCGCTTCAGAGGTGACGCCGCCGGAGCGGGAGAGCTGAACGATGCGACGCAGCATCTCGACGAAATTGCCGGAGATCGGCAGGTTGGACCACGTTGCCTCGGCACTGACATGGAAAAGCACGATACGGCCCGCATTGATCGGCTTGGTCGTTACCAGCGGCGTGCCGTCGGCAAGGCTTGCCCAGGTGCGCTCGGCAAGATCGGGCGTCGGCTCGGCCAGAACCTGGCGCTTGACGGTCACGTCAGTCGGCTTGGCCATGCCGGCGAAAGGACCGAAGTTCGGAAAATCTGCCAGCGGCTGCGGCTCGGCCCAGGAGAGCGCGCCGCCAAGCGCACGCTCGCCCTGGCGCAACGTCACCGGCACCAGCGGATCGTCTGCGGGAGCGGCGGCAAGGCGCGGTCCGGCGAAGCGGATCAGCGTGCCGCCATTGGCGATCCAGCGCTGCATCGGCTCATAGGTTTCCTGCGGCAGCCGGCCGATATCGGCCATGATGATAACGGATGGATTCTGCGACAGCAGATCGGGGATGGAGGCAGCGAGATCCGGCGTGTTCGGCTGGATCAGATCGGCATAAGGCTGCAATGCGCGCTGGATGTAATAGAGAGGCGATAGCAGCGGCTGGAATTCATCGCCCGCTTCGCCGGAAAGCAGCACCACGCGGCGGCGCTTGAAGCCATCGTCGAGCAGATGGACCGAACCTGCCGTTGCGAGATTGTCGATGCTGACGCGGGCGAAATCGTTGCGCATCTCGAAGGGGGCGGGGATCGAGCCGGAGGCGACCGACTGCCCGGGCTGGAAATCAACCGTGCCTGCGGCAATCGCACGGCCCTGCGCATCCTGCGCCGTCAGCGGCAGCGAGGCGGCGCCCGCGCTGTCCAGGCGAGTCGCGGTCACGCTCATGGCGTCGGCGGCGTTCGTGGCACCGCTGATCGCGATCGTCCGTGCGGTATCGCCTTCGATGAGACGGAGCTCGGCAGGCTTCAGATCGGCGAGCTGGCGGATGGTCGCATCGTTTTCCTTGGCGGCAGCGCCGTCGGAAAGGAAGGCGAGCGTCCCTGGTTTCGTGCCGTTGAGGGCGGCGCGCAATGCCTCGAAGGCGCGTTCGCGATCCGGAACGAGCGGCTGCGGTTCTGCAGCGCGCAGCATGTCGCGGGCCGCCGTTGTGGTGCCCGGCACAGCATTGTTGGTGGGATCGGCGGTAAAGGCGACCGCGACGGGGGCGCCGGCGGATTCGGCGTCGTCGATCAGCGCTTCGGCGGTTTGCACGCGCCGTTGCCAATCCGGCGCCGTTGCCCAGCCATTGTCGACGAAAAGAACGAGCGGACCGCCTGCGGCGAGGGAATTGGTGCGCGGATTGAAAACCGGATCGGCGATCGCAAGGATCACGGCAGCGGCGAGCAGCATTCGAAGCAGCGTCAGCCACCAGGGGCTTTGAGCGGGCGTTTCCTCGCGCTTCAGTACGGCGGCCAGTATCTTCAGCGGCGGGAAGACTTCGGATTTCGGGCGCGGCGGCGTAAGCCGCAGCAGCCACCAGATGACCGGCAGGGCGACAAGCGCGCCGAGGATTGCAGGATAGGCGAAAGCAAAGGGAAGGGCGCTCATAACAGCCCCCCATGTGTCGCCTTGGCCGGCATCCCGGACAGATACATATGCACCGCAACCAGTGCTTCGGATGCCAGGTGATCGGTGCGATGGGTGACGAACGTCCAGCCGAGATGTCGAAGCGATTGGCCGAGATCGTCGCGGCGGGCCAGATAGGCGCTGCTATAGGCTTCGCGGATGTTTTCCGCGCGGCCGGACACGAGTTTCGAGCCGGTTTCCGGATCGGTGAATTCAGTACGGCCGGTATAGGGGAAAAGCTCTTCGGCGGGATCGGCGATTTCGACCACGTGGCCGCGAAGGCCGCGACGGGCAAGCGGTGTGAGGCGGGCCATGATCGCCGGCGCATCGTCCAGGAAATCGCCGATGAGCACGAGATCGCTCCAGCCGCGGATCATGGCGACGTCCGGCAGCCCGCCCGGTAGCGGCGCATGCATGAGCGCGGTTGCAAGCCGCTCGGCGGCATTGCGGGCGGCGACCGGTTCCATGACGCCCGGACAACCAATGCGTTCGCCGGAGCGCGCAAGGATTTCAGCGAGCGCCAGCATGATGACGAGCGCGCGGCTTTCCTTCGAGACACTGCCGAAGGTCGACTTGTACATCATCGAGGGCGACATGTCGGCCCACAGCCAGATGGTGTGGGCGGCTTCCCATTCGCGCTCGCGAACATAGGTATGGTCGTCGCGGGCGGAGCGACGCCAGTCGATGCGCGATAGGCTTTCCCCCTCGGTATAGGGGCGGAACTGCCAGAAATTTTCGCCGATACCGCGCTTGCGGCGGCCATGCCAGCCGGCAATCACGGTATTGGCGATGCGCTTTGCTTCGACCAGGCAGTCCGGCACCAGAGAGGCCCGCTGTCTTGCGCGGGCGAGGGCATCGCTGCCAGGGGTCGGATTGACGATCTGTCCGATAGATGCCACGCGTCCGGCTTCCTTATCCTTTGGCTTGCTTGACGAGGCCGGCGATGACATCGCGGACCGACATGCCCTCGGCACGTGCAGCGAAGGTAAGCGCCATGCGGTGTTCGAGAACGGGTTCGGCAAGTGCATGGATATCGTCGAGCGACGGCGCCAGACGGCCTTCATAGAGCGCACGGGCGCGGGCGCAGAGCATCATCGCCTGGCCGGCGCGCGGACCCGGGCCCCAGGCCACATTCTTGTCGGTCGCAGCGTTGCCCTGGCCGGGGCGGGCGGAGCGGACAAGATCGAGGATCGCATCGACGACCTTGTCGCTCACCGGCATCTGACGGATGAGCTTCTGGATTTCCATCAGCCGCCCGGCATCGAGGACGGCTTGCGGCTTCGTTTCGCTGATGCCGGTCGTTTCGAGCAGGATCTGGCGTTCGGCGGCAAGCTCGGGATAGTGCACGTCCACCTGCAGCAGGAAGCGGTCGAGCTGAGCTTCCGGCAGCGGGTAGGTGCCTTCCTGCTCCAGCGGGTTCTGGGTGGCGAGAACGTGGAACGGCGTCGGCAGGTCGTAGCGCTGGCCGGCGATCGTGACGTGATATTCCTGCATCGATTGCAGCAGCGCCGACTGCGTGCGCGGTGAGGCGCGGTTGATCTCATCCGCCATCAGCAGTTGGGCGAACACCGGGCCCTTGACGAAGCGGAAGGAGCGGCGCCCGTTCTCGTCCTGGTCCATCACTTCGGAACCGAGGATGTCCGACGGCATCAGGTCCGGCGTGAACTGGATGCGGTTCGCGCCGAGGCCGAGCACTTCGCCGAGCGTGGTCACCAGCTTGGTCTTTGCAAGGCCGGGCACGCCGACCAGAAGTGCATGGCCGCCTGAAAGAACAGCGAGCAGGGTGTTTTCGACGACGCTTTCCTGGCCAAAGATCACCTTCGAGACTTCTTCGCGCACAAGTGCGATATCGGCGAGCGCCTTTTCTGCGGCAGCGATGATTTCCTTCTCCCCGAGGCTATCTTCGGTCTTCATCATACCCATCAAGTATCTCCAACGGCTGAATCATTCGTCGCGAATCGGCGGACTTACGCCTCTGGCTCGTACCCTATAGAGTTATGGATATGTTGCGGGCTGACAAGTTCGTTCCAAATGACTATCTCGTGACTATTCTATCGTTAAGAGCAAACCGGGACAGAAGAATGGCAGCGCAAGAGATCAGGGCGAGTGAAGATGCCGCAGGGCTTGCCGCGCTGATTTCGCGCGCTGCAGGCGAAACCGGCGACAAGACGCGCGGACTTCCGCCGGTCGAAAAATGGAATCCGCCCTTCTGCGGCGATATCGACATGGAAATCCGCGCCGACGGCACATGGTTCTACTTGGGAACGCCGATCGGCCGTGCGCCCCTGGTTCGCCTGTTTTCCACCGTCCTGCGCAAGGACGAGGACGGAAAGACCTATCTCGTCACCCCTGTGGAAAAGATCGGGATCAGGGTCGCTGACGCTCCGTTCGTCGCCGTCGAGATGAGCGTGACGGACCGCAATGGTCAGCAGGTGCTGACATTCCGCACCAATACCGGCGATGTCGTCGAGGCCGGCAAGGAGTATCCGCTGCGCTTCGTGATTCATGGAGAAAACAGCGAGTTGAAACCCTATCTGCATGTGCGCGGACGTCTCGAGGCTCTGGTATCGCGGGCCGTGATGTATGAACTGGCCGATCTCGGCGAGATTGCGGATATCGAGGGCAGGGAAATGTTCTGCGTCCGCTCGGCCGGCTGCGTTTTCCCTGTCATGGCCGCCGATGAACTGGATATGCTGTCCCGATGAGCAATGCCCCGACCCAAGCCTACCCACTCTATTCCGCGGCCGAATTCCGCCGCCGGGCGCTCAATCAAAACGGCGGGCCGGTCGATCATTCCTGGCGGGATCACGGTGACCACATCCTCAATCCGGATATCGTCGCGATGGTCGAGGGCTTTCGCCTACGCGACGCCGCTGTGCTGGTGCCGGTGGTCGACGACGGCGACGAGGCGCGGGTCATCTTCACCAAGCGCACGGCAAACCTGCGCAAGCATTCCGGCCAGATATCCTTTCCTGGCGGTGCGGTCGATGCTACGGACATTTCTCCGGAGATGGCGGCGATCCGCGAGACACAGGAAGAGATCGGCATTGCCGGCTCCTTTGTAGAGACGGTCGGACGCCTGCCGCACTATCTCGCCGCGACCGGCTTCCGCATCACGCCGGTGCTTGGCGTCGTCCAGCCGGGGTTCGAGCTGAAGCCCAATCCGCGGGAAGTCGACGACGTCTTCGAGGTGCCGCTTTCTTTCCTGATGAACCCGCAAAACCACACCCGCGACAGGCGCTTGGTCGAGGGTATCGACCGGCATTTTTACCGCATGCCCTATGAAAGCTGGATGATCTGGGGCATCACGGCGGGTATCGTGCGCACCCTTTACGAGAGGCTTTACGCATGACCAGCCTTGCTGATGAAGCATGGTTCAAGGACCCCCGCCTTCAGCGCGTCTTCGCGCTCCTGAACGCAGACGGCGGGGAGGGGCGCGTCGTGGGCGGCGCCGTGCGCAACAGCCTGATGGGGCTTCCAGTAAGCGATATCGACATCGCGACGACGCTGACGCCGGACGCCGTGACGGAACGGGCGAAGGCATCCGGCAGCAAGGCGATCCCCACCGGCATCGAGCATGGCACCGTGACGCTGGTGATCGAAGGAAAGCCGTTCGAAGTGACGACGCTGCGCACCGACGTCGAGACTGACGGGCGCCGCGCCAGGATCGCCTTCAGCACCGACTGGCAGGCGGATGCGGAACGGCGCGACCTGACGATCAATGCCCTTTACATGACTTCCAAGGGTGAGGTGGTCGATCTCGTCGGCGGACTTGCCGATATTGAAAAGCGCAACATCCGTTTCATTGGGGATGCGGCGACACGGATTGCCGAGGACTACCTGCGCATCCTGCGGTTCTTCCGCTTTTTTGCTCACTACGGCTCCGGCCGGCCCGATGCAGACGGACTGCGGGCCTGTTCGGCGGCGCGGTCGAAGCTCACTACACTTTCGTCCGAAAGGATTTGGTCCGAACTTCGCAAGCTGCTTGCTGCCGACGATCCGGGCCGGGCGCTGCTCTGGATGCGGCAGGTTTCGGTGCTCAGCGAAGTCCTGCCGGAGACGGAGAAATGGGGCATCGACGCCATCCCGGCACTGGTCGCTACCGAAAAGGCGCTCGGCTGGAAGTCCGATCCGCTTCTTCGGCTCGCTTCGATCGTTCCGCCCGATGCCGAACGGCTGGAGAAGATGGCGGTCCGCCTGAGATTTTCGAATGCCGAAGCGGCCTATTTCAGGGCCTGGGCGGCGGCGCCCCCCGTCGATGACGAAATGTCTGCCGCGGCCTTCGACCGGCTGCTCTACCGCAATCGTGTGGACGGTATCGTCACGCGCCTGAAGCTCGCGCTCGCCGTTGCTCGCGGCAAGGCGGAAGGCGACATGAAGGAAATGAGCCGGTCGGCCAGGCTCGGCAAGCTGTTGGATCGGGCCCTGACGTGGAAGAGACCGCAATTTCCAATCGGCGGCAGCGATGTCGTTTCCACCGGAATTCCCGCAGGCCCGCGTGTCGGCGAGACGCTTGCGAAACTCGAAAACCAATGGATCGACGAGAATTTTGCCGCCGACCGGGCGATGCTGCTCGCCCGGCTGAATGAACTTTCGAAGTGATCAGGCCGCTGTCGCTTCGTCGCGGATGCGGGCCTTGATGTTGTCGATCATGTTTTCGCGAATGGTCGTTTCACCGTGGGCGGACTTCATGTGCTCGACCGCGCGGCGGACGACTTCGGCGTCCTCATCGGCGCGTGTGTGCCAGGTGCAGCCCGGAACGAGCGTACCGCATTCGTAAAGTCGCATTGTCTACTCCTTTGTCGGAACATGACAGGATGATCGCGCTGACACGCGGTTCTCCAAGATGTGCGAAACTTCAATGTGCGAAACGGAGAGAAGGTTCCGGCCGATGATGACATCGGCCGGCAAATCACATGCGATATTCCGGCATCGCCCAGGCGCGGAAGCAGTCGGACGACTGGTACGGCGCATTCGAATTTGCGCCTTCTTTTGCCTGTCCGCGCAGTTCTTCGAGCGATTTTCCGGCAGCAAGCTGCAACCTCACCTGTTCGATGAAGCAGGAAAGGGGCAGGTCCGAGCCGCTCGTGGCTCGCATTTCTTCGGCAATGCGGTTCAGGAAATCCGGGGTCTCGATTGCGCGGGATGCCTCCCGAACATCCCCAGACGGCGGCGAACCGCTCTGTATCATCATGACAATCCTCCTCCGATTGTTACGCAACACAAGCTCAGTTTAGCACGTTAGTTTAGCGCATGCTCACGCTTCTTAAAGGCCATGTAATGTATTTTTACCCGTACGCTTGCGTACGGTCATGGCCACCGGACGACCGGCGGCATCGACGAGAGGATCGACTCTATATTGCCTCCCGTCTTCAACCCGAAGATTGTACCGCGATCGTAGAGCAAATTGAACTCGACGTAGCGCCCGCGCCTGATCAATTGTTCGTCACGGTCGGCTTCGGTCCATTCCTTGTTGAAATTGGAGCGGACGATTTTCGGATAAACCATGGCGAAGGCCCGGCCGACATCGCGGGTGAAAGCGAAGTCGGCATCCCAGCCGCCGGCTTCCTCGCTCGAATGCAGCCAGTCATAAAAGATGCCGCCGATGCCGCGCGGCTCGTTGCGGTGCTTCAGGAAAAAGTATTCGTCGCACCATTTCTTGTAAGCGCCGTAGTCGGCGACGGGCGAATGGCTGCGGCAGGCAATTTCCATAGCCTTGTGGAAGAGGCGACTATCGTCGTCTTCCTGCGTGCGGCGCCGGTCGAGCACCGGCGTCAGGTCCGCACCGCCCCCGAACCAGCGGCTGGAGGTGACGACCATGCGGGTGTTCATATGCACTGTGGGGACATTGGGGTTCACCGGATGGGCGATCAGCGAAATACCTGAGGCCCAGAACCGGGGGTCTTCGCTGGCACCCGGCATCTGGGCGCGCAGATCGGGCGCGAATTCCCCATACACCGTGGAGGTATGCACGCCGACCTTTTCGAAAACGCGGCCGTGCATCATCGACATCCGGCCCCCGCCGCCGGCGCCATTTTCACGCGACCACTCCTTGCCGACGAAACGGCCGGGCTCCTGGTCCGAAAGAGTGCCGGTCAGCTCGTCTTCCAAGGCCTCGAAGGCGGCGCAGATCGTATCGCGCAACCCTTCGAACCAAGTGCGCGCGGCGACCTTCTTTTCTTCGATATCGTCCGGCAGGCCGATCGGCAGGTCTGGTCGTTCCATCATTATCCCCAGCAGTCGTTATTGCGTCACAAGCGACTCGATCATCGCTGATTACGGTTTCGTGGTATCAGGTGCCTCGGTGCCTTGCCAGCCGGCGGAAAGCCGCAGTCGAGGCAGCAAAGATTCGACTCGCAAATTGATATTTTCAATACTACCTTTCCCGCTAAGAGGTAGGTTTCATGACTAAAATCCCGGGACCTCCGTCGTTTGACGGCTTGAAGCGCAGGATCGAACGGCATCGGGCGGAAGGCAATGCCCGCAAGGGTGATCACTTCGTGCGCCAGACCTATCGGCTTGGCCTGCTTGACGCGCGGGCAAAGGCGCGCGAATGGTTTGCCGAATACCCGAAGGCGGCCTATTGGACCGAAGTGGAAAGCTGGCGGCAGCTCGATAACGACCAGATCGAATTCACCATGCGCCGGCTGCCTTCCGCCGACTGACCGTCATTGCGCAGGCGTGCGCAGGCGGCTCTCGATGAGCAATCCGCTCTCGTCGAGGATCGGATGCGCGACCGAGACGATATGGGCGTTGATGCGTTTTAGATCGCGCAGCATGTCGAGATGCAGTGAACTCGTCTGCAGGCTGTCGGCGTAGCCCTCGCGCAGGCGTTCAAGGTGGCGTTCGGCGGATTGCTTCTCCATCCTGCGGACTTCGACCTTCACTTCCATCATCTGTTTGGCGAGATTGAAGTCGCGTGTCACGAAGATCGTTTGCGCGATCCGCAGGTTGTCGATCGTCAAATGGAAGAGCTTCTTGAGCTCCTGGTAACCGTCGTCGGAAAACCGCAGGCCGAGCGAAACCTTTTTGCTGATCTGTGGCAGCAGGCCCTTTTCGATGATATCGCCGATATGCTCGAGGTTGATCGCGTAGTCGATGATGATGATCGAGTGGCGGCCGTTCTCTTCACTCAGGCCCTCGCGGCCGAGCTTGGAAAGATAGACCTTCACTTCCTGCTGCAGGCTATCGACCCGCTTTTCGAGCGTGGGAATTTCCTTGAGCTTCGTCAGGTCGTCCTGCTCGAAGGCGTCGGAGGCTCGGATCAGCATGCGCTCTATGAGGTCGCCGACGCCGAGGACTTCGCGAGTGGCGCTTGCAAGCGCCACGACGGGCGTCGACAGTTCCTGCTGGTCAAGATATTTCGGCGCATTGTCGGTTTGTGCTTCCTCTGGAACGAGACGCAGCATCAACTGCGACAACAGGCGCGAGAACGGCCAGGCGACAGCGGCGAGGATCAGGTTGAAGCCGAGATGCGCATCGACCGGAAGCTTGGCGGGATCGAGCCGCAGCATTTCCAGAAGCTCGGCGCCGTAGCCGGCAAGCGGGAGTGCGATCGCACATCCGGCGGCCCGCACGATCAGGTTGCCAAGCGTAACGCGCTTTGCCGAGGCCGGTCCGCCAAGCGAAGCGACGACCGGCGGAATTGCGCCGCCGAGATTGGCACCCAAAACGAGAACGATCACCAATCCCGCCGAGAGAATACCGGTCGATGCCAGGGAAAGGATCAGGACAACGGCGGCAAGGCTCGACGAGGAGACGAAGGCAATGCCGGCGGAGAACACAAGCGCCACCGGCCAGGCGTTGTCGAGCAGGCCGATAAAGGCGGCAAGCGCGGGCGACTGGCGCATAGGCTCTGTCGCGCCGCTCAAGAGATGCAGAGACAAGAGCATCAGGCCGATGCCGATCAGTGCGATGCCACCACCTTGGCGTGCGGTCGAGCCGCTGCGATAAAGGATGATGCCCACTAGGATGACGAGCGGCGACAACCATTCGATACCGGTCGCAACGATCCAGGCTGTGACGGCCGTGCCGACATTGGCACCGAGCAGGACGATCTGCGCCATGCGTGGCTTCACCAGTTCGCGCTCAACGAAGGAGGCGACCATCAGCGCCGTTGCCGTGGAGCTTTGCAATGCCAGCGTTGCGACGAAGCCTGAAACGAAGGAGCGCAAGCCGCCACGCGTACCCGTCGCAAGACCTGTGCGCAGCCGCGCTCCGAAGGCCCGAGACACACCGTCCTTCACCTGCGCGAGGCCGAACAGCAGCAGGGCTACCGCGCCGAACAGGTTTATCATGACGATCGTGGATTCCATTCTCTGCTGGTCTTTTCTTCTCGTTCACGGCCGGCGCAATGCCGTGCAATCTGTGTCTCAGCGCATTGCCATCTCTTTGAAATCGCGGCCTGGTTCTCACTTTTTGATTGTCCGGCTAATCATAATACGCCTGTTCCTGGATATCACAACGCCGTTTACGACATATCATGGCGAGGCTTCGCGAAGTCTCTCAGAAGCGAAATCAACGCCAGACAGTCTGTCGCATGGCCTCTCCGGCGATCATCGCGGCGGAGACCGCGACATTGATCGAGCGCTGCCCCTGGACCATCGGGATCAGGATACGCCCGGCGGCCTTTTCATGAACATGATCCGGAACGCCTGCGCTTTCGCGGCCAAACAGCAAAATGTCGTCCGGCCGGAATGCGAAGTCCGTGTAGCGGACCGATGCCTTGGTGGAGGCGAGCACGATGCGGCGGCCCGTTGGAGCCCGCCATTGCTCGAAGCGATCCCAACTGACATGACGGGTAAGCGCAACGGCTGCGATATAGTCCATGCCGGCGCGTTTCAGGTTGCGGTCGGAAATGTCGAAGCCGGCGGGCTCGATGATGTCTACGGCCACTCCGAGGCAGGCGGCAAGACGCAGGATCGTGCCGGTATTGCCGGGGATGTCGGGCTGATAGAGCGCCAGTCTGAGATCGGTCATGCGAAATTCCATCTTGCTGCTTGAGGCAAAGAGACCTATTTCAACTGTGATTTCGGCGCAACAAGGCGCCTTTTGCCCCTGAATTGTTCAATTTTTTCCGATTTTGGACTGGAAATTTCGCAATTTTCGCGTTATTGGTGCACATCTTCAATCGCCAGCTAGGGAGGGCCGACATGAATATTCTGATGCTTACGCGCCTTCCAGCCGCGATACCAAGCGTGGCGATATCGCGCTCCTGAGCGCAAGCTTTCTAAAATTCCCCTTTTTTGATCCATTGCGCGGCTGTCGTGGCCTCGCCCCTCGAACGTCCGGTTCCCATATGCGCCTTAGTGCATTTTGCGCAGGCCGGGAGGTGGAACGGTGAAGTTCCGGAGCACTTTTCATGTTTAGCTGGTTCGAACAGCGACTGAACCCCTTTCCGAGTGAGGAGCCGGTCGTTCCCCCGAAGGGTCTTTTTGCCTTCTGCTGGCACTATACGAAGCCTGCGGCGCCCTGGCTTGCAGCCATGGCCGTGCTGACGGCGCTGATTGCGATCGGCGAAGTGGCACTCTTCCAGTTCCTCGGCGATATCGTCGATTGGCTGACGAATGCCGACAAGGCGACGTTCCTGCAGAATGAATGGCACAAGCTTGCCTGGATGGCGGCTTTGATCCTCGTCGGCCTGCCGCTGGCGGCTGGGCTCGATTCACTTATCATGCATCAGGTCCTGCTCGGCAATTACCCGATGATCGCGCGCTGGCAGATGCACCGCTTCCTGCTGCGCCACAGCATGACCTTCTTCGCCAACGAATTTGCCGGACGCGTTGCGACCAAGGTGATGCAGACCTCGCTTGCCGTTCGTGAAACAACGATGAAGATCCTCGACGTCTTCGTCTATGTCGTCACGTACTTTCTGACGATGATTATCGTGATCGCAGCGGCGGACTGGCGGCTGATGGTGCCAATCCTGGTCTGGCTGGCCATCTATGTCAGCATCGTGTCGTATTTCGTGCCCCGGCTGCGCAGGATCGCGGCGCAGCAGGCGGATGCGCGCTCTATGATGACGGGCCGGGTGGTCGACAGCTACACGAACATTGCGACCGTCAAGCTCTTCTCGCATGCGGGCAGGGAGGAAGGCTATGCCAAGGCCGGAATGGACGAGTTCCTGCAGACGGTGCACCAGCAGATGCGTCGCGTCACGCTGTTCCACGTGTGCGTCTATATCAACAACTGCGTGGCGCTCTTCGTCATCTCCGGCCTGTCGATCTGGTTCTGGCTGAATGGCCAGATTTCGGTCGGCGCGATCGCCATTGCAATCGGCCTTGCGATGCGCGTCAACGGCATGTCGCAATGGATCATGTGGGAGGTATCGGCGCTCTTTGAAAACATCGGCACGGTCTATGACGGCATGGAGATGATGACGAAAAACCACGACATCACCGACAAGCCCGATGCACCCCCGATGCAGGCGAAGAGGGGTGCGATCCATTACGAACGCATCCGCTTCCACTACGGCAAGGGCAAGGGCGTCATCGACAACCTATCGCTCGATATCAAGGCGGGTGAGAAGGTTGGCCTTGTCGGCCGCTCCGGCGCTGGTAAGACGACTCTGATGAACCTGCTGCTGCGCTTCTACGATTTGGAAGCCGGCCGCATCACCATCGACGGCCAGGATATCTCGCTGGTGTCGCAGGAAAGCCTCCGCTCGCTGATCGGCGTGGTGACGCAGGATACGTCGCTGCTGCACCGCTCGATCCGCGACAATATCGCCTACGGCCGTCCGGATGCGACGGACGCGGATGTGATCGAGGCGGCGAAGCGGGCAAATGCCTGGGAGTTCATCGAAGGGCTTGTCGATATGCAGGGCCGCAAGGGGCTTGACGCGCAGGTCGGCGAGCGCGGCGTGAAGCTGTCCGGTGGCCAGCGCCAGCGCGTTGCGATCGCCCGGGTGTTCTTGAAGGACGCGCCGATCCTGGTGCTCGACGAGGCGACCTCGGCGCTCGATTCCGAAGTGGAAGCGGCGATCCAGGAGAACCTTTTCGCGCTGATGGAAGGCAAGACGGTGATCGCGATCGCCCATCGCCTGTCGACGCTGACGGAGATGGACCGCCTGATCGTGCTCGACAAGGGCCGGATCATCGAGGCCGGCTCGCACGTCGATCTCGTCAGTCAGGGCGGCATATATGCCGATCTTTGGACCCGCCAGTCCGGCGGCTTCCTTGCCGATCATTCCCAAGAAGCGGAGGAAGCGGCGGAGTAAAGCGAAAGGCCCTCCCGGCGAAAGCCGGGAGGGCTTCTTAATCGTTTGAGGCCAGTTAAGAAGCCCTGTTATCCTGATCAGGACAAATGGCGGCATTCCTCGCGTTCAGCACGGTCGGCGCGAGCTGCCGCAGGCGCTGATTTACAGGCTGTCTGCCCAGTCTCTTACCCTGTGACGCTCGACCACGACGATGGCGCCTGTCATCGTGCGGAATGCCGTCAGGCGGCGCTCTTCCTCGTTGTCCAGCCATGCGGCAACCGCCTCGCTGACGATCGTGTCGCGCGATATGCCGAGTTGGGCTGCGGTTTCATCGAGTCTGTCCGCAAGCGGGAGCGGAATATGCGACGCGAGCACCCTCGTTTCCATGACGGTATTTCTCCGATAAGCGGCTATTGTACTCCGAGATCGTGACGAGGTCAGCGACATTCAACATGGATGCCGCCGATGTTACCGAAAATTACCGAAATATAAGGTTGTGTCCGCCCTCCGTTACCTTTGCCGCAGGGTTGTCTCGGACTATAACGCAATGATGCTCCTGCGCCCGATACTCAATCTGTTTGAAAACTGGATCGATCCGTTCCGCCGGCGCGGCAATATACAGCCGCCGCGTTCGACGGCCGGCTTCATCTGGTTCTACATTGGCCAGGCGAAATGGCCCTTCGTCGCGATGCTCGTCCTCGGCGGCATGTCGGCGGCGATCGAGGCTTCGCTTTTCTGGTTTGTCGGACGGCTGGTCGATATATTGAGCACCGTCAGGCCGGGCGTTGGCTGGAGCGAGATGCTTGCCGCACACGGCAGCGAGCTCTTCGGAATGCTGGCTTTGATCGGCTTTGTCCGTTTCGTTGTGGTCTTCCTCATCGCACTGGTCGATCAGCAGGTCATCACGCCGGGTTTTTACAATCTCGCGCGCTGGCAATCCTATCTCCACGTCTCGCGCCAATCGCTGCATTTTTTCCAGAGCGATTTTTCCGGGCGGATTGTGACGAAGGTCTGGTCGGCCGGCCAGGCGGTGGGCGATCTCGTGACCTCGCTCATGGAGAGCGTCTGGTTCGTTGGAATCTACGCGGCGACGACGCTGGTGCTGGTGGCTCAGCTCGATTTTTCGCTTGCGGCCGTCGTGCTGTTCTGGCTCGCTGCCTTCGGCGTGCTCGCCCGCTATTTCGTGCCTCGCATCCGCTATCACTCGCGCGAGACTGCGGAAGCCGCCTCGATGCTCAACGGCCGCATGGTCGATTCATACAGCAACATCCAGACGCTGAAGCTTTTCGCTCGTCACGAGGAAAGCGACCGCTACATGCGCCAGGGTTTCGATATCTATCAGGATACCGTGCTGCGCTTTACCCGGTTCATTACCGGTGTACGTGCCTCCATGGCGCTGCTTTCCGGCCTGATGATCGTGACGATGGGCGGGTTAAGCGTCGATCTGTGGCTGCGCGGGTTGGTGAGTTCCGGTTCCGTGGCTTTTTCGCTGGCCCTCGTCCTGCGCCTCAACTTCCTTCTTGGCCGCCTGATGACGCAGTTCAACGGCATCATGCGCAATCTGGGCACGATCCAGAATGCTGCCGAATTAATCTCGCAGCCGCTCGGTCTCGTCGATCGGCCCAATGCTCCCGATCTCGTCGTCCGCGAGCCTAGCATCCGCTTCGAAAACGTGTCCTTCCATTACGGCCGGGGCAAGGGTGTCATCGAGAATTTCTCGCTGACCGTCGCACCCGGCGAGAAGGTCGGAATCGTCGGGCGCTCCGGCGCCGGCAAGTCGACGCTGGTCAATCTGTTGCTGCGCCTCTACGACCTTGAAGGCGGGCACATCCTTGTCGATGGCCAGGATATTGCTGCGGTCAGCCAGGAGTCGCTGCGCATGCAGATCGGCGTCGTCAGCCAGGATACGTCGCTGCTGCACCGTTCGGTCCGGGACAACATCCTCTTCGGCCGGCCCGATGCGGACGAGGAACGGCTGCTCGATGCCGCACGGCGGGCAGAGGCGCTCGGCTTCATCGAGCGCTTGCACGATCAGCAGGGGCGCAAAGGTTTCGACGCGCATGTCGGCGAGCGCGGCGTGAAGCTTTCCGGCGGGCAGCGGCAACGTATCGCAATCGCGCGCCTCATGCTGAAGGACGCACCGATCCTGGTGCTCGACGAGGCGACCTCAGCGCTCGATTCCGAGGTGGAAGAGGTGATCCAGTCCAATCTGAGCCGGATCATGGAGGGGAAGACTGTGCTGGCCATCGCTCACCGCCTTTCGACGATTGCCGCGCTCGATAGGCTGATTGTTGTCGATCGCGGCCGAATCATCGAAGAAGGCACGCATAAATCCCTGGTCGAAAGAGGCGGGCTTTATGCCGAGCTATGGGCGCGCCAGTCCGGCGGCTTCCTCGGTGCAGGCGAAGATATGCCCGGGCGTGAGGCGAGGGCTGTTTAGGCAAGCGTCTTCCAGTAAGGCTCCGATCCGCTGAATCCAAGGGATTGCGGTAGAAAATTCATCTGAAAATACCCGCGACATTGTGGCCTCATACTATTGTCAAGGCTGGACATAATTTGCGATCAAGCATAGAACGCGCCGGATTGGCGGGGAATCTAAGGCCGAATTGTGTCTGTGTAGATTCGCCGCTTAGATGGGCAGGGCGGAATTCCGCGAAAATTGCGCAGAGGATGGTTTAGCCGTGAGCGAACACGAAACGACAAGCGAGGCTTCAGGGGAGCCCACGCGCCGTGATTTCCTTTATCTCACCACTGGTATGGCAGGCGCCGTCGGCGCTGCGGCGTTCGCTTGGCCGTTCATCGATCAGATGCGTCCGGATGCGTCCACGCTCGCTCTTGCTTCCATCGAAGTCGACGTATCGAGCCTCGGGCCGGGCATGTCGCTGACCGCCAAGTGGCGCGGCAAGCCGGTCTTCATCCGCAACCGTACGCCCGAGGAAGTGAAGGCCGCCGACGAGGTTCCGCTTTCCGATCTCAAGGATCCGATCGCACGCAACGAGAACCTTCCGGCCGAAGCGCAGGCAACCGGTGTCGACCGCTCTGCCGGCAAGGACAAGCAAAACTGGATCGTCATGATCGGTTCGTGCACCCATCTCGGTTGCGTGCCGCTCGGACAGGCCGGCGAATACAACGGTTGGTTCTGTCCCTGCCATGGCTCGGTCTACGACACGGCCGGCCGCATCCGTAAAGGTCCGGCGCCGACGAACCTGCCGATTCCGACCTATTCGTTCGTTTCCGATACAGTGATCAAGATCGGTTGAGGGGAGACTGATTTATGAGTGGCCATTCCAGCTACGAGCCATCAACCGGCCTCGAGAAGTGGATCGATGCGCGCCTGCCGCTGCCGCGCATGGTCTACGACAGCTTCGTTGCATATCCGGTTCCGCGTAACCTGAACTATGCCTATACTTTCGGCGCCATGCTGTCGGTCATGCTGGTCGTACAGATCCTGACCGGCATTGTGCTCGCCATGCATTATGCTGCCGAAACCTCGGTCGCCTTCAATGCCGTCGAAAAGATCATGCGCGACGTCAACCACGGCTGGCTGCTGCGCTATATGCATGCCAACGGCGCCTCCTTCTTCTTCGTCGCGGTCTATCTGCACATTGCCCGCGGCCTTTACTACGGCTCCTACAAGGCGCCGCGCGAAATCCTCTGGATCCTCGGCGTTCTCATCTATCTGCTGATGATGGCGACCGGCTTCATGGGCTACGTTCTGCCCTGGGGCCAGATGTCCTTCTGGGGCGCGACCGTCATCACCGGCTTCTTCTCGGCCTTCCCGCTGGTCGGCGAATGGGTGCAGCAGTTTCTGCTCGGCGGATTTGCCGTTGAAAACCCGACGCTCAACCGCTTTTTCTCTCTGCACTACCTGCTGCCCTTCATCATCGCAGGCGTTGTCGTCTTGCATATCTGGGCGCTGCATGTGACCGGCCAGACGAACCCGACCGGCGTCGAGGTCAAGACCAAGACGGACACCGTCCACTTCACGCCCTATGCAACTCTCAAGGACGCACTCGGCGTTTCGATCTTCCTGCTGGTCTACGCCTACTTCGTCTTCTACATGCCGAATTTCCTCGGCCATCCGGACAACTATATCCCGGCTGACCCGCTGAAGACGCCGGCGCACATCGTTCCGGAATGGTACTTCCTGCCATTCTACGCGATGCTGCGCTCGATCACCTTCAACATCGGTCCGATCGATTCCAAGCTCGGCGGCGTCCTTGTGATGTTCGGCGCGATCATCGTGCTGTTCTTCCTGCCATGGCTCGACACGTCGAAGGTCCGCTCTGCGGTCTACCGCCCCTGGTACAAGATGTTCTACTGGCTGTTCGTGATCGATGCGGTCATCCTCGGCTGGCTCGGTTCCCAACCGGCGGAAGGTGCCTTCGTCCTGATCTCTCAGATCTGCACGCTGCTTTACTTTGCTTTCTTCCTGGTCGCCATGCCAGTGCTTGGTCTCGTCGAGACGCCGCGCCGCATTCCAAACTCGATCACCGAAGCTGTACTGGAAAAGCGTAATCAACAAACAGCTACGGTCAAGGCATAAGCGAGCGGAAGGAATAGAACGATGAAAAAGCTTGTTGCAAGCATTCTGCCGCTCGCAGTCGCAGCTATCCTCGGAACTGCTGCATTCGCACAGGAAGCGACGCACGGCGAGGGCGCTGCTCCTGCGGAGCACGAGGAAGGCGCCACGCCGCACTATCCGCTGAAGCACCCGCGGGAGCAGGACTGGAGCTTCGCCGGCCCGTTCGGTCATTATGACAAGGGCCAGCTGCAGCGCGGCCTGAAGGTCTATACGGAAGTCTGTTCCGCCTGCCATTCGATGAGCCTCGTTCCCTTCCGCATGCTCGGCGAACTCGGCTACTCCGAGGCGCAGGTCAAGGCTTTTGCCGCGAACTACGACGTTCAAGATGGCCCGGATTCTGCGGGTGAGATGTTCACACGCAAGGCTATCCCTTCGGATTATTTCCCGTCGCCATACGCCAACGACCAGGCCGCTGCCGCCGCGAACAATGGCGCGGCCCCGCCGGACTTTTCGCTGATCGCGAAGGCCCGCGGGATAACCCGCGGCTTCCCGCAGTTCGTCTTCGATATCTTCACGCAATATCAGGAAGGCGGGCCGGACTATATCTACTCGCTGCTGACCGGCTATGAAGAGCCGCCGGCGGGTTTCCAGGTTCCCGAAGGCGCGCATTACAACCCTTACTTCAACGCTGCCGCGGCCTTCGCGATGCCGAAGCCACTCGCCGACGATCAGGTGACCTATGACGACGGCACGCCGCAGACCGTCGATCAATACTCCAAGGATGTCTCGGCCTTCCTGATGTGGGCCGCAGAGCCGCACCTCGAAGAGCGTAAGAGCACCGGCTTCATGGTCATCGTGTTCCTGCTGATCTTCTCGGGTCTCATCTTCCTGACGAAGCGCTCGGTCTATGCCAACAAAGAGCACTGAGCGGTTCTAGCCCAACAAGCAAAAGGCGGCTTTCGGGCCGCCTTTTTTGTTGGTTCCATGTCAGTCAG
Source organism: Rhizobium gallicum bv. gallicum R602sp (assembly GCF_000816845.1). Classification (NCBI taxonomy): domain Bacteria; kingdom Pseudomonadati; phylum Pseudomonadota; class Alphaproteobacteria; order Hyphomicrobiales; family Rhizobiaceae; genus Rhizobium; species Rhizobium gallicum. Next base: position 2,647,768 of record NZ_CP006877.1, on the reverse strand, counting down.
TTGATAGGGTGCAACCGACGAAATGCCCTCGCAGACAGACGGATTTTCCATGAATAATATTGCCTCGGAGCTTGCGGTTAGCATCCGCTCCATCCCGGACTATCCAAAGCCCGGCATTATCTTTCGCGACATCACGACGCTGCTTGGCAATCCGCGGGCGTTTCGCCGCGCTGTGGATGAGCTGGTGCAGCCTTATGCGGGCCTGAAGATCGACAAGATCGCCGGCATGGAAGCGCGCGGCTTCATTCTCGGCGGCGCCGTGGCGCATCAGCTGTCGGCCGGCTTCGTGCCAATCCGCAAGAAGGGCAAGCTGCCGCATGATACCGTGCGGATCGCCTACAGCCTTGAATATGGCGTCGATGAGATGGAGATGCACCGGGATGCGGTTCAGCCGGGCGAGAAGGTCATTCTCGTGGACGATCTGATTGCGACCGGAGGGACGGCCGTCGGCGCGACGAAGCTACTTCGCCAGATGGGTGCGGAAGTCGTCGGTGCGTGCTTCGTCATCGATCTGCCGGATCTCGGCGGCCGCAAGAAGCTCGATGAGCTCGGGGTGAAGGTCCACACGCTGGTCGAATTCGCCGGGCACTGAAGCCCGGCCTTACTCGAATTCGAGTACGCTGCCCTCGAAGCGGATGACAGGCGTGCCATCCTGGTTGACGCCTTCGTTGAGGATCGAATTGAGGAACCAGCCCGGCCGCGATGTGAGAGGCCGGCTGGCAAGCAAGGTCACCGAATAGCTGACAGTCTCGTCGACGAAGACCGGACGCAGCCATTGCAACTTCTGGAAGCCGGGCGAAGGGCCGAGCTTCGGCGGTGCGACGCCCTCCCGGGCAAGTCGTGCGGTTTCCTTTTCCCAATAATCCAGGAAAGTTCGCATCCAGGCGGCGCATGTATGCCAGCCAGAGGCGCAGAGATTGCCGAAGAGCGTCTTCCTGGCGGCTTCCTTGTCAACATGGAAGCGCTGCGGATCGAACCGCGTGGCGAAATGGATGATCCGCTCCTCGGTAAAGGTGTAGCCGCCGATCGCGGCCTTTTCGCCGATCGTATAAAGCTCAGCCATCCTCATGGATTTGTCTCCGCTGTGTCACGCATGCTGAACATGATCCAGTTTTCGCAATAGCAGACCAGATCGCCGTGCTGATTTTGGACCTCATGCTTGAAGCGGGCGATGCCGATCCCGGGCCGCGAGCGCATGGCGCGCGACTCCAGCACCGTCGAACGCCCCGACAGCGTGTCGCCGGCAAGCACGGGCTTCCTCCATTCCATTACGTCGATGCCGGGTGCGCCCTGGGAATGTGAATTCAGCAGAAAACCATAGGCCATCATGCGCATGAAGAGCGCGGACGTATGCCAGCCGGAAGCCGCGAGCCCGCCAAGGATGCTGGCGCGTCCGGCCATCTCGTCCATATGCATCGGCTGCGGGTCGAATTCGGTTGCGAACTCGATGATTTCCTGCGCCGTCACGGCGACCGGGCCTAGCGCAAAGCTGCGGCCCGGCTCGAAGTCTTCAAAAACTAGCTTCATCTGGCCTCGTCCTCCCTCGGCCGTGCGGCCGATCAGGTATTGAAGCGGAAGTGGATCACGTCGCCGTCCTGAACCACGTATTCCTTGCCTTCGTCCCGGGCTTTGCCCGCGTCCTTGGCGCCGGTTTCGCCGCCCAGCGCGACGTAGTCGTTATAGCCGATAGTGAAGGCACGGATGAAGCCGCGTTCGAAATCCGTGTGGATGACGCCGGCAGCCGCCGGTGCCTTGGTGCCGCGCACGATCGTCCAAGCGCGGGTCTCTTTGGGGCCGACGGTGAAATAGGTGATCAAGTCGAGTAGGTGATAGCCTGCACGGATTAGGCGGTCGAGGCCGGCCTCTTCGAGACCAAGTGCGGAGAGGAATTCCTTGCTCTCTTCTTCCGGCAGTTGAGCCACTTCGGACTCGATCGCGGCGGAGATGATCACGCATTCGGCGCCTTGGGCCTTCGCCATCTCGGCAACAGCCTCGGTATGTTCGTTGCCTGTCGCTGCCTCGGCTTCCGCGACGTTGCAGACGTAGAGTACCGGATGGGAAGTCAGAAGGTTCAAGCCCTTCAGGACTTCGATTTCGTCGGCGCCGAGCGACTTCAGCAATAGACGAGCCGGCTTGCCTTCGTCGAGGAGCTTGATCACCGCTTCCATGACGGGAAGCTGGGTCAGCGAATCCTTGTCCTTGGAGGCAGCGCGTTTGCGGGTTTGCTCGACACGGCGCTCGAGACTTTCAAGGTCGGCAAGCATCAGCTCGGTTTCGATGGTTTCGGCGTCGCTGACCGGATTGATGCGGCCTTCGACATGGGTGATGTCGTCATCCTCGAAGCAGCGCAGGACATGCACGACGGCATCGACTTCGCGGATGTTGGCGAGGAACTTGTTGCCGAGGCCTTCGCCCTTGGACGCGCCGCGTACAAGACCGGCGATATCGACGAAGGAAATGCGGGTCGGGATGATTTCCTTCGAGCCGGCGATCGAGGCGAGTTTCTGCATCCGTGGATCTGGAACGGCGACTTCGCCGGTGTTCGGCTCGATGGTACAGAAGGGATAGTTCGCCGCCTGCGCCGCTGCCGTCTTGGTGAGCGCGTTGAAGAGTGTCGACTTGCCGACATTCGGCAGACCGACGATACCGCATTTGAAGCCCATGACTGGATGTCCGTATTCGCTGAAATCGTTGCCTTGCCTATGGGATAAAGGAGCCATGCGGTCAAGTCTTCCGCCGCTTTTACCGCTGCTCACTTGCCGATCGGGCGACGCTGGCCTATTTTCTGGACGCGGAGATTTCGAGACGTGATATTGCGGATTTCACCGAAAGGGCAGGTGACCTTCACCCAAGGAGACCTAGACCATCTTGGTGTCAAACACCCGGTGACGAGCTTGAACCTGAGCTCTACCTGATCGCAAGCTGTAGTCCGGGCTCGCAATCGACAGCTGAGTGTCGAAATTCCCTAACCGACGATGCTTGTGTTGTTTAGAAACTACCTCTCATGTCATCAACGGGTGGATTTTCCGATGAGTGACAACGACGTTGCCATAAAGCCGAAAACGAAGGTCAAGCTGAAGCTGGATAAGCCCAAGCTCTACAAGGTTCTTCTTTTCAACGACGACTATACGCCACGCGAGTTCGTCGTCATGATCCTCAAAGCCGTTTTCCGTATGAGCGGGGAGACGGGATACCGGGTGATGATGACGGCGCATAAAATGGGCTCCAGCGTGGTCGTCGTCTGCGCCAAGGACATTGCCGAGACCAAGGTCAAGGAGGCGATGGACTATGCCAAGGAGGCAGGCTTCCCGCTGATGTTTACGGCGGAACCCGAAGAATAGGCGCTTTTTAACCAATCTACTTTAGCCGCCATTAGTCAATTGCCGCTAGGTTGCGCCCACGACGGAGGCGCGCATGCATGCTGAGGCCGCTACTTGGCATTATTTCGTCGCCGCGGCGCTCTTTGCGATCTTCGGTGCGATAGGCCATGTCGTCCGTGCGCTGTTCAACGTCTATCCGGACCGGCTTTCGGACAAACCGATCATCGATCTGACCATTTCGGACGGTTATGATCTTTCCGACATGCTCTTCGGAACGGAATATGACGATGCCGGCTACTATCGGCCCGACAGCCTCAAGAACCTGCGCATTGCCTGCTCTATTTCCGTCGTTGCCGGCATTGGCACGATGCTGTTCGTAGAGGATGCCTCGATCCTGATGGCAACGGCGATCGACGACGGAGCCAAGGCACTTTGGGAACTGCTCCTCTACCGCCTTCAAGAGCTGCAATTGCTTTGATCAGCCGGCGCGCCTGATCTGATAGCCGGTCTTATCCTGCATGAAACCGCAGTTTTCCTAGAAACGCAGCGTTGCGGGGTTCTTTGAACCGGCAAGGAGCATCACTTTATAGCAATTCTTCGCCCAGGCCGTTGCGCAGGCATGACGGATCAACGCGCCGGCATAACCTTTCCTGCGATGATCGGCGTGCGTGACGACATTCTCGACCAGAGCGTATGAAGCACCGTTTCGCGTGAGATTGGGTGTGATGATCAGCGTAGCGGATGCAACAGGCATATCGGCGGCCAGCGCGACAGATATGGTCATGCCCGGTTGGGCAAGGATGGTTGAGAAGCGGTCGCTTGCCCAGGCGGGATCGATCGCCGGATCATCGGGATTGAGGTCGCGCTAGAGGTCAAGAAGCGCCTGTAAGTCGCCGGGCCCGGCGGGCTTGATCATGATATCTCGCTCCGGCATCTTGCTTACTCGCTCTTGTTGCCGAATATCTTCTTCAGCATTTCGGCCATAGGGCCGGTCGCAGGCAGCTTAGGCTGCGCGTGATTTCGCGCCTGATGGATGTGGGATTGCGCTGCCGGCTTCTTTTCGGGCTTCGGCTTGTCCTCCTCCGCCTTGCCGCCGACGGCGAGGGCCAGCTTGTTCATCAGCTGCGAATCCTCCTTGCGCACGAGCATGTTGGCATTGTCGGCAAGCGTTTCCAGGAGCGGCTGCAGCCAGACCTGGTCGGCCTTGGCGAAATCACCGAGGACGTGGTGCTGCACAAGTTCCTTGACGCCAGGGTGACCGATGCCGAGGCGCAGGCGCCGGTAATCCTTGCCGCAATGGGCGTCGAGCGACCTAATGCCGTTATGGCCGCCATTTCCGCCGCCGATCTTCAGCCGGGCCTTGCCGGGCGGCAGGTCGAGTTCGTCATAGATGGCGACGAGATCGGAAGGCTGCAGCTTGTAGAAGCGCATGGCTTCGCCCACGGCTTCGCCGGAGAGGTTCATGTAGGTTTGCGGCTTGATCAGCAGCACCTTTTCGCCACCAAGCTCGCCTTCCGAAATTTCCGCCTTGAACTTCTTTGACCAGGGGGAAAAACCGTGGCGCCGGTGGATGGCGTCGGCTGCCATGAAGCCAATATTGTGTCGGTTTCCGGCATATTTGCTTCCGGGATTGCCGAGACCCGCGATGATGAGCATTGGCCAGTCCGTTTCTTGAATGCCTGCTGCGCGCTTCACCACCGCGAAACGGGCAGGAAGTCAAGCCCAAAGGCACGGCGCGGCGCTAATTGCCGAGATGCAGCCCATACTTCAGGAAAATCTCTTTCTGGGTGCCGTCGGCGATCAGCTTGTCGAGGGCGGTCTGCATCCGCACCTGAAGATCGGATGGAAAATCCTTGTGACAGGCGATACCCATTGGCTGCGAGGAGAGCATGGTGACCACCTCCACCGGCTGATCCACCTTCAGCTTTTCGAAGTAAAGCTCTGAAATGGGCATCATGTCGATACGGCCGCCGAGAAGCTTGCGAAGCGTGGCATTGAAGTCGGTGGCGATATCGAGCTTGGTAAAGCCCTTTTGCCTCAACACCATCTCGGTATAGTCTTCGCGCTGTGTGCCGACCGTATATTTCTTGGACGCCTCGAGGTCATTCGCAACGACGCCCGATCCCTTCCGTGTGATCAAGATATTGCGATCGACGAGCAGCGGCTCGATCCATTTGAAGAGGGGATCGCGCAGGGCATTGTGTGCCGTGGCAAAAACGCAGGTCATGGGCTGTGATTGCGCGAGGCTGTAGGCTCGCGCCCAGGGCAGCATCTCCATGGTATAGTCGACGCCGATATCGGCCATGACCTTTTCGACTTGTTCGACGGTCGCGCCCTTGATCACCTTCCCGTCGCGATAATTGAAAGGCGCGTATTCTTCAGTCGTGAAATTGACCGTCTGCGATTGTGCCGGCGCTGCACAAGGAAGCGTCAGAAAAGCAAGAAGCAGGAGCTTTTTCATCTTTCCACCTTCAATGCGAGATCACGAGGCTTGGGCGACCTCGTTTACCACGGCTGTGAGCTCCTCGATCAATTTCGAGGCATTCTGCGGACGATGGAAGAGGTAGCCCTGACCGTAGTCGAGCCCCATCTGGTGTAGGGTGCGGCATTCTTCTTCGGTTTCGATGCCTTCCGCGATGACGGTGCAGTCCATCTTGTGCGAGAGCGTGGTGATGCCTTCGATGAGCATCCGGCTCTTGTGGCGGACGTCATCATTCGTGTCGTTGATCGACCGCGTGAAGGATTGGTCGACCTTGATGATGTCGACCGGGAAGCGGTTGAGATAGCTCAGCGACGAGTAGCCGGTGCCGAAATCGTCAAGGGCGATGCGGCAGCCGAAACGGCGCAGTTCGGCGAGCACCATGCGTATTTGCGGATTGTCGTGCATCAGAACGGCTTCGGTGATTTCGACGACAATTCGATCCGGACGGATGCCGTGCCGCCCGACGAGCCCGGCGAGGCGGGAGGTGAGGGCAACTTCGAACTGCAGCGGCGAGAAATTGATCGCGAGATAGGTATCCTGCATGCCCGGGATCCGGGAGATATTCGCCAGATGCCCGATCGCCTTTTCCATGATGACGTTGCCGACGCGGACGATCTTGGCGGTCTCCTCGGCGACGTGGATGATGCCAGCCGGCGGCATCAGGCCCTTCTGGGGGTGATTTAGGCGCAGGAGCGCTTCGAAGCCGGCGATGCGGTGATCGTCAAGGCCAACGATCGGCTGCAGAAAGGCGTCGAACCAATCCTCGGCGAGACCGGTTTCGATGTGGCTTTCGATCTCGGCGCGCGCCTTTGCGCTGTCCAGCATACTGTTGTCGAAAATCTGCGCGCCATTCTTGCCGTCGCGCTTCTTCGCATACATCGCCATATCCGATTTCTGCAGCAGTTCGGCTGCATTCGACGCATGGCGCGGATAGATGGCGATGCCGATGCTGGCGCTCAGATGCAGATCGGGGCCGAAAGGCACCTCGAAGACGGTGGCAATCTGCTCGCACATCGCCCTGGCGCGCTTCTCGCCGTCCTTGGCCGGAAGCAGGATGGCGAATTCGTCACCGCCAAGGCGCGCTGCCTGATCGGAGGGCGCGAGCTGCTTGTTGAGCCGCTCGACGAGCTCGCGCAGGGCGCGATCGCCTTCCGCATGGCCCATATTGTCGTTGATCCACTTGAAGCGGTCGAGATCGATGAAGAGGCAGGCAAGCTCCTGGCCAGCGGCGTCGGCTTCGGCGATCTTGCCGTCGAGGGCGGTCTCGAAGCCTTGGCGGTTCAACAGGCCGGTGAGATGGTCGGTGATCGCCTGGCGGTGGTTGCGGTCTTCCGAGGCCTTCAGTGCGGTCACGTCGGTCATGACCGACAGCGAGAGCTGGTTTGGTCCGGTGGCTTTCTTGGATTCCAGGATCAGCACGTCCATGATGCGGCCGCCTGCGCAGAGGAACTTAACGGTCACGTCCAGTGCCGCGCCGTTCTCGAATCCTTCCTTGCGGTTTTGGAACGCGTCGCGGGTATCGGGCGTCACGAGTTCGGAAAATCTGCGTCCGATCACCTCAGCCCTGCCGTAGCCCGTTGCGACCAGCCAATAGTCGCTGACCGCTATGATGCGATCTTCGTTGTCCAGCGAGAAGAGCATGGCGGGCGTGAGGTTATAGATATCGGTTGCGAGGCGGTGGGCGAGCTTCAGTTCCTTCTCCTCGCTCTCCAGCTTCGTCTGCATCTCGTTGAAGCTGCGGGCAAGGCGGCCGATCTCATCGCTTGACTGCCAATCGACGTGATGGCGCGATCCAAGCTGACGGGTGGCCTCTATGGCAGCGATAAGCTGCATGAGTGGCTGGATGACGAAGAGGCGGTTGCCGATCAGTGCGGTGCCGAAGACGGTGAGCACGGCGAAGATGAAGATCGATATGAAGACGACTTCTTCATGCTTCAGGCCGGAGAAGAGGCCAAGCTTCGGATAATAGACCGCGATGCTGCCAAGGTTCTTCGGACCGTCGACCGTGTTGTAGATGATTGCGCGGGAAACCTGAACGAGCTCGCCATCGAAGGATTTCGGGATGGTCGATTGCGTCACGTTGAGCTGACTGGATTGATCGCGAACCTCGACCTTCACGATCGCGCCCTGCGAAACCATCGTGGCGCTGATCTGCGTTACGCTGTCTTCGTCCAGATCCCAGAGCGGCTTTGCGAGCGCCTGGGAATTGGCAACCAGAAGAACGGAGATGTGGTCGCGTATTTCCTTGTCGGCGCGCTCGGAGGAAAGGAAGAGAAACAATACAAAAAGCGGAGCGACAAATATGAGAAGCGCCCCGCAAACAATCGCAAAAAATCTGTTCTCAACGGAATTGTTCATGGTTCCGTTTTCTCCCCGGGCTCTCGCTTCGCGGCCATGACGGCAAAGAGCGGCAAGTGTAGAAATGCTTGGGGAATGCTTTCACGAATGTGTTAAATGTTGCTGAAGTGGCTCGCGTTAAAATTGATAAGGCCCGCCTTCCAGGGGAAAGCGGGCCCTATAATTACGAATTGGTGTATGCGGATTATGCTTCCGCTTCGCCTTCGCCTTCAGCCGGAGCTTCTTCTTCAACGCCAGCGGCCGGAGCAACGATCGTTGCGATCGTGAAGTCGCGGTCGATGACCGTTGTCACGCCCTTCGGCAGTACGACTTCGGAGATATGGATGCTGTCGCCGATCTTCTTGCCGGAGAGGTCGATATCGAAGAATTCCGGGATCGCATCGGCCGGGCAATGAACTTCGATTGTGTGGCGAACGATGTTCAAAACGCCGCCGATCTTCACCTGCGACTTCTCTTCGTTGATGAAGTGAACCGGGATTTCGACGGTGACCTGCGTGTTGCCGGAGACGCGGAGGAAATCCACGTGCATCGTGAAGTCGCGAACCGGATCGAGCTGATAGTCCTTCGGCAGAACCTTGTACTTCTCGCCGCCGACGTCGATTGTCGCAACAGTGGTCATGAAACTACCGGCATGAATGCGCTTCGTCACCTCATTGGTGCTGAGAGCGATAGAAATGGGGGCCTGCTTGTCACCATAGATGACAGCGGGAATCAAACCGTTGCGGCGAAGTTCACGGGCGGACCCCTTACCAACCCGTTCGCGCGCCTCGGCCTTGAGCTCGTAAGTTTCCTGGCTCATGGCTATTCCTTTCGAGGTTATTTGGAGAGTCTCCGTGCGGAATCATCCTTCCGGTGACTGGAGGGGCGTTTGGGCCTTCCTCATCCGCGTTGCCTCCAAGGGTGTCTGCGCGGACGCGTGCGCTATAGTATAAGTGAAGCGGAAACGCAAGGCGACGCGGGCCCTATCTCTCGGGTTGCCGGTCAGTGCCAGGATACTGCCAAACAGAGTAATCCTACGCCGTAATACAATAGAGACGGGACCGGCATCAAATTCGGTTTTTAAATACTGCGATTCAGCTGCTACAGGGCTTGCCTTTTCGGCAAGCCTGAGTTGACATCCGACCGCGCACATTTCACATGACCGCCGATCGACGAGGCGGAGGAGCACTTTCATGCGGTACAGGCTGATGACGGCGACGAGCGCGGTTGTTCTCGGATTGATGACGGCGGCCCATGCGGCCGAGATCGACCGGGATGGAGCAAACGCCATTCGCGACAATCTCAACAGCCTGCTGCCCGAAGACATTGCCAAGAGCGGCGTCGTCGCCGTCAATCCGGCCGGTTCGCGCTACGAGATCATCTATGACCTGGCCAAGCTGCTTTCCAAGGTCAACCCGGCGGATTTTGCGATCAACGGCCTGAAACCGATTTCGATGTTCGCCACGCCGCAGGACAACGGGCTCTGGAATGTCGAAGGCGACAACAGCCTGAACGTTTCCGGACATTTCAAGGGACCGGACCAGAAGCGCACCGATTTCACCTATTCCATCGCCTCAATGGTTTATACTTCGGTCTTCGATCCGGCGATCAGCTATTTCCGCTCCGGCGATTTCAGCGCCAAGGATATCAAAGTCACGACCGCGACCGATACCGAACAGGTCAATGCCAGCTTCGGCGACGTGAAATACAAGCTCACCTCCGCTGATGGCGCTTCCGCCGACAGGACGGACTTTGCAGCGAACGGCACTTTGACAGCGTTTGCCGAGCAGGTGAGCGGGAAGGAAATGCCGCCGCTCCAGATCACTGCCGATACCATCGATTTCGACGCCAAGGTCAACAGCCTGCCGGCAAAGCAATTGAGGGACATTGTCGTCTTCGCAGTCGACCATGCCGAGGAAAAGCAGATGAGCAAGGAGAGCGAGGAAAAGCTGAAGGGCATGCTGCGCGATGCTTTTCCGCTGATCTCTTCGCTTGAGGAAACCATCACCCTCAACAATCTTGCAGTGACGAGTGCTGCGGGTGGAGGCGGCGCCAAGAGCTTCGGCTACCGCCTGGCTGTAAATGGGCCGAGCAATGCAACGCAGCTTGGCGTTGCATTGAATGCTGCCGACGTCACATTTGACAGCCCGATGATTCCGGCCGCCTATTCCGCCTTTCTGCCCCAGGCAGTCGTTGTGCAGTTCGCCATCCCGGATATGGATTTTGCGGCGTTCGGTGATGAATTCATGAAACTTGATCTCACCAAACCGCCGCAGGGCGGGGAGGACGCGGGCAAAAGGGCCGTGGAGCGGCTTTTCCGCGATGGCAGGTTCGTGATCGACTTTTCGAAGGTCAGCGCCAAGTCCGGCGTCTACGACATCGACATATCCGCAAAGGTCGAGAGCCGCATCGATGCGGGCAAGGACGACTATGCGCTGCAGGCCTCCATTCTGGCGCGCGACTACGACAAGACCATCGCGGCGGTTCAGGAGCTTGCCAAGACCAATCCCGAGCTCAATCAGGCGTCCTTCGGAATGCTGATGGTCAAGGGTTTTGCCAAGACAGATCCGGACGGCCGGCAGCGCTGGGACGTGACGGTCATCCCCGATGGCACGGTGACCGTCAATGGCCAGCAGCTCAAGGGGCCGGATAAGCAGGAGTGATTTTGCTGAGCATCAGGCGACAATGATTGTCACGGCCGCCCTGGACGCCTAAAACCGACAATGGCGTTGGAGGCGTTTCGCGCATGCCTCATGCGATAAGTCTGAAATGCTTAAACGAGACCGCATTGCCGATAGTCGAGCTTTGGCAGGAAGCGGCCGCGTTCGAACCTGCTCCTTCGATGAAGGCCCTAGACTATCCTCCGCATGTGACCTTAGCGGTGTATGAGGATTTTGCGCCCACCGATGTGCTGTCGAGAATTTTAGGCGCGCAATCGGCAATAGCCGTGACTTTTTCGGGTATTGGCTATTTTCAAAACGAATTCTTAGTATTGTGGGCGCGTCCTTTATCGAATGACCGGCTGCTGCAACTTCACGCGGCCGTCCATCGTGAAATAGACCCAGCGCTCTGTCTTGAGCACTATCGCCCCGATCGCTGGGTGCCTCATTGCACGATCGCAATGAAGATCCCAGGGTCCATGTTCGAGCCCGCCATCAAGTGGGCATCCGAAATAGAGGCACAATTCTCCGTTACATTCGATGCGTTGGATATTGTGCGGTTTGCGCCAATCGAGGTCTTGGGTGAAGTCAAGTTGACACGGTGCCCCGCCTTTCCAAACCGTTTTGGCACGGCCGGGTTAGGCGGCCAGTCCTTTGGGCCAAAAATCATCGCCGGGCATCGGCGCCGATGATCAGAAACGGCACTCGCCGCCGCTGATGATCCGGAAGCCTGCATTGCCTGCCTCGCAGCGGTTCGGGAAGGTCTGTGTCTGACGGCCGCGCTGCCCGCAGACCGGCGCATATTCGCGTGTGCAGATGCCGCCCGGACGTTCCGGACGGGCAGGTCTGTCCGGGCGATCAGGCCAGTCGGGGCGCCCGGGACGATCCGGCTCGGGGCGCGCAAAGGGCGGCGGGGCGCGGCGGCATTCGCCGCGGCCGACGATCATGAAGCCGCTGGTGCGGGCCTGGCAGGCATTTCCGAAGGTTTGAAGCCGGCCGCCGCGTTCGCCGCAGACCGGCGCATATTCCATGGTGCACATTTGCTGCTGCGGCGGCCACGGGCGGGGCGGCGGGCGCGATGGACCGGGATCGACCTCTACCGTGCAGGCGGAAAGCAGGGGAATAAGCGCGAGAATCGCAAAGCGCTTCGAGCCTACTGAACTTTTCATATTGATTGCCGTCATATGGCTTCCCATGCAAATCACTTTGCGTGAGACTAGCCGAAAGCGGGCCGCCGAAGAAGACGAAAATACAACCTTGCCTATCTTTTGCCGACGAAGAAAACTCTCAGTCGAAGAGACTGGAAACAGATTCTTCCTGGCTGGTGCGGTTGATCGCTTCGCCGATAAGGGTTGCGGTCGTGATGACGCGGATATTGTGGGCGGACTGGACGGCCGTGGTCGGCTGGATCGAGTCGGTGATCACCAGTTCGCGCAGCTTCGACGAGGTGATGCGGGTGACCGCGCCCCCGGAAAGAACGCCGTGCGTGATGTAGGCGGTGACGCTAGCCGCACCTTGGGCCAGCAACGCATCGGCGGCGTTGCAAAGCGTGCCCCCGGAATCGACGATGTCGTCAATCAGCAGGCAATCCTTGCCTTCGACGTCGCCGATGATGTTCATGACTTCGGATTCACCTGGGCGGTCGCGACGCTTGTCCACGATCGCCAGAAGACAGTCGAGGCGTTTGGCAAGCGAACGGGCGCGGACGACGCCGCCGACGTCCGGTGAAACGACCATGACGTTGCTGATGTCGTAATTGGCCTTGATATCGCGCGTCAGAACCGGGACGGCGTAGAGGTTGTCCGTCGGGATGTCGAAGAATCCCTGAATCTGGCCGGCATGGAGGTCGAGCGTCAGAACGCGGTCGGCACCGGCCTCGGTGATTAGGTTGGCGACCAGTTTCGCGGAGATCGGCGTGCGACCTGAGGCGCGGCGATCCTGGCGGGCATAGCCGAAATAGGGAAGAACAGCCGTGATGCGGCGCGCGGACGAACGGCGCATCGCATCGATCATGATCAGCAGTTCCATCAGATGATCGTTCGTCGGAAAGGAGGTCGACTGGACGACAAAGACGTCTTCGCCGCGGACGTTTTCCTGGATTTCGACGAAGATTTCCTGATCGGCAAATCTTCTGACGCTGGCCTTGCCGAGGGGCACATTGAGATAGGTGCAGATCGCTTCGGCAAGATGCCGGTTCGAATTGCCTGCGAAAACCTTCATTTTGGCCCGCCTGTTGTCTGCCGATAGCCGCGCTTTTTAGCCAGCTTGCTTCCGAATGCAAGCGCAAAGGCGCCACAGGCTTTGATATTTGTAAAAAGCCTGTTGCTAACCGTCGCGCGTCTGCCGCCAGGAATTGAACTCGGTGATCGTTTTCGTGCCGATCTGCTGCATGACGGAGGCAGGAACCCCGACCCAGGGATCCTGTGCCGCGGAGGGCACCTTTTCCTGTCCCTGGATGCGGTGCAGGCGGGCCCCGCTGCCGTCGAGGATATCCCAGACGTAAACGACTGTCACGTTGCCTTCGTCGGTAAAGGCCGAGAGGTAACCCTTCAGGATATAGTCGCTGCTGGTGTCGTTCGAACTCTTGATCGAGAGACCGTACGAGCGCGCCTCGGCTCCAAGCTGGCGGGAAAGCGGCGTCACCGCTTGGACGGGAGCACCGATAATCGGCAGGAAGCGAACGGTGTTGCCGCCGATTGCGGACGAGGCGGCAGGATCGATGGCTGCGACCCGTTTTTGCTGGCGGGCAGGGGCCAGATTGCCCATGTCTTCTTCTTCCGCCTGCGCATTGGAAACCGGTTCGGCAAGCGTCCGGCCTTCGACAGGCTGCGAAGCTGCGGGCGAGGGTCCGCGCCGGGCAAGCGCGTCGGCCTGCTCCTGCATTGTCGTCGGCGGCGCGCCAGGGCCGGATCTGTAACTCTGATTGTTGTATGCCGGTTGATAGCCGGCCTGCCTGGATTCGCCAGCAAAGGCCCGCGGAGGCTCTGAGCCTGCCATGCGCTCGACTTCGCGCTGGGTCACCGGTGAGGAGCGGCCAAACGATGAGTCGCCAATATCGACTTGCGGTGTCAGTGCATCGGTGGTGTTGCAAGCGGAAAGCGCGGCCAGGCAGGCAAGGAGCATCGGCGCAGTCTGAGCTCGCGTCATCGCTGTCGTCGTCCTTCCCTCATTCGCATCAGCCCGCCTGATTTATGGGGGCGGGGGCTGCCCGCTGTCAATTCCGGATTCTTGCCGGTGATTGCCCGTCATGCGCCGATGAAATCGAGCGAGTGGCGGGAAAGCGTCCGCGGCGCATCCGTCGTCGTCAGGTAGGTTTGGCCAAGCGTCATGGCCGTTCCGGTGTCGGAATCGGCGATGATCATGTGCACGAAGAGCGACATGTTCGGCTCGATCGGCTGCGGATTCCCGACATGGAACATCTGATGTTCCATCCAGGACGGCGAGAAGCGGGCGCCGAGGGAATAGCCGCAGGCGTTCAGCCGATGCCGGGCAAGCCCGCGCTCGTCCATGATCTTCGCATGCATGTCGAAGACGTCGCCGAAGGTGTGCCCCGGTTTCAGCACGGTTTCGATCGCCTGCAGGTTTTCCAGGCAGGCGTTATAGAGTTCGCGGTGGCGGTGCGTCGGCTCGCCGACGACGATCGTGCGCATCATGGCGGCGTGATAGTGGGCATAGGTGCCCGCCCATTCGAGCGTAAGCTGGTCGTTTGCATCGAGCTTGCGGCGGCCGGCCTTGTAGCGGCAGAGCAGGGCGTCCGTGCCGGAACCGATGATGTATTCGTTGGCGGGGTAGTCTCCGCCACCGGAAAAGACCGCACCCTGCATGGCGGCGAGGATGTCCGCCTCGTCGGCACCGGACTTGGTCAGCCTGATTGCGGCATCCAGAGCATCGTCTGCAAGGGCTGCGGCACGCTCGACATAGACCACCTCCGCTGGGCTTTTCACGAGGCGCAAGCGGCTGACGAGATAGGAGGCATCGACGATCTGGCCGAAGGTGGAAAGCTGGGCGTCAAGCAGGCGGGCAATTCGCCCGGTCATGCCGTGGGTGTCATATTCGACGCCGATCCGCGCGCCCAGCAGGTCCATATCGACCAGCAGGTTCCTGAGGTCGAGCGTCGGGTCGGCATTGACGCGGTCGACCCAGATGTGGATGTCTTCGAGGATCGACGTGTGCTTGGCCTGACGAAGGTCCGCAGAGCGGGTAATCAGCGACATCGTGCCATCGGCCTTGACCACCAGCGTCTGGAAGAAGCAGTAGCCGAAGGTGTCGTAGCCCGTCAGCCAGTACATGCTTTCCTGCGCGAAGAGCAGGACGGCATCGAGCTTTTCCGCGCGCATCTGGTCGGTAAGGCGCGTGAGGCGGCTTGCGAATTCGGCTTTTTCGAAATGCAGTGCCATTCGGTCAAATCTCCCTGATGCTGATCGCTGAAATCTGGCGGCCGTAGTCCGGCTCCTTATTATGTGTAGTGCGCCGGTACGAGAAAAAGCGCTCGCTGTCCGGATAGGTGCAAATGCCAAGGCTTTCGGCAAGCACACCCGCCTTCAACAGACGGTCGATGGTCAGCGCCGGAAGGTCGAACATCGCATGGCCCGACGTCTTCGAAGGAATGAAATAGCGCTCGTAAGACGAATCCTGTGTGACGAAGCGCTCGACGAATTCCGGGCCGACCTCATAGCTTGTCTGGCTGATCGAGGGGCCGAGGCAGGCGATGATGGTCCGGCGCTTCGCTCCAAGTCTTTCCATCGCTGCAACGGTGTTTTCCAGGACGCCGGTCAGTGCGCCTTTCCATCCGGCATGTGCGGCCCCGATCACCCGGTATTCCGGGTCGGCGAACAGGATCGGGCCGCAGTCGGCAGCAAGAACGCCGAGGACGATGCCAGGCGTTGCCGTGACCAGCGCATCGGCTTCGGGGCGCGTGCCGTCATAGCTGCTGTCGACGGTGACCGCGTCTGGCGAATGAACCTGGTGGACTGTCGCGAGCCTTTCCAAGGGCTGGCTGAACCAGGCGGCAACGCGACGGCGGTTCTCCATCACCTTTGCGCGGTCGTCGTTCGAGCCAAGCCCGACATTCAGGCCGCGATAGAGCCCTTCCGAAACGCCGCCCGCCCGTGTGAAATAGCCGTGGCGGATCGCTTCGCCGGCCGCTTCGTTCAACAGCGCGCTTTCGATCGGTGCGGGAGAGGCCGCGTCTTGCATCAGTGATTCCGGGGTGTTTGAACGGCGCCATTGTCCGCCGGCCCGCCCGGCGAAGCATTCTTGATTGCGCCGGATGTTGGCCCAGGGCCGCGCGTCCTGTCAATCCACCGGGCGGAACGGCATGAGATCGACGGCCGGATGGGAGACGGCCATCGCCTTGAAAAGCTCGCCCATCCGGCCCTCGCCGGAGCCGGCCAGCCGGTCCACCGCGCTCTGGATAATCTGCTGGGTGCGCGGTTCACGATCGCGGCCGAGAGCGGCGGCGCGCTCGAGAATGCCGAGGCCGATCAGGAAATCCCCCTGGTGCAACGCGCCGTTGAGATGCAGCCCGGCGCCGACAGCGGTCTTCGCGAGGTCTTCGAAATCCACATGGCTCGTCAGGTCCGCTTCGCCGGGATGGGCAAGCGGCGGATCGAACTCGTGCATGCGCACGGCCTGTAGCGTATCGCCGAAGCCGGTGACGAGATGGCCGTAATCGATCGCCAGCGCCGTGCCGCCGAAGGCCTTCAGGCGATCGCAGATCGTCATCATCACAGCCTGCCGGGCCGGCGAAATCTCGAAGAGCGTGCCGGCCGGCGCGGCCTGCGGGTTTTCAGGCAGCAGTGCCGGATCGATGCCGGCGATCCCGGCGGCGAATGTCAGCTCGCCATCGATATCGAGGCCAACCATGCGCTCACGAAAGCCGGTCGGCGTCTTGATGAATTGGCGGATTGGAATGGCGTCGAATAGCTCGTTTGCCGCAATCAGCGTGAAGCCCGGCGGAACTTCCTCGAAATCGGCATGCCAGCTGATTTTGCCCTCATGTGCGTCAAGCGTCTGCTGCTGGATACCGCGCAAACGCTCGCTCGTTTCGACGAGATGAACCGTCATATTCTCGAAAAGCGGCGCGGCGAGACGCTCGATGACGCGCAGCATGTCGGCCATCATCGTCCCGCGACCGGGGCCGATTTCAACGAGGCGCACGCCTGCCGGCGCGCCATGGCGCTGCCAGGCATGCACGACGAAGACCCCGATCATTTCGCCGAAGAGCTGGCTGACCTCGGGCGCAGTGACAAAATCGCCGGATCGGCCGAAGGGCTCGCGGGTGCGATAGTAGCCGTATTCCGGATCAGCGAGGCAGAGCGAAAAATAGTCCGTGACACTGATCGGCCCGTTCGCCTGAATGATCGACTTTATCTTTTCACCGAGTGCGGTCGTCATGATCGTACGGTCCTGACAGGCTCAATGCTGCAAAGCGGCCTGGCGGCGGGCACGTGCCATCGCCCAGATGCCGAGCAGGACCATCGGGAAGGAAAGGACCATGCCCATGGTCAGCCAGTTCGTGCCGAGCAGGTAGCCAAGCTGCGCATCCGGCTCGCGGAACAACTCGACGAATATGCGTGACAGCGCGTAGCCGCAGACGAAGAGACCGGTAACGAGCCCCGGTGATTTCAGCGCCCGGAAACCGTAGACGACAAGAGCAAGCGAAAGCAGCAGCACGATGCCTTCGAGGCCCGCTTCATAGAGCTGGCTCGGATGCCGCGCAAAAGGCCCGCCGGTCGGGAAAACGACTGCCCAGGGTACATCCGTAAGCCTCCCCCAAAGCTCGCCGTTGACGAAGTTTGCCATGCGACCGAAGAATAGGCCGATCGGCACCACGGTAGCGACGATGTCGAAAAGGCTCCAGACCGGAATGCCGTTCTTGCGCGCAAAAAGGATCATGGCGATCGTCGTGCCGATGGTTCCGCCGTGGAAGGACATGCCGCCATTCCAGATCTCGATGGCACGGAGCGGGGTTTCGATCACGGCCGGCAGATCGTAGAAAAAGATGTAGCCGATGCGACCGCCGAGAACGATGCCGAGGGCTGCCCAGACGATGAAGTCGTCGATCTGCGCCTTGGTGATCGGCGAGGCGTTGCCCGGCCAAAGCGCATCATTGCCGGCGATCCGCCGGGCATAGAGCCATCCGAGCATGATGCCTGCGACATAGGCGAGACCGTACCAGTGAACAGCCAGAGGGCCGATCGCAAAGGCGATCGGATCGATATCCGGAAAGGGCATGATCGAAAGAAGATTGGCTGCAGTCGGCAAGATTTTTCCACCCGTTGATGTGCGCGGAACATGGCGTTGCGATACGAAGCGGTCAAGTCGATTGTGAGGCAGAGCAATGCCCGAAGCGGCTTATCCAGAGCAAAGCGCTTGCATCCTCAACAGCAAAGCCCTACCTCATTCCTTAGGGCTCAGGCCCATCAAAATCATGTGGTGGGAAGGAGAAAAACCGCCATGACCAGTGGAACAAACCGCATCATGGACGAATTCGCCAAGCTGATGACGGATGCTGCGGGCGCTGCCCAGGGTGTGCGCAAGGAAATCGAGACTGCCTTCAACGCTCAAGCCGAACGCTGGCTGAACACCATGGATGTGGTCAAGCGCGAGGAATTCGAGGCCGTCCGCGAAATGGCGATCAAGGCGCGCGACGAGAACGAAGCGCTGCTTGCCCGAGTCGCCGCGCTCGAAGCAAAGCTAGCTGCAAAAACGAAGTAAGTCCCATTCAAGCACAGGGCACGGTGTGGCGCTTAAGCGGCACGCCGCCTCATCGACAAAAAAATCAGGTGTCGTTTTCCACCTGTGGACACTGCCAAAAAAGCCAATACGCAGAGTCGTTTACAACCTCCTTCTGAAATCAAATTCCGAACGGCTGTCCACAGTTGCCTTTCCGGAAATGACCGGAGAGGGGCTGGCTTGTCACCGGGGGCGTTATACACTGATTTTAAATGATGATTCGAAGCGGACATTGGTAAGCTCCGGGCAGGTTCACTGCGTTAGGTCTGGCAGCGGTTCAACGAACATCCAAGTGGTGGTTCCGGTATTTGCGTGTGTCTTTTCTTGTGTTCGTAAACCCAAGTTCAGTCGCATTCATTCCGGTCAAGAAGGTGCTGCATGAGCCTTATGGAATTGGAATTCGAGCGTCAGTCGAACCCGGTCGATATGATCGAGTACGTCGCCGCCAATAACGACTGGTCGTTTGAGCGGTCGGGCGAGGACGAGATCGCAATGACGGTCGAGGGGAAGTGGGCCGATTACCACGTTTCCTTCTCCTGGATGGAGGAATTCGAGGCGCTGCATCTCGGCTGCGCGTTCGACATCAAGGTTCCAGAAGCTCGCGTCAACGAGGTCACCAAGCTTTTGGCGGCGATCAACGGGCAGGTTCTGATGGGTCATTTCGATCTGTGGCGGCAGGAAGACGTGATCATCTTCCGGCAGTCGCTGCTTCTGGCGGGCGGTGCTGAGCCAACGAATCGTCAGGTGGAAGTTTTGCTTTCCAGCGCGCTCGATACCTGCGAAGCTTATTATCAGGCGTTCCAGTTCGTCATCTGGTCCGGCCTGGATGCTGCCAAGGCCATGGAAGCAGTCCTTTTCGAAACGGTCGGCGAAGCGTAAAATGTCACCATCGTCTTCCGATACAGTCGTTCTCGTCGGCGCCGGCAATATGGGTGGTGCGATGCTTTCCGGCTGGCTGAAGAGCGGAGTTCCGGGATCCTCCGTTGTCGTGGTCGATCCGGGTCCGTCGCCCGCGATGATGAAGGTGATCGGCGATGCGGGCGCGACGCATGCCCCAACCGTTCCCGCCGGCCTGAAAGCGGATGTCATCTTCCTCGCAGTGAAGCCGCAGGTCATGGAAACAGTCCTGCCACCAATGAAAAGCGCCGTCGGATCCAAGACGGTGGTCGTTTCGGTGGCTGCCGGCAAGACGCTGGCTTTCCTCGAAAAGCATCTCGGCAAAGCCGCCATGGTCCGCGCCATGCCAAATACACCCGCCATGATCGGCCGCGGTGTCACCGGCGCCTTCGCCAATCCGCGCGTGAGCGCCGGGCAGCGCGATCGCGTTCATTCGCTTCTTCGCGTTTCGGGTCCTGTCGAGTGGGTTTCGGCCGAATCGGATATCGATGCCGTGACGGCATTGTCAGGCAGCGGCCCGGCCTATGTGTTCTATCTCGTCGAGTGTATGGCAGAAGCAGGCCGTAAACTTGGCCTGCCGGCGGACCTTGCCATGCGCCTTGCACGGGAAACTGTCGCGGGGGCTGGTGAACTCCTACACCAGTCCCCCGACGACGCCTCGAAGCTTCGCCAGAACGTAACGTCGCCGGGCGGCACGACGGCCGCGGCCCTTTCAGTGCTTATGGCAGAAGAGGGCATGCAGCCGCTGTTTGACGAGGCTCTTGCGGCTGCGCGCGCGCGTGCCGAAGAGCTTGCCGGTTGAGGATGCGCGATGGCTGAAGACATCACCTACGCCGATTTCGAGCGTGTGGACATTCGTGCTGGCACGATCATTGAGGCGCAGCCCTTTCCGGAAGCCCGCAAGCCGGCCGTCAAGCTGCTGATCGATTTCGGCCCGGAAATCGGCGTCAAGAAATCCTCGGCGCAGATCACTATTCACTACACGCTGGAAAACCTCGTCGGCCGCCAGGTTCTCGGGGTGGTGAACTTCCCGCCGCGCCAGATCGGACCGTTCCGGTCGGAAGTGCTGACGCTCGGCTTCGAAGACGAAGCGGGTGCGATCGTTCTTGCTGCAACCGACAAGCCGGTGCCGAACGGCAGGAAGCTGATGTAATCCGAGCTTCGGTTCATTTGGCGTGCCAGATGTTATCTATGCAATCTAGCGCCGGAACACGGCCATCGAAGGCAGTTAAATCCGTCTCCCGAGAACCCGAAAGGGCGATCTCAGTCGCCCCTGAAAATCCCAGTTCTCTAGAATGTTAAAAAGTATCGAGCTTTTGTGATCAGTGAATGTCGCGCGAGACCGGATCAGTCAGCGTGAACTCATGAAAGATGGCTTCGAAGCCAGAGCGCTGCGGCGAGCAGAATGCCGGGCCGACCATAACCTCCTCAATCGACGGATCGAACCAGGCGAGGCGCGCCATGCGCCATTCGCTGATCCGGTCGGTCCGGTACTGAATGAAAATTGCGTCCTTGTTGCGGGTCACGCGAAGGGAGAGCAGCGCGAATTCGTGCTCGATGCGAAAGGCTGACCAGTCGGAATTGCCATTGGTCACGACGGTGCTGAAGTGCTTTGCGCCGTCGGTATATTCGATTCCGCATTTCATCCAGTACGCTGAACCTGCTCGGACCATCAGGCCGGCCTGGTCGTACAGCTCTTGATAGCGTCCGGAAAATGTCACTTCCGCCGTGAAGTCGCCCTTGCGCCGTTGATAGAGAAAATGGCCGTCATCACGGTGGAACCCGTAATAGGTACCTTGCCAGAAGTCCGTCTTGTCGCCCGATCGGACATGCAATGCACCCTCGTGAAGCTCCGCCAAGGGCGGAGGATTGAGCCAGGTCATTTCTTTCCGGTCGATTGCCATCTGGAACTCACGCGGGGATGCGGATGGTGGCGCGGAGACCGCCGAGCGGGCTGTCGCCGAGCGTGACATTGCCGCCATGGCTGCGGGCGATATCGCGCGCGATCGCAAGGCCGAGCCCGGTGCCGGAATCGTCCAAATTGCGTGCTTCGTCCAGACGGAAGAAGGGCTTGAAGACATCCTCGCGGTTCTTTTCGGGAATGCCGGGGCCATCGTCGTCGAAATTCAGCGTCAGCCATTTTGCGCCGTGCTTCGCTTCGATGTTCAGCGTATTCGCATAGCGGCGGGCGTTGGATGCGAGGTTGGTCACCAGGCGCGTAAATGCGTTCGGCCGGACTGAGATCTTGTCTTCGCCTTCGATCGAATAGGTGAGTTGCTTTTCGTGCAGAGCGAAATCCGTTGCGATCTTTCCGAGCAGTTCGGTAAGCTTTAGTTCTCCGACATCTTCCTCGATCTCGCTGCGCGCAAAGGCCATGTAGGCTTCGAGCATCGACTGCATGTCGTTGACGTCCTCATTCAGTCCTTGCAGTTCCGGGCTATTGCCGGCGAGGGCAAGCTGCAGCTTGAAGCGCGTGAGCACCGTGCGTAGGTCGTGACTGACGCCGGTCAGCATTGCGGTTCGCTGTTCGATCTGCCGTTCGATGCGTTCGCGCATCAGGATAAAGGCAAGACCCGCGCGCCTGACCTCGTCGGCGCCGCGCGGATAGAAGTCATCGTGTTTGTGTCCCTTTCCGAAGCTTTCGGCGGCTTGCGCGAGCGTCAGGATCGGCCGAATCTGACCGCGCAGAAAGAGGATCGACACGCCGATGAGCACGAGAGAAGCGCCGACCATCCAGACGATGAAAATGTGCGTGTTCGACGCATAGGTCTGGTTGCGCTTGGTCAAAACGCGCAGAATCTTGTCGTCGAGCTTTATACGGATTTCGACGAGGCTCGAGTCTCCCACCGTGTCGATCCAGAAGGGTCGTTTGATCTGGTCGCTGATCTCATCGCTCAAAATGCCGTCGAGGATGGAGAAGAACGGCTTTTCGCGCGGCGGCGGCAGATCTCCGTCAGGCTCGATCGAAATCTGCAGGTTCAACTGCTCGCGGGCGATGCGCGTGGCCTCCCTATAGTCCGTATCCTGCGGATAGGTTTCGATGATTTGGATGATTGCCGCAATATCGCGGGTGACGGCCATCGACAGGCGTTGCGTCACCATCTGCCAATGACGCTCCATGAAGACCGCGGCGACGACGGACTGCAGCAGCACCATGGG
Source organism: Rhizobium gallicum bv. gallicum R602sp (assembly GCF_000816845.1). Lineage (NCBI taxonomy): Bacteria > Pseudomonadati > Pseudomonadota > Alphaproteobacteria > Hyphomicrobiales > Rhizobiaceae > Rhizobium > Rhizobium gallicum. The sequence goes on along the minus strand of NZ_CP006877.1, from coordinate 2,625,176 downwards.
AATGATGATGATCAGCAGCGAACGGACGTAGAGGCCGGTCGGCAGGTGGCGGCGCAGCCAACGGCCGAATCCTTTCCATCCGGAGGCTGGCGATCGTTCTTCGCGGCGCAGGGAGTCGAAAGTTACCATCACTGTCGCGATCCTGACGTTGAGGCCATCAATCGATGCTCAGCCTGTATCCTATACCACGAACCGTCTGGAGCCAGACAGGATTTGCAGGGTCGTCCTCTATCTTGCGACGGAGGCGATTGATCTGCACGTCGATCGTGCGCTCCCCGACGTCGACGTCGTTGCCGATGAGCTCGTGCCGCGGAATAGTGTCGCCGGCGCGCTTGGCAAAAAGCAGCATGATTTCCTGCTCGCGGTCTGTGAGGCGGATCACTTCCGTCGCCTTCTTCAATTCCTTTCGGGTGAGCGAGAAAGTGTATGGGCCGAACATGATCTGCTCGATCTTCGGCGCGTCCGAGGCGTTGCGGCGCAGGATATTATTGACGCGCAGCACCAGTTCGCGCGGATCGAAAGGCTTCGAGAGATAATCGTCGGCGCCGGCTTCAAGGCCCGCAATGCGATTGTCGGATTCCGCAAGCGCTGTGAGCATGATGATCGGCACGTTCTTAATGGCGCGCAGGCCGCGCGTCACGTCGATGCCGGATTCGCCCGGCATCATCACATCCATGATGATGAGATCGAAGTCGAGCCCGGCGAGCTTGCGTTGCGCCTCGGCACCATCGGCAGCCACGGTCACCCGGAAGCCGTTCTCCGTCAGGTAACGGTTCAAAAGAGCGCGGATTCGGGTGTCGTCATCGACCACCAGAAGATGCGCCGCGTCATCAGAAATGATTGTTTTCCCCGCCATTCAATCCGCTTTCGTTGTTTGCCTGTCCCTCATACCCCTCAGAAATGCCTTCACGCTTTCGCGCACGTCCGGAGCGGCACCGTCGAATGCTCTCTCAATGCGGCGCGATTGCGGCTCCGCCAGAGCGAGCGCGAGTTCGCGCCCGGTCTTGGTCGGATAAAGCTTACGCTGGCGCCGATCTTCAGGCCCAGCAACCTGACGAATATACCCCGAATCGATCAGTTGTTTGAGCACTCGAGCGAGGCTCTGTTTGGTAATTTTCAATGTATCCAAAAGATCGGCAACGGTCATGCCCGGTTCACGGTTAACGAAATGCACTACCCGATGATGGGCCCGGCCGAACCCGCTCTTTTCGAGGATCGCATCCGGATCAGAGACGAAATCGCGATAGGCGAAAAAGAAGAGCTCGATGATCTCGAAATCGATGGTGCCGGTGTTTTCCATCGGTGCGGCCAATGGTTCGGCTTTGGCTACTTTCGAGCTGGTCTGTCGTGCCGCCACGTCATTTCCTTTCTCATTCTGCAGGCCCCGGGAAACTTTAGCAAAGATATGTCAGCTTTGTTGACACAATTTTACGCCGCTGTTAGCTTCCCCAGACTTTGCGGAGGCGGGACGCTCGTTCGAAACCGGCCCGTCTTTCCTCCCCATACAACGCATATTTTCCCCACTGCGTAGTGGATAAAACGTAATATGGGCAACAATCAACAGGCATGGCGTGCGGGCGCCGGAGGATAAGAGAATGGCTTCAGTTCCCTTCGACCAGCTGGATGGCGAAATCTGGTTCAACGGCGAATTCGTGCCGTGGAAGGACGCGAAGGTTCACGTGCTGACGCATGGTCTGCATTATGCCAGCGCAGTCTTCGAAGGCGAGCGCGCCTATGGCGGCCGCGTTTTCAAGCTGACGGAGCATAACCAGCGTCTTCACAACTCCGCTGAAATCCTTGGATTCAAGGTGCCTTACTCGGTCGAGGAACTCGATAGGGCAACTATCGAACTGCTGAAGCGCCAAGGTTTTTCCGAGGCCTATGTGCGCCCGATCGCCTGGCGCGGTAGCGAAATGATGGGGATTTCGGCGCAGTCGAACCGCATCAATGTCGCGATCGCCATCTGGCAGTGGGGCAGCTACTTCAATCCCGCCGAAAAGCTCAAGGGCATCCGCCTCGATATCGCCGAATATCGCCGCCCCGATCCGAAGACGGCACCGTCTTCGTCGAAGGCCGCCGGCCTCTACATGATCTGCACCATCTCCAAGCATGCAGCGGAGGCCAAGGGCTATGCGGATGCGATGATGCTCGATTACCGCGGCCAGGTCGCCGAAGCGACGGGCGCCAACATCTTCTTCGTCAAGGATGACGTCATCCATACGCCGCTTCCCGACTGCTTCCTTAACGGCATTACGCGCCAGACGGTGATCGAACTCGCCAAGCGCCGCGGCTATCCGGTCGTCGAGCGGGCAATCCAGCCAGAAGAGCTTTCGGGCTTCAGCGAATGCTTCTTGACGGGCTCTGCTGCGGAAGTGACGCCGGTCTCCGAGATCGGACCTTATAAATTCACGCCGGCGACGATCTCCGAGACGCTGATGAACGACTACATGAAGGAAGTTTATCCGGGGGCGTCTATCGCGGCCGAGTAACGTCTCCATCGTGCAAGTCGAGCCTTCCGCGCACCGTACTTTGGTTCACCGCGCCCGCACCATTCATCATTCCGACAACGGTCGAGGATGCGCCCGCCGATGTACCGTCAATCAGTTGCGTGATGAACGGAAGCGCTCTTCGGTGGTTTCCTCCCGGGGCGATCAATGCGGATCGCCGCCCCACGCCGCTCCTGCGACGTGTGCGATTTTATCATGTCGAAGAAGGAAAAGGAGCGCCAAAAGCGACCCGCGAGGTTCGGTGCGGGAGAAAGCTGCTGGAAACTCTAACGGATGAGGCGGTCCAACGACCGCCTCACACTGCACCCCTATTGATAGACATAGACGATGCGGCGGGTGCCGGGATCGACGAGCACGGGCCGGTCATTGATACGCACATAGCGGTACTGGTAGTCGGGAATCTCCTGGAAGGTCACGGTATCCGGAACCTCGGCACCCACGACGACATCGCCGCCCAGCTGAACCGTCTGCGTCGGCGTGGTTTCGATATAGGTGCGGACCGTCTCCGGTGGCGTTATCGCTTCCACGGAGCCGACGGGGCCAAGCAGTTCATCGCCGGGCGCGGGCTGCGGATCGGCGGGCACGACGGTTGCGGTCGACTCATAAGTCACAGACGGGACGCCAAGAACGGCCTCGTTCTCTTCCACGATCATCGCGTTGCCTTGGTGCTCGACCTGCAGGTATTCAGCATAGACCCAGCCGCGCATGCCGTTAACATCGACGCGGCACCAGCGGCTGCCCTGGATGCAGCCATCCAAGATGGCCGCAGAGCCGCGCGTTGCGACGCCGACCGAGGGATATTGCGGGCCAGGCCCGGAACGCACGTTGAGGTCGTTGATGGCCGTCGCGCTCATTTCCGCATTGGCAAAGCCAGCGCTCGCGGCGAGCACGGCACCTGCCAGGAAAAGATTTCTCGTGAAGGTCATTCTTTTTCTCCTTGCTTTAGCTGGAATGAAACGCTTCGTTCACCGTCTAGTTCCGCCGCTTGGCCGCGCGGGCTGAAATCTGGATTCATCGGAAAATCGCAACGAATTGAAATCTAATGATAAAGCTCGACAGGGCCTGGACATTTCAGAAGCGATGAACTGTTGTTACGATGCGTCTTGAAGGCGTGAGGCAAGGGCGATGCCCACCAAAAAGCGGCTGGCTTTGATGACCTTTCCGGCTATATCGGAAGCAGGCAGAGACAAGCGAGGCATATCATGGGCATGCTCCAGGCCGGCATCATTCCAGTGACACCCTTCCAGCAGAACTGCACGGTTCTCTTCGATCCGGACACGAAGGAGGGCGTGGTCGTCGATCCGGGCGGCGATGTGCCGGTCATACTGAAAGCGCTTAAAGAGAACAGTCTGACCATCAAAGAGATCTGGCTGACGCACGGGCATCTCGACCACGCGGGTGGCGCGAAAGAACTGAAGGAAGCGCTCGGCGTTGAAATCGTCGGTCCGCACGAGGACGATCGGCCATTGCTGGAACGGATCGAGATGCAGGCGCAGCAATACGGCATTCCCGGTCTTCAAAACGTCGTGCCGGACCGCTGGCTGAAGGATGGCGACAGGATTTCCTTCGGTAGCCACGAGTTTGAAGTCTATCACACACCCGGCCACGCGCCCGGCCATGTCATCTATTTCAATCGCGCCCAGAACTTCGCCCATCTCGGCGACGTGCTCTTCAACGGCTCGATCGGCCGAACCGATCTGCCGGGTGGCAATCACCAGCAGCTGCTGGGTTCGATCCGCGACAAGGTCCTGCCTCTCGGAGATGAAGTCGGCTTCATCTGCGGCCATGGCCCTGGGAGCCGCATCGGCGACGAGCGACGCGGCAACCCGTTCCTCAGGGGTATCTGATCTCGACAGACGATCAAAACAAAAGCGCCGCCCGTTAAGCGGCGCTTTGCGTTTAAAATTGGTCCGCGGATCAGCCTGCGGTGCAAAAGTGCTCGCGGCCGTCGTTGCCGACGAAGGTGCCGCTTCTCGGATCGAAGCTGCGGTAGCGGTAGGAGCAGTAGCGCTCCCACTGCGGCGTCCAGGGCTCGATATCAGCCCGGACAGGGGCGTAGTAACGCGGCGGTGCGCGGTAAACCGGCACGGCTTCATATTCCGGCTCATAGGGCGGATCGATATAGCGCGGCTCTTCATAATAGCGTGGCTGATTGGCGATGGCCGAGCCGACGATCAGGCCGGTTGCAAGACCGACGGCGCCGCCGACAAGCGCTGCGTCGCCATTGTGATGGCGATGCCAGCGGTCACGGGCGGATGCTTCGCCAATTACAGAAAGGGTGAGGGCTGCGGCAGTAGCGGTCAGAAGAAATGTCTTGGCGAGCCTGTTCATGATTATATCCTGTTCTTGGAACCCCGTGAGCGGTTCCTGCACCGTGATGATGACAACATAGTGGCGGCTATCTGAACGGACGCTGAATGACAAAACCCGGCATCGCTGCCGGGCCTCAACTCGAATTCGACGGCCTTGGAGAGGACTCAGCCCGCAATCTGCAGATTGACGGCCTTGGGGCCCTTGCCGCGACGATCCGGCTCCGTGTCGAAGCTGACCTTTTGATTTTCCGTCAGCCCGGCAAGGCCGGAAGCCTGAACGGCGGAAATGTGAACAAAGATGTCGGCGCCACCCTTGTCCGGCTTGATGAATCCAAAGCCTTTGTCGGTATTGAAGAATTTTACAGTGCCAGTCTCGGCCATGCGTCAGGTCCCTTTCTCTCTGCCCGCCATCCACACGGGCAGCATCAACTATGTCCCTTGCGGGGCGTTGGCAGGCAATTCTTGAAATTCGAGAAAAAGGTCCCCTCTACCTCGGCCTGTCTCATGACGGGATTATTCCCCATCTTGGCGAGACCGGCTGACCGGAATATTAGCGTTTCCGGCGCGCACATACTTAAGGACTTCCCATGCTCGCAAAATGCCCGAACGCCGTGAGATTGCTGCGATTAAGGGGAATTGGCAAGCAAAAGTTTTTTAACGTGTTATCGAAAGCACATTCAGGTCGGCGATCCCTATTGGCGTCAAAACGCAAAATTTCGCTCGCAGTCCACGTATGATTAAGGTTTTGTATTGCTTGCAATATAAGTTGAGCGCAGTTTTTCCCAAAAATGCAATGATAGCGCGTCTTGGACGGCGCGCTAAATTTTTTCCAGAATTGCCGTCCAACCCGGAAAAAGCCATACCTCAAGCGGGCTGGGCGCGTCTTTTTCCGACTTCCGGTACCAATTCGACCACAAGCATAGCGATAAACATCAGCGCACAGCCCGCATAGCCGAGCGGCGGCATCGTCTCTCCAAGCAGCAGTGCGCCGAGTGCCGAGCCGAACAGCGCTTCGGAGGAGAGGAAGATGGCGGCTTGCGACGGCGTGGTATAGCGCTGGCCGATCACCTGCAGCACGAAAGCGACGCCCGAAGAGAAGACGCCGACATAGAGGATCTCCGGTGCCGCGCCCAAGATCGCTTCCATGCTGATAGGCTCGACAATTGCGGCCACGAAGAGCGCGGCGACCGCCGTCACGGCGAATTGGGATGCCGACAGCGTAAGCGGCCTTCCCGTCTCGGAGACCGTCGTGCCGGCGAGCGTGATCTGGATCGCCCAGAATGCGGCACAGACGACTGTCAGGCCGTCGCCCGTGGTCAACGCGGAAAGATGCCCGCCGGACAGCATGTAGATACCGGAGACGGCCATGATGGCAGCCGGCCATATGATCCAGTGCGGCGGTCGGCGCAGGAAGGCGACTGCGATCAGCGGCACGAAGACAACATAGAGCCCGGTGATGAAGCTGGAGTTCGTCACGGTCGTCGTCTGAAGCCCGATCTGTTGCGTCGAAGCGCCGCCGAAAAGGGCAAGGCCGATCAAGATATAACGCCCCAGATGGCGGCGCGTCGTCTGGACACTTGCCTTGCGCACTTCAAGGAACAGGAAAGGCAGGACGGCGACGGTCGCGACTGCAAAACGCAATCCTATGAACCAGAACGGACCGATTGCCTTCATGGCCGTCGACTGCGCGACGAAGCCGCCGCCCCAGATGGCGGCAGCCAGCAATAGAAGCAGGTTCGCCTGGAGGCGCGTCATATCAGTCCTCGATGTGGGGCAGGCTGTATCGCGGACGGTTACCAGTTGCATTTCGTTTGGGCAAGGGCGAAGAAGGCTCCTTACGAGTGCCGAGATTGCGTGCATGGCCGGAAGAATGACCGCCCGGTTACTCCGGAATTTCGCTTGCCAAAAAGCTCGACCTGACGGACGGGCAGGCGGCCTTGCTGATCGCCGTGCCCGACGCCATCGGCGAGATCCGCGGCTTTGCCGGCTTCTCGCGCGTTGATGATGCGCTGCCCGTAGACGGCACATGTTTTGACTACATACATGTCTTCGAAGCCAAGCGAGTTGCCCTGGAAGGCATGGCGGGTCACCGTTTGAAGGCCTTGAAGCCTGACGGCATACTCTGGATATCCTGCCCGAAGAAGGCAGCGCGCCTGCCGACGATATGAGGATTTGCTGCGGAAATCCTGTTTCCGCGCGGTCTCGTGGACGTCGGGTTCTGTTCGGTCGATGCCGTCTGGTCCGGCCTGAAATTCGTGATCGGCAATGAACTGCGCAGTGTCTAACCGTTTTGGCGGTCGGAGCGCGAGACACGCAGCAGTGCGCCATCGGCCTCATCCGTGACTATCAAGAGCGCACCGTCCGGTGCGACGACAACATCCCGCAGGCGGCCGTAATCACCCTCGAAAATCTGCTCCCCTGCAACGAAGGTACCGTTTTTATCGCGTTGCATGCGGGAGAGCAGTTGAAATTTGAGTGCTGCGACAAGGAAGTCGCCGTCCCACTCTGGAAACATTCTGCCGCGATAGATCGCGAGCGCGCCCGGCGCGATCGACGGATCCCAATAATGCAGCGGCTGTTCCAGTCCTTTCTTGGCCGTGCCTTCACCGATCTTTGAGCCGGAGTAATTGCGTCCATAGCTGATGATCGGCCAGCCGTAGTTCTTGCCGGGTTCAATGACATTGATTTCGTCGCCGCCGCGCGCGCCGTGCTCGACGGTGTAGAGTTTGCCGTCGGCAAGGTCGAAGGTGATGCCCTGCGGGTTGCGATGGCCTTTCGACCAAATTTCCGGAAGCGCCTTTCCGCTGTCCTTGAACGGGTTGTCCGCAGGGATGCTGCCATCGGCATTAATATGCACGATCGAGCCTGCATCATCCTTCCAGTCCTGCGAGCGAATTCTGTCGCCGCGGTCGCCAATGCTGATAAAGAGACTACCGTCGCCCGCGATGGCAATGCGCGATCCGTATTGGATACTGCCGCCGGTGAACTGCTTCATCGTGAAGATCGTCTTCACGTTCTCGAGTTTGCTGCCGTCGGTGGCAAGCGTGGCGCTGAAGGCTTCAGTTCCCGAGCCTCTTCGATTGGCGGTCGATGCCGTGAAATAGATCGTACGGCTCGTCGCAAAATCCGGCGCAAGTGCCACGTCCATCAAGCCGCCCTGGCCACGGGCGCGAACGTCCGGCACGCCTCCGATCGGATCTGAAAGCGTGCCGTCCCTGACGATCCGCATCCGCCCAGGCCGTTCGGTCACCAGATAGCCGCCGTCAGGCAGCACTTCCACAGCCCAGGGATGCTCCAGCCCTTCCGCCAGGGTTTCGACGCTGACCGCGACTTTTTCGGTCTCGACCCTGTCTGCCGCCGCGGCAAACCCGGGTGCGAGGACCGACGCGCCGAAAAGCAGCGAAGCGGCGAATGTTTTGGGGATAGTCATGTGGCGTTTCCAGTCGCTTTCATCCGCTTGCAACGTGGAGCGGAGGGCAGGGCGCTTCAACCTTATTGCGGCGCGGATAACGGCTTTGTGTTTTGAGGTTGAATGGAGGCGGTCGGCGTCGTGTCCACCAGCTCGGGTCCCGCGAAGGCGCGCTGCAGCAGGATCTGCGCGACGGCAGCCTTACCCTTGATGTAGAAGCCGTCGCTCATCAGCGCGACGCCATAAAGCGCAAGCCCGGCGATGCCGAGCGCAATCATCCGCTCGACCGCAGACAAGCGCGAGAAAAGCAGGCCTTTCTCACGCTGCTTCGGCCCGTCATGGGCTGTGGCCGCCGCGGTCGCCATGGCCAGTTCGAGGTAGGAGGGAAGCGGTTCGAACCCGTACGCATCCTGATGCCGGTTTCCGTCGCGGGGACTTGACATCATTACCGGGTCCTCGTGGTCATTAGGTGCTTGATACGGCGGCGCCATACTGCAAGTGCGCCCGCAGCGGTCAAGGCGAAAAGCAGCATGGTCAGCCCGCGCCTGATCTGCCCCTCGGCGCGTGTCGTTATCCGCGGCGGCTTCGCCGAAGCCGAAGGCCGAGCGGCCGCTTCAGTTGCTGCCGGCACGGGCGCGGCAACGGAGCCGGTTGTTTGCTCGATCTTCTGCAACTGCGGCATCCCTTCGGCCCGAGCTGTCGAAATGACCCCGAATGCCGTCATCGTCGAAGCGGCGACAACGCCTGCTGCAATTAGAAAAGAAAGCGAAACCCGGCGGGCGCGAAGCCGCGCTGCTGCTCGCTCGTCCTCCAGAAACATTGGCATACCTCAACAACCAATTGCGGAGCGCTATAGATGAGGCATAGATCCCGGCAGGCTCGCGACCGAATTGCGGCATGCCGTGTCATTTGTTGCGGCATAATCATGGCAAAGTCCGAATCCGGCGAAGTTTTTGATTCCAGGGATGAAATCCGCATCTCGTTCAGAGAATGATTCACGTTCTTCGCAAAGTGATTCATAGTTCGGCCGCCGCGCCCGGTAATTGATCAATAAGAATCATTGGCACCATCACGCCTTTGCGCTTGAAATGCCGCCGCACATTGGACATAGAGCTAACCGCAGAACTCCGGTCCCGGCCTTCTGCCCGTTTCAACCGTATAGGACCGATATCATGGCCTTTCTTGCCGATGCTCTTTCCCGTGTGAAGCCTTCAGCCACCATCGCCGTCTCCCAGAAAGCGCGTGAGCTGAAAGCAAAGGGGCGCGATGTGATCGGCCTCGGCGCCGGCGAGCCGGACTTCGATACGCCGGACAATATCAAGAGAGCCGCCATCGACGCGATCAATCGCGGCGAGACGAAGTACACGCCGGTTTCCGGCATCCCCGAACTGCGCAAGGCGATCGCCGCAAAGTTCAAGCGCGAGAACGGCCTGGAATATTCCTGGGAGCAGACGATCGTCGGCACCGGCGGCAAGCAGATCCTGTTCAACGCCTTCATGGCGACGCTGAATCCGGGCGATGAAGTCGTCATTCCGGCTCCCTACTGGGTGTCCTACCCGGAGATGGTGGCGCTTTGCGGCGGCACACCTGCAATCGTCTCGACCACGCAGGAAAACAACTTCAAGCTCCAGGCAGCGGATCTCGACAAGGCGATCACGCCGAAGACCAAGTGGTTCGTCTTCAATTCGCCGTCGAACCCGTCAGGTGCCGCCTATACGCATGCCGAACTCAAGGCTCTGACCGACGTGCTGCTCAAGCATCCGCATGTCTGGGTGCTGACCGACGACATGTACGAGCACCTGACCTATGGCGACTTCAAGTTCGTCACGCCGGTCGAAGTCGAGCCGAAGCTCTACGACCGCACGCTGACGATGAACGGCGTCTCCAAGGCCTATGCGATGACCGGCTGGCGTATCGGCTATGCGGCCGGACCGCTTGAACTCATCAAGGCGATGGACATGGTCCAGGGCCAGCAGACCTCGGGTGCGACGTCGATTGCCCAGTGGGCCGCCGTCGAGGCGCTGAACGGGACGCAGGATTTCATCCCGGCGAACAAGAAGATCTTCGAAGGCCGCCGCGATCTGGTGGTTTCTATGCTGAACCAGGCCAAAGGCATCACCTGCCCGTCGCCGGAGGGCGCCTTCTACGTCTACCCGTCCTGCGCCGGCCTGATCGGCAAAACCGCGCCTTCGGGCAAGGCAATCGAGACCGACGAAGATTTCGTTTCTGAACTGCTTGAAAGTGAAGGCGTCGCCGTCGTGCACGGCTCGGCCTTCGGCCTCGGCCCGAACTTCCGCATTTCCTATGCGACCTCGGAAGCTCTGCTCGAGGAAGCCTGCAAGCGCATCCAGCGCTTCTGCGCCGCCTGCAAGTAAGCAGTTGGCAGAATTGAAGAAAGGCCCGTCAGCGATGGCGGGCTTTTCCCTTTTCATTCGATCGTTGACGGTGTGGCTGCGCGTGCATTTGATGTATGAAAACCTCGATCCGCTCGCGAGACGGCCAGACTGAGCTTGCCCGTGAGGTCGAGGAAGGGAACACGATTGTCGTAACGCGAAACCGTCCGGTCTTCGATGTTATTGCGCATAAGCGGCGCGGGGGTGAGCCTTGATCCGGCCGAAGCTATAAGGGGCATGACGAGGGGAGATGTTCATCCGACGACTTCGATGATCCCCTGCCAGAGGCGGTCCTTCGGCCGCCTTTCGCTCGCCACTGCAGCTTGTGACGCTCGACCAGGCTCTGGCAGGTTATCCGCCGGGCCTGAAATTCTGATTCCGTTCTTCGACAGCCGATGATCTTTCCCATCAGGCAGCGCGACTGCGGGGCGAATTTGCAGTCTTGTGCATTTAATGGAATACTGCCGATATTGGTCAGCCGGAAGCAATCGCGGCGTGCCTCGTAATTCTCGCCTTGCCGCGCGCGATGGTACCGGATGCAGTCCGGCGACCTTCGGCTGATTGTCGACAGATCGGGTAACGAGAAAAGAGGAGAGGTGCATGATCAAGGTGGTTTACGAGGTCGTTCCCCATGACGGCGGCTGGGCCTACCGGCTGGGAGAAGTCTATTCCGAAGCATTCCCGTCGCATGCCGAAGCGCTGGAGGCAGCCCGCATCGTCGCGGCCGAACAGCAGGTCGGCGGCGATTCCGCCGAGATCAGCTGGCAGGATGAGAAAGGCAAATGGCATGAGGAATATGCCGAAGGCGGCGACCGGCCGGAGACGGAAGTCGTCGACACCAAATGGAAGGGTGGCGGTTCCGCCGATGTCTCTCCGCGTGCCTGAGCCGAGCGCTCGTTCGACGACCATGTTGATGAAGCCGCTTTTCCGCGGCGCTCAAGCGCAGGCTCTTGCGCGTGGCACGATCTGCCGCATGAAGAAAACATCCCCTGACCTTTATTGAAGGAGGCCGCTAGGCTTGCCGCAACTCCGCCAGAGCGATGCGCGCGACGGCAAGCGGGCTCTCTGCCGACGTATTCATATTATCGCCGAGGAACCAAGCCGCTGACAGGCCGGAATAGGCGGCAATCCATTGCAGTAGGCGTTTGGACTCCATGCCGGTTTCGGCACAAACGATCCGGAGCTGGCGCTGGAGGCGCCCCGGCACGCTGATGGCCGGAAGGTCTTCATTGGCGAAAGTGTTGGCATAGTCGAAGCCGCGTTCGCCGATCAGGCCTTTCGGGTCGATCGCTAGCCACCCGTCTTCTTCGAAATCAAGAATATTGCTGTGGTGAATGTCGCCGTGCAACACGACCGGATCGCGCGGGTCGCAAAGCAGCGTCTCGGCGATAGCACTGCATTCGGGAAGGATGCCGCCATAGGCTCTCGCTGCAGGCGCCAGTTCCCGGAACCAGCAGCGCAGCGGAATGAGGCTGGGCGGGGGCTTTTGCCGCGGTGCGTGAAGTCTTTCGACGGTGCGGCAGATGATCCGGCTTGCCTCATCGTCTTCGCCATGCATCGCCATCTTCAGCAGTGAGCGGCCGCCCGTCGCCCGTTCGAGCAGAACAGCTTCGTCGTCATGAGCATAAACCTGGGCGGCACCGCCGCCGTCCCACCAGTGCATCAACGCACCGCCGGCCCTTTCGGCCTCGTCACGAGACTTCTTGAGCATTGCCGGTTTGCCGTTCCAAAGGACGGGCAGGAGGTGACTGGAATGGGTGATGATCGGTTCACCGTCCGGCGCAAGCGACCAGCGGTCGAGATGGGATTCGAACATGGCCGCATTCTAACGGCGGGAGTTGAAAAAGAAATCCCGCGCAAGGCGGGATCTCGTCCGGTACGTCTGAAGGTCAGGCGACCTTTTCGAGCAGTGGATAGTCGATATAACCCCTTGCCCCGCCGCCATAGAAGGTGGCCTGGTCCGGCGTGTTCAGCGGCAGGTTCTTCTGCAGGCGTTCGACCAGGTCCGGATTGGCGATGAAGGGCTTGCCGAAGGCGACCAGATCGGCGCGGCCGCTTTCGACGGCATCGATTGCCATCTGACGGTCGTAACCGTTGTTGACCATCCAGTTTGCATGGCCGCCCGCCTTTTCATAAGTCTGGCGCAGGTTCTTGTAGTCGAAGGGCGGATTTGTCCCCTGCGTATAGTCGCGCTCGCCGCCCGTCTGGCCCTCGATAACGTGGACATAGGCGAGCTCATATCTGGCGAGGCCTTCGACGACGTAGGTGAAAAGCGCCTGCGGATTCGAATCATAGCTTTCGCCCGAGGGTGTGACCGGCGAAATACGGATCGCCGTGCGGCCGGCACCGATTTCGCGTGTCACGGCATCTGCCACCTCGAAGGTGAAGCGAGCGCGATGTTCGATCGAACCGCCATACTGGTCGGTACGGTCGTTGATACCATCGCGCAGGAATTGGTCGAGCAGGTAGCCGTTTGCGCCGTGGATTTCGACGCCATCGAAGCCTGCGTCGATCGCAGCGCGCGCTGCCTTGCGATAATCCTCGATGATGCCGGGAATTTCAGATGTCTCGAGCGCACGCGGCTCGGAGGTTTCCGCGAAGCTGCCGGTGCCATCGGCGTTGACCAGATAGGTCTTCGCCGTCGCGACTTTATTGGTTGAGGAGACAGGTTTGCCGCCGTTCGGCTGCAGCGTGGTGTGCGAGATGCGACCGACATGCCACATCTGCACGACGATCTTGCCACCGCCTGCATGCACGGCATCCGTCACGCGCTTCCAGCCATCGAGGGCTTCCTTCTTGTAGAGGCCGGGAACGTCGGCGTAACCTTGGCCCTGGTGTGTGATGGCCGTTGCCTCGGTGATGATGAGGCCGGCTGTGGCGCGCTGGCGATAATATTCGACGTTCAAATCGTTCGGGATCGCACCGGGCGAGCGGTTGCGGGTCAGCGGTGCCATGACGATGCGGTTCCTGACGGCAATGTCGCCAATCTGCGCGGGCTCGAGAAGCTTGTTCATGGAAGTCCTTTCCTGTTCTGGCGGGGCGGGAGGATCACTCCGCCACTGTGGGCAAACTCGACCCGGCGGAGAGATAGGCAAGTGCGGTGGCGACGAGGTCGATCCGGCTGTCACAGATCCTGGCTGAGTTGCTTGAGGAAGGCAGCGATCGTTTCTTCGTTGCGCTTGTAGAAAATCCATTGGCCAACGCGCCTGGTCGTGACGAGGCCGGCGCGGCTCAATGTTGCTAGATGAGCGGATACGGTCGATTGTGAAAGGCCGCAGCGCTCGAACTGGCTGGCACAGACACCCATTTCCAACGGGTGCTCCTGGGAGGAGAAGTGCTCCTTCGGATCTTTCAGCCAATTGAGGATTTCCACCCGCATCGGATGGGAAAGCGCTTTCAGGATTTCATCTCTATCCATCGTCTTGTGCCGAACTATAAATCGAATTCTTTCGATATATGGATCGTCGCTTTTCGATATGCAAATCACGAGGGCGTGAGCTGTTCGGCTTTGAAGGGCGCCTAAATTTTAAGCAAAAAAAAGGGCCGCCGAAAGCTCGGGGCCCTTAAGGTGTGAAGGTCAAAAAACCTCCAGAGGGGAACAGCTAATGCGGTGGCACTGGGAGAGAAGCCACCGAAGTGCATCAGCTAGGTGCGATATGGTGCTTTCTTGGGCAGCTTTCAATGCATTATTATGCATGCCTGCCATGCGCTGCACAAATTATGTTGCAATGCAGCGATTCTGGGCAAAAAAAGAGGGCCGCCGAAAGTTCGGGGCCCTTTAAGGTGTGAAGGTCAAAAACCTCCAGAGGGGAACAGCTAATGCGGTGGAACTGGGAGGAAAAGCCACCATGTGCATCAGCTGAGTGCGATATGGTGTTTAATTGAGCAAACGGCAACCCTCTTTTGTGCATGCCAGTCATGCGTTGGTTGCATGGTCTGCGTTTGAGTGAACAAAAACGGGAATCAGAAGTTCCAGTTTCTCGCCTTGCTGACGATAAAATCGCGGAATGCCTTCAGCTTTGCGGCATTCTTGATTTCGTCCGGATAGCAGAAATAGGTGTCGAACGAGGGCACGTCGGCGTTGATCGCTAACTGGATGAGACCCGGATCGCGTCCGACGATGTAATCCGGCATGCAGGCGACGCCGATGCCAAGCAGGCAGGCGCGCTTGATCGAGGTCTGGCTGTTGATCTGCAGATGCGGAATCCGCTTGTTGTCCGAAGAGCGGCCGGCGATCTCCAGCCAGTTTACGTCCAGCAGATAGCTGGGGGCGGGCTCACCGAAGGTGATGATGCGGTGATTGTCCAGATCCTCGACCGACTGAGGCTCGCCATAGCGGTTAATATAGGAGGGGGCGGCATAGACGTGCATATGCACGGTGAAGAGCTTGCGCTGAATGAGATCCGACTGCTGCGGTTGGCGCAGGCGGATGGCGCAATCTGCGTGACGCATGTTCACGTCCAGTTCCTCGTTGTCGAGAATGAGCTGGATCTGAACGTCCGGATAGAGCTGCATGAACTCCTGGATCTTGTCCGTCAGCCAGCCCTGGCCGAGGCCGACGGTGGTGGTCACCCGCAACTTGCCGCTGGGCGTTTCGGTCGTTTCCGTCAGCTGCATCTTCACCGTTTCGAGCTTCAGCAGCACATCATGGGCGGTGCGATAGAGCAGTTCGCCCTGTTCCGTCAGGATCAGGCCGCGGGCATGGCGGTGGAAGAGTTTGGTGCCGACGTCCTGCTCCAGCGCGCTCACCTGACGGCTGATCGCGGATTGGGAGAGATGCAGTTTGTCGGCCGCATGCGTAAACGAACCGGCCTCGGCAGCCGCGTGAAAAATACGCAGCTTGTCCCAATCCAATGGCATCCCCCCACCCCTCATAGCCGATTTTACTCCGCGGCCACGGCGACGGGCATGTGGCCCGTGAGATAACGCTCGGCTTCGAGGGCGGCCATGCATCCCATGCCGGCGGCGGTAACCGCCTGCCGGAAGGTATCGTCCGTCACGTCACCCGCAGCATAGATCCCCTCTATGCTGGTTGCGGTCGAATCCGGAGCGGTCCAGAGATAGCCGTTGTCCTTGAGCTTGAGCTTGCCCTTGAAAAGTTCGGTTGCCGGTGCATGGCCGATCGCCACGAAGACGCCATCGACCGAAACGTCGCTGATGGCGCCGGTGCGGGTATCGCGCAAGCGCGCGCCGGCAACGGAGGGCGGCATCGGCGGTTTCGCCGGCATGCCGGTGATTTCGGCGACTTCGGTGTTCCAAAGAACCGTCACATTCTCCTTCGAGAAGATGCGCTCCTGCAGGATCTTTTCGGCGCGGAACGCATCACGGCGATGCACCACCGTCACCGACTTCGCGATGTTGGAAAGATAAAGGGCTTCCTCGACGGCGCTGTTGCCGCCGCCAACGACGATGACGTCCTTGTTGCGATAGAAGAAGCCATCGCATGTGGCGCAGGCTGAAACGCCAAAGCCCTGGAAATGCTGTTCGCTTTCGATGCCGAGCCATTTTGCCTTGGCGCCGGTCGCAATGATCAGTGTATCGGCGGTCCAGACCTGGCCGCTGTCGGTGCGCGCCACGAAGGGCCGCTGGTTCGTCTCGACCTCGGTGACGATGTCGCTGACGATCTCTGCGCCGACATGCTTGGCCTGCTGCAGCATCTGGTCCATCAGCCACGGGCCCTGGATCGGATCGGCAAAGCCCGGATAGTTCTCGACATCCGTCGTGATCATCAACTGCCCGCCTTGCTCCATCCCGGCGATCAGCACCGGCTTCAGCATTGCGCGTGCCGCATAGACTGCGGCCGTATAGCCCGCGGGACCGGAGCCGATGATGAGAACTTTAGTGTGTCGGGCAGTCATGGTCCGGATCCTTTGGTGGCAGGCATCCTGTCGAAGCCGTGCGAGATATCGTAATAAACGCTTTTGTATAGTCTAGGGATGAACCAAGCTACCTTTCAAGGGGACAGCATGGAATACGCACAAGTGCTTGCGTAATTATCATGGGCTATCCGCAGATGTTTTTGTTGGTTTGACCCCGACGCCCTCGTTTTCGCTGGCTGATGCTGTTATCGACCATTTCATCCACACCGCTACAACAGAGAGCCAGCAATGGGCAAGCGCCGATCATCATTTCCGTTGAAGCATCCGCGAGCGAGTACCAGGGATATTGAAAACAGTGTCTGACGAAAGGGGTATCGATTTTGTCTATGATGGATCTTTGACCTATTCTTCTCCCGGCCAATCAGTCAAGCGCGGCTCAACATCCCGCATTTGGGCATCAGATCAGATGAAAAAGCCTTAAGGATCAAGATGCATATGGGGCCGGTTTCGCGCTATTTCTGCCTCGCTAGAGGCTTGGTGTTGCCGAGGTCACTGCATCTCGGCAGCAACACGATTAAAGCAAGGCGGTTCGGTCGACGCTTAACGAGGACGATGTATGGATTGGCGCGGGTGTCAAGGGCAAGTTCGAACCTCAACTGAATATACTTTGGCAGCGAAGCGCGGCGTTTGAATTTGTCGCGGGCAATAATAGGAAGCGGCCCGCCAACGGCCGATCAAAAGAAACAGGAAGCTCTACCATGGTGATGCGCGTCGAACTTGATGCAATAGATATGAAGATTCTGCGCGAGCTTCAGAATGATGGCCGTATGACGAATGTCGAACTTGCCGAGCGGGTCGGTATATCAGCGCCGCCGTGTCTGAGGCGGGTGCGTAAGCTGGAAGAAACCGGCTTCATCCGTGGCTATCGGGCGCTCTTGAATGCGCCGGCGCTCGGTTATGATCTGGTGGCCTTCTGCATGGTCGGTCTGAAACATCAGTCGGATGCCAATCTGAAGGCATTTGCCAAGCAGACAGCCAATTGGCCGCTCGTGCGAGAGGCCTGGATGGTGTCGGGCGAATCCGATTTCCTTTTGCAGTGCGTCGCTGAGAACCTTGCGGGCTTTCAGGATTTTGTGATCGAAGAGCTCACGGCCACGGAGAATGTGGATACCGTGCGGACGATGTTGACCATCCGACAGGTAAAGGATGTCTCTCTCGTAGATATTTAGACATAATGGCGCGCGGTATCTCCGATTGTCGAAAAGGAACTGGTGCTGGACGCTCGGCGTCGAGGTCATCTCCCATTTCCCGAATGCGGGAGCGTTTCGCGCCGGTCGATCGGGCCGCGCTGAAGACACCGGAAGATGCACCTGTCGTTACGTCCATTGGACGCTTTGTTCCGCGCTGCCTGTCGAACCATGAGCTGCTCGGCAAGGCTATCCTCGAAGCCTGCGCGCCGCACAAGCCGGTGGTCTCGAGCCGGTCGGAGGGGCCGAGCTGGGCGAACGGTCTCATTGGCGACGCCGGCGATGTCGATAGTTTCGCGAAGGCGATCAGCGGCTGATCAATGATCCTGTTCTAGCCTCCAAGCTGGCGGCAACGAGACGATGATAAGCCGGGTTCTCGCAAGACGCGGTCGCCAGAACCTGTCTCGAACGTTTCAAGCGCAAGCCGAAGCCGATGGAATTGACCTCTACCGCCGCAGAAGATCCTCATAGACGGCCTTCAGAGCCGTCGCTTCGCCTTCCAGCGCAAAATTCGCCCGCACATGCGCGAGCGCAACCTCGCCACGGGCGAGCGTCCATTGTGGATCGGCGAGATAGGGGGCGATTGCCTTCGTGAGAGCTTCGCCATCGCCGGCCGGGACGACGCTTCCGTTCGTCCCGTCCTCGATCATTTCGGCATAGGCTCCGGCGTCCGATGCCACAACCGTAGTCTTCGAGGCCATAGCTTCGAGAGGCGTCAGCCCGAAACCTTCATTTCGGGAAGGGGCAACATATAGGGTTAGGCGGCGATACCAGACCTTGATGTCTGGCACTTCGCCCAGAAAGACGATCCGATCAGCAAGGCCGGCGGCGGCGACATCGGCCTGCAGCTTGTCGGCAAAAGCTTTATGCTCTGCCGTTACCCGACCGGAGATCACCGCCGTCCAATCTGGATGTTGCGGCAGCAGATCGATCATTGACCGAACGAAAAGGTCGGTGCCTTTCTGATGCCGGAGGCGGCCGAAGCAGCCGACGAGATACCTCCCGGGCAGGTCGGTGGCCTCTATGGTGTCCTCGGCAGTCTGGGGTGGATGGAAGAGTTCCAGATCGACGCCGTGGCGGATGACAATATGCGGCACCTGGAGGAAAGAACCGGACCGGGCATTGGTCGCGACGACTGCGTCCATCCGGCGGATAAGCCAGCGGGTGTAGGCGGTATGGCGGCGCTGGGCGGCCGACGTAAAAAGCAGCTTCAGCGGCATGCGCAACACGTGCCGCAGCACGATACCAGCGGCCATCTCGTTGTTGCGTCGTGCGTGCCATACGCGCTGCCGGCGTCCGGCTGACGGACGCCATGCGCCAAGAAGCTGTCTCCACGTCAGCTTCGGTAGGTCTTTCGGTAAGCCGGGGCCGAGCGTCGCAATCTTGATGCCGAGTCTGACCTGGAGGGGAATCAGCTGAACGATCGTCGACGTGACGCCGGACAGTCGCTGCTTGAAGTTCGGTGCGATGATTTCGACGTCAGCAATATCGATTGCGGCCGCCTTGACCGTCTCCGCCACAGGCAATCAACCCCAGGAGATCGACAGGACTTCGTAGGCTTTCGAGCCGCCCGGTGCGATGACCTCGATGGAATCGCCGACTACCTTGCCGATCAGCGCGCGGGCGATCGGGGAGGAGATGGAAATGCGGCCGGCTTTCACGTCGGCTTCCTGATCGCCGACAATCTGGTAGGTCTTTTCTTCCTCGGTGTCCTCGTCGACGAGTTTGACCTTGGCGCCGAACTTGATCTTGTCGCCGGACATCTTTGCAAGGTCGATCACTTCGGCGCGCGCCGTCAGGTCTTCGAGCTCGCTGATGCGGCCCTCGTTGTGGCTCTGCGCTTCCTTGGCTGCGTGATATTCGGCGTTTTCGGAAAGATCGCCATGGGCACGGGCTTCGGCGATCGCTTCGATGATGCGCGGGCGCTCCTCCTGCTGACGCCAGCGCAGCTCTTCCTGCAGCTTGACGAAACCACCCTGTGTCATCGGAACCTTATCAACCATTTTCCTGTCCTTTGATCTTCGTGTCCTATAGTCAGGCAGCGACACAAAAGAAAACAGGTCCCGAAGGGGACTTCGGAACCGTGCAATAATCCTAATCGCCCGCTTATAGCAGATCGTTGCCGCCGATTTCCATAAAATTCGTAATGTGGCGCGCCCGGCCGACTGTCTCCTCGCAGCACGCCGATCGCGTTGGTGAAGATGTGAGTCGGATCAAGCGCTTGGACAAGTAATCGCAGAGAGTGATTCAAGCCGTTAAGAAACGAAGTCAGGATCCGCAGGCAGATTCGGCGGATTGTAGGAGCTGGAATTCATCCGTTCCTTGACCGAGATATGGATCAGCGCATCGTCCCGAATGAAGCGCCGGTCGCTCAACGGAAAATAGATCGCATTGCGGTTGCCCTGCCGGCGCCAGGAATTTTCCGGCACCCGCCGCGGAATGTATTCAAGGATTTTCCACCCGGCGGTCATGGAATCATGGAAGGGAGCAGTGGCGTTCAGCGGCACATACTTCTTCCCGCCTTTTCCGAGCACGATGTCGTTAACGATGCGGGTGCGGTAGAGGAGCCCGGCCGGTTGCGTTTCCTGGATCATCCAGGCTAGGGGGATCTTGACTGCCCCGCTTTGCGCTTCCGGATAGCCGCCGCCGATATCGCCGTGGACGCCGGCGAACCATACTTCCCGGAAATTCTGCTTCGCCACCGGTGCCTTCGGCCGGAACGGGCGACCCCAATATTCCTGGTCCTGCTCCCAGAGCTCTGGCTGGATCATGGTCCGCCGTTCATCTATGGCGACTGCGTGCCGCACCCATTCGACGCTCGGGTTCTTACGGGTGAACGGATGGGTCTTGAACTGCGGAAACCATTTCCCCGTTTCGATCACTGAGGTCACCGTATCGAAAAGACCAAGCAGCTTTATCGGCGGGCGGTCGTTTCTGAGCATGCGTTCGTAGAGACGCATGGCGGCGAAAGCAGAGGACGGATCCTCGCCACCATTCTGCGCAGCGCCGCCGGCTTTCTCTTCGTGCGCGGAAATTCCCTTGTAGGTCCTGTAGGCATAATCGAGCAGGTTGAGATGATGCCGGCTTGTAAGGCCGAAGGCATGGATGAAACCCGCTAGCACCCGCGCCGAATAGGCGCCACGGCTGAAGCCGAAGATGTAGATGCGGTCGCGGTCGGAATGCCGCCGAGCGGTGTCGGGCGGGCCGCGATCGTAGTTTTCGACCAGGAAGCGGTAGGCTTCCTTGACGTTCTGGTCGAGGCCCCAGCCCGTCGCGAGCCCGAAAACCTCATAGGATTTGCGAAGCAGTCTCGACCAGGCATTGGCCGCGCCGAACGTGCCGACGCCTGGATCGTAGTAGACGATCTGCTCATCCGAGCGTTTCAAGGTGCCGAATAGTCTGACAATATTGGTCCGGTCGGCCGAAATCTCGTTCGATGTGCCATCGAACAGAATGACGATGTTCTTTGCCATCAACCGCTCCGGATGTACCGCCGCAACGCTAACATCCGGGAGGTTTTACGGCAACTTCCGGTCGTCTAACGCTTGGAAATAGCTCTGCAGCGGGCGAACCTCGAGGTTGCCGGCCTTCAGCGCCTTGATCGCCTGGGCGGCTGCTTCGGCACCGGCCATGGTCGTGTAATACGGCACCTTCTGCATCAGGGTCGCGCGGCGGAGCGACTTCGAATCGGAGATCGCCTTGTTGCCGTCCGTCGTGTTGATGACAAGTTGGACCTGGCGGTTGCGGATCGCATCCTCGATGTGCGGCCGGCCCTCGAGCACCTTGTTGATCTTCGTCGCTTCGATGCCATTTTCAGCCAAGAAACGTTGCGTGCCGCCGGTGGCGAGTACCTTGAAACCTTCGCCTACAAGAACACGGATCGCAGGCAGCACGCGCGGCTTGTCGTGGTCGCGAACGGAGACGAAGACCGTCCCGTCACGCGGCAGTTCAACGCCGGCGCCGAGCTGCGACTTGGCGAAGGCAAGGGCGAAATCGGTGTCGAGGCCGATGACCTCCCCGGTCGAGCGCATTTCAGGCCCAAGCAGCGTATCGACGCCCGGGAAGCGGGCGAAGGGGAAGACGGCCTCCTTGACGGCAATGTGCTTCAGGGCGCGCGGGTCGGGCTTTTGGCCGTAGGCGGCGAAGGCCGCATCCAGCTTTTCGCCGGCCATGACGCGGGCGGCGATCTTGGCAATCGGCGCGCCGATGGTCTTTGCCACGAATGGCACGGTGCGCGAGGCACGCGGGTTGACTTCGAGCACGTAGACGGTGCTGTCCTTGATAGCGAACTGCACGTTCATCAGACCGCCGACATTCAGAGCCTTGGCCATGGCCTTTGCCTGGCGCTCGAGCTCGTCGAGCAAGTCCCCCGACAGCGAGCGCGGCGGCAGCGAGCAGGCCGAGTCGCCGGAATGGATGCCGGCTTCTTCGATGTGCTCCATGATGCCGGCGACGTAGACGTCATCGCCGTCGGAGAGGCAGTCGACGTCGACCTCGATAGCGTTCGCCAGGTAGCTGTCGAAGAGCAGCGGGTTCTTGCCGAGCAGCGTGTTGATCTGGCCGGTCTTGTCGTTCGGATAGCGCTGCTTGATGTCTTCCGGTACCAGTTCCGGAACGGTGTCGAGCAGATAGGTCTGCAGCATCGATTCCGAGTGGATGATCTGCATGGCGCGGCCGCCGAGAACGTAGGAGGGGCGTACAACCAGCGGGAAGCCGATTTCGGCGGCGACGAGGCGGGCCTGCTCGACGGAATAGGCAATTCCGTTGTTCGGCTGGTTGAGGTCGAGCTTCATCAGGAGCTTCTGGAAGCGGTCGCGGTCCTCGGCAAGGTCGATCGCATCCGGCGCGGTGCCGAGAATCGGGATGCCGTTCTTTTCCAGCGCTTCGGCAAGCTTCAGCGGCGTCTGACCGCCGAACTGGACGATGACGCCGACGACCTCACCCTTCTCCTGCTCGGCGCGCAGGATCTCGATCACGTCTTCGGCCGTTAGCGGCTCGAAATAGAGGCGGTCGGAGGTGTCGTAGTCGGTCGAGACGGTCTCCGGGTTGCAGTTGATCATGATCGCTTCGTAGCCGGCATCCTTCAGTGCGAAGGCGGCGTGGCAGCAACAGTAATCGAACTCGATACCCTGGCCGATACGGTTCGGACCGCCGCCGAGGATGACGACCTTCTTGCGGTCGGAGACCTGCGCCTCGGAGCGGGCGGCGCCGACGAAGGGCGTTTCGTAAGTGGAATACATATAGGCAGTCGGCGAGGCGAATTCGGCCGCGCAGGTGTCGATGCGCTTGAAAACCGGGCGGACATTCAGGCTGTTGCGAAGTTCCGCCACTTCTTTCGGACGCTTGTTCGTCAGCGTCGCGAGGCGCGCGTCCGAAAAGCCCATGGCCTTGAGCATACGCAGGTTTGCGGCGTCGCTCGGTAGGCCATGCTCGCGGATACGGGCCTCCATGTCGACGATCGCCTTGAACTGGGCGATGAACCACGGGTCGATCTTGGAGCCCTCGTGAACCTCGGCCTCGCTCATGCCCTGGCGCAACGCCTGGGCAACCATACGCAGGCGATCGGGCGTCGGCGTGCCGATCGCGGCACGGATGGCGTTTTGGCTGGACTCGCCTTCCTCGACGTCTGGAATTTCGATTTCATCAAGGCCAGTCAGCCCCGTTTCGAGGCCGCGGAGCGCCTTCTGCAGTGATTCGGCGAAGGTGCGGCCGATCGCCATGACTTCGCCGACGGACTTCATCGCCGTCGTCAAGATCGGCGAGGCGCCCGGGAACTTCTCGAAGGCAAAGCGCGGGATCTTGGTGACGACATAGTCGATCGACGGTTCGAAGGAGGCGGGTGTGGCGCCACCGGTGATGTCGTTTTCCAGTTCGTCCAGCGTGTAGCCGATCGCGAGTTTCGCCGCGACCTTGGCGATCGGGAACCCGGTTGCCTTGGAAGCGAGCGCCGAAGAGCGTGAAACGCGCGGGTTCATCTCGATGACCACGAGGCGGCCGTCCTTCGGATTGACGGCGAACTGGACGTTTGAACCGCCAGTCTCGACGCCGATCTCGCGCAGCACCGCAATTGAGGCGTTGCGCATGATCTGATATTCCTTGTCAGTCAGCGTCAGCGCTGGAGCGACGGTGATCGAGTCGCCGGTG
The DNA here is from genome assembly GCF_000816845.1 of Rhizobium gallicum bv. gallicum R602sp. Classification (NCBI taxonomy): domain Bacteria; kingdom Pseudomonadati; phylum Pseudomonadota; class Alphaproteobacteria; order Hyphomicrobiales; family Rhizobiaceae; genus Rhizobium; species Rhizobium gallicum. The sequence continues at coordinate 2,601,345 of NZ_CP006877.1, read as the reverse complement.
TGGACACCCATCGGATCAATGTTTTCGATCGAGCAGATGATGATGCAATTGTCCGCCTTGTCGCGGACGACTTCCATTTCATATTCCTTCCAGCCGAGGACCGACTCCTCGATCAGAACTTCGGTCGTGGGCGAAGCATCGAGGCCGCCGCCGACGATGTCGAAGAATTCCGAACGGTTGTAGGCAATGCCGCCGCCGGTGCCGCCGAGAGTGAAGGACGGGCGGATGATGGCCGGCAGGCCGACGTCATCGAGCGCCTGAGCGGCGATCGCCATTGCGTGGTTCAAATAGCGCTGCTTGCGGTCGCTCTCGCCCAGGTTCCACTGGTTTTCCAGATCGTCCAGCGCAGTGTCGAGCGCGGCGCCCGAGAGGCTTTCGCGCAGCTTTGTGCGCTCCGCCTCGTGCATCTTGCGGTCGGCGTCCTTGATGTCTGTGGCGTTCGCCAGCATCGAGCGCGGCGTTTCCAGCCCGATGCGGGCCATGGCTTCACGGAAGAGGGCGCGGTCTTCCGCCATGTCGATCGCGGCCGGCTTGGCGCCGATCATCTCGACATTGTATCGGTCGAGCACACCCATGCGCTTTAGCGAAAGAGCCGTGTTCAGCGCCGTCTGGCCGCCCATGGTCGGCAGCAACGCATCCGGCCGCTCCTTGGCGATGATCTTGGCGACGACTTCCGGGGTGATCGGCTCGACATAGGTCGCGTCCGCAAGACCCGGGTCGGTCATGATTGTCGCCGGGTTGGAGTTGACAAGGATGACCCTGTAGCCTTCCTCCTTCAGCGCCTTGCAGGCCTGGGTGCCGGAATAGTCGAATTCGCAAGCCTGGCCAATGACGATCGGTCCCGCGCCGATGATGAGGATCGATTTGATGTCTTGGCGCTTCGGCATTGACGATATCCGTTTCTAGCTGCGCAAAAAGCCGGCCAGGGTGGGAGGCACCGGGTCGGTCGCGCACGAGGGGTCTTTTCAGGCTAGAAGCGGCTTATAGGCAAATGTATTTGCAAACGGAACCCCATAAATCGCGGAATCGACAGGAATCCGAAAACTCCTGAAATGCCGTTCACGGGCCGGGTACTACAATGACGCGTATCTCGCCGTTGCGTGCCGGATTGGCGATCGCTTCCGGCGCGTCATCAAGCCCGATCCGGCGGGAGATGAGAGGCTCGACCTTGATGACGCCCGAGGCGATCAAGTCCGCAGCCCGGCCGTGAGTGAAGGGGTTCAAAAACGAGTTCACCAGCTTGATCTCGCGAAACAGCAGATCGAAGGGCTGCATGGAAATCCTGGCGCCTTGCGGCATGACACCGAGGATCACGACGGTGCCGCCGCGGCGGGCGAGGAGAGGAGCCTGTTCCATGGTCTCCGCAACGCCGGCGCATTCGATCACCACATCGGCACCGCCCGGCAGAAGGCCCTGGTCAGCCGTCACCAGATCGGCGACGTCGCCTGCTGAGGGGTCGGACGTAGCCGTCGCGCCAAGGTCTTCGGCAAGCCGCCGTTTATCGGCGTTGCGCGTCACCAGCACGACGCGTGTTGCGCCGGCGAGCCGCACAAGCTGCACGACCAGCAGTCCGATCACGCCACCGCCAAGCACGGCCACGGATGCGCCGGCCCTGATCTTTGCCAGATCGACGCCGTGCAGACAGCAGGCAAGGGGTTCACAAAAGGCGCCATGCAGCGGTGCCAGCGACTGAGGCAGTTCGAACGCCTGTTGCTCCGGCATGCAGACATATTCGGCAAAACCGCCATCCCGATGAATGCCGATCGCCTGCAGGTTCCGGCAGAGATTGACACGTCCGCGCTGGCACTCCGGGCAGCGCCCGCAGGCGATGTTCGGGTCGCCGGTCACCCGCATGCCGGGGCGAAAGGCGGTCACGCCTTGCCCAACGGCTTCGATGATGCCGACGAACTCGTGCCCGAGTGTCACCGGCGTCTTCGACGGAAATTCGCCCAGGAAGAGATGGCGGTCGGTGCCGCAGATGCCGCAGGCTTCGACCTTCACCAGCATTTCGCCATGGCCTGGCACCGGCTTTTCCATTCGGCTCACGGCAAGCCGCCCCCTCGCTTCCAGGCGTACAGCTTTCATCATGTCCTCCCGCATCCTCTCCTTCAGTGAGGGCAAAAGCGGGAGTCACGTCAAGCATTTGATGCATTTTCTTCAACCGACGCGACGTCGCACCTCAGCCGCATAGCCACGGCTGGCCGGAATTTCGAAGGCCTCGCGCGTCAGGATAAGGAGCTTTCCGTTGTCCCGCTTCAAGCGCTCGACATAGGCATCGGCGGTCCCGTGCGAGCGATGAACCTGCAGCCCGGCTGTGGCGCCCGTCTCCTTCAGCGCATCGGTAAAACGCAAGGAACACGAGTTCGCGGCCGAGGCGTTACGACTGCGGTGTAGTATCTTGCACCGGTCTGTTCACTCTGGTTCCGGGGCGGTTCATGAATGAAATGATCTTCAGCGGGAACGATACGGCTTCCGCCATGGTGGGCATTGTGCTCGCGACGATCGGTGCCATTCTTGCGCTTTGTCTGCGTCTAAAGCCCTTTGCCTGAAACCTGCTGGCCTTCACGCCCTCGCCGGATATATAATTGCCTTAGAGCGCATTGCCTGCGCATCGCCAGGGGAGAGTTCAGATGGAATGGAAGGGGCGCCGCCAGTCGGACAATGTCGAGGATCGCCGCGGTGACGCGACAGGTGGCGGGTTCGGCCGTAATCCGTTCGGCCGCAGCGGCGGCTTCAGCTTTCCAACCGGCGGCGGTGTGGGACGCAGGGGCGGCGGGCTTTCGATCGGCACGATCATCTTCCTCGTTGTCATCTATCTGATCTTCAAGGCGATGGGCATCGACCTGATGCAGGTGTTGGATGGCGGCATGACGGGCGGCTCCGGCTACGAGCAGAGCCAATCGGAAGGCACTAGCCCGCCCGCCGATGACGAGATGACTGCATTCATGCGTACCGTGCTGGCCGAGACCGAGGACACCTGGCAGGGCATCTTCCAGGCTCAGGGCAGGGATTATGAGGAGCCAACACTGGTGCTGTTTGCGGAGGCTACGCGATCGGCCTGCGGTTTCGCATCCGCCGCCAGCGGACCGTTCTATTGCCCTGGCGATCACAAGGTCTATCTCGACACCACGTTCTTCCAGGAGCTCGAAAGAAAATTTGGCGCCTCCGGCGACTTCGCCGAAGCCTACGTCGTCGCCCATGAAGTCGGCCACCACGTCCAGAACCTGCTCGGCATCCTGCCGAAGTTCAACGAGGCGCGCCAGCGCATGAGCGAAGCGGAGGCCAACAAGATGTCGGTGCGCGTCGAGTTGCAGGCCGATTGCTTTGCGGGCATCTGGGGGAAATATACCGAGCAGAAAGGCATGCTTGATGCCGGAGACCTTGAAGAGGCGCTGAACGCCGCTCAGCAGATCGGCGACGACACGCTGCAGAAGCGCAGCCAGGGCTATGTCGTGCCGGAAAGCTTCAATCACGGCACGTCGGACCAGCGCATGCGCTGGTTCAAGCGAGGCTTCGACAGTGGCCAGCTCGCCGCCTGCGATACGTTCTCCGGGCCGGTTTGAGCGTCCAACTTTTGTCCACTCTCTCCTCATTTTGTCAGGGAGAAGGCTGGGGAGGGCTGCCAGCAAGAGCTTATGGTCCTATTTTTCGCTGTCCATATGCTGCAATTGCGTATCCGAGTAGCGCGCACCTGCCGCCGCATCCTTCGGAATGGCGCGTTCGATGGTGCCCATATCATCTGCAGAAAGCTCGACAGCTCTTGAGCCGAGCGCTTCCGTCAGCCGGTCGCGGCGGCGGGCGCCGACGAGCGGGATAATGTCCTTGCCCTGTGCGGCAACCCAGGCGATTGCGATCTGAGCGACCGAAACGCGCTTTGCCTCGGCGATCTTGCGGAGTTCTTCGACGAGCGCCAGGTTCTGGTCGATATTGCCTTCCTGGAAACGGGGGCTGTAGCCGCGAAAATCGCCTTTGCCCGATTCCTGGCCCTTCTGCCAGTGGCCGCTGATCAAGCCGCGCGAGAGGACACCGTAAGCGGTGATCGAGATGCCGAGTTCGCGGCAGGTGGGCAGAATTGCATCTTCGATGCCGCGGGAAATCAGTGAATATTCGATCTGAACATCGACGATCGGATGAACGGCCGCCGCCCTGCGGATCGTGTCGGCGCCGACTTCGGAAAGGCCAACGTGCCGGACATAACCGGCCTTGATCATGTCGGCGATCGCGCCGACGGTCTCTTCGATAGGCACGTTCGGGTCGAGGCGGGCAGGGCGGTAGATGTCGATGTAGTCGACACCGAGACGCTGCAGCGAGTAGGCGACGAAGTTCTTGAGCGCCGCCGGCCGGCAATCATAGCCGAGCCACGTGCCCTGCGGATCGCGGAGCGCTCCGGTCTTGACGCTGATGACGACATTCTCGCGTTTGCGGCCCTTCAGCGCTTCGCCGATCAGCATCTCGTTATGGCCCATGCCGTAGAAATCTCCCGTATCCAGCAGGTTGACGCCGGCATCAAGCGCGGCATGGATGGTGGCGATGCCCTCTTCGCGATCCGAAGGGCCATACATGCCCGACATACCCATGCAACCGAGGCCGATGGCAGAAACTTCGGGCCCGGTCTTTGCCAAACGATAGGTGTGCATCTCTTTTCCCTTTTTTCGATACCAGCGGCATTCTCAGACGTGATTTATCCGGCTAGACCTTGTGCGATAACCCGTACAGTATTGAACGGCCCGTACGGAATTACGCACAATGGATGACTTCGCCTTTCAGTGATCTGGCTGCCTTCGCCGCCATTGCAAGGGAACGGAACTTTCGCACTGCAGCCGGCAAACACGGCGTGTCGCCATCTTCGCTTAGCACATCTCTCCGTAGCCTCGAACAGCGGCTCGGCGTGCGTTTCCTCAACCGCCACGACCCGCGGCATGACGCCGACCCAAGCCGGCGAAAAGCTGTTGGAAGCGCCTCGTGTCGGCGCTTGGCGATTGTTTCGGCACTCGGTCAAGCGGTGCACGTCTCGACTGGGAGTTCGAGAGCGACGGCGAAACGCTGGTGATCTCGCCGTCCGGGCCGCTGGTGGCCAACGTCATCGAGATGGAGGTGGTTCTGTGTTCGCCGGGCTCATCGGCTCTTCGAGGAAGGGCTCACTCCAACCATTGCACGGGGCGAACTCGCGCCGATCTGCCGATCCTTCAGGAGTCTCCGAATTCTCCGAACCATGCTTAAGTATGCCAGCCACAGGCCCATGGCGGCTGCACTGCGCGCCTTCGTCGATTTCGTGAAGGAGTAGCGGCGGCCCGCTTAGAGTCCCCGTTTGTTCCCGCCGCCGATCAATTTCACTGGCGGCTTGATCAAAAACTTTGAAATGTTCACGTATTGTTTCATTTTTCTCGTTAAGCTATGTAACAAACCCCGGCGACGAGATCGTCTTTCCAGAAAGCAATCCGCTGTTGAGAGATGTTCCATGCTTGATCCCAAATTCGTTCGCCGCGGCCTCTTCCTCGTTTTCCTGATCCTGTTTTTGGACGTGATCGGCATTGCGATCATCATGCCGGTCCTGCCCGCCTATCTTGAGGAACTGACCGGCGGAACCATTAGCGATGCCGCACTCGACGGCGGCTGGCTACTGGTCGTCTATGCCGGCATGCTGTTTTTGTTCTCGCCACTGCTTGGCAATCTCAGCGACCGTTTCGGCCGCCGTCCGATCTTGCTTCTCTCCGTGTTGACCTTCGCGATCGACAATCTGATCTGCGCGGTCGCCACCAGCTTCTGGATGCTTTTTATCGGCCGGGCGCTCGCAGGCTTCAGCGGCGGCAGCTACGCGACGTGTTCTGCCTATATCGCCGACATCAGCAATGACGGGAACCGCGCAAAGAATTTCGGCCTGATTGGCATCGCCTTCGGCGTCGGCTTCACCATCGGTCCGGTCATTGGCGGTTTGCTCGGCGAATTCGGCCCGCGTGTTCCATTCTTCGGCGCAGCAGCGCTTTCCTTCCTCAATTTCGCTGCGGCCTATTTCCTGTTGCCGGAAACGCTGGACGCCAAGCATCGGCGCACGTTCGAATGGAAGCGGGCCAATCCGCTGGGCGCGTTGAAGCAGATGCGCAATTATCCCGGCATTGGCTGGGTCGGCGCCGTCATGTTCCTCTTCTGGCTGGCACACGCCGTATATCCGTCCGTCTGGTCCTTCGTTTCGACCTATCGCTACGGCTGGAGCGAAGGCCAGATCGGCCTTTCGCTCGGGATCTACGGCATCGGCGCTGCGATCGTCATGGGGCTTGTGCTGCCAAAGATCGTGCCGGTGCTCGGTGAGTGGAAGACCGCCATCGTCGGCCTTTGTTTCTCTGCCGTCGGTCTGACGGGTTATGCTTTCGCCTGGGAGGGCTGGGTCGTCTACACGGTCATTATTCTGACGGTGATGGAAAATGTCGCCGATCCGCCGCTTCGCAGCATCGCCGCCGGCAAGGTGCCGCCATCCGCGCAGGGCGAATTGCAGGGAGCGCTGACCAGCCTCAGCAGCATTACGACGATCGCCGGCCCGCTGATCTTCACCCAGATGTTCGGCTATTTCACCGGGCCGCATGCTCCTGTGACCTTTGCCGGTGCTCCCTACCTGCTCGCCGCCTTCTTTATTCTGTCGGCGGCCCTGGTGTTCCTCGCGAAGGTCCGGACACCCAAACCTTCGGAAGCCTTGGAGGCGCCGGCGCAATGAGCTATCAGAATTCGTGATGATGTGATGAATTTTTCATCATCTGCCCCTTTTAGGGTGGCTCTTTGCGGGCCTTTGATCTAAGGCCCGGTATTACTTTGCCGCGAATGCGGCCTGAAGTGATTCAACCAAACAGGAATGGCTCTGATGGACGCGCCGATCGACGTGCACAGGATTGCGCCGCAAACCGACAATCACTGGGGTGCGCATTTTCGCGCTACGCTAGCGCTCGGCATTCCGTTCATCGGCGCGCAGCTTGCCCAGCTTGGCATCAACACGACGGACGTGATGATCGTCGGCCGCCTCGGCGCCGAGAACCTGGCTGCAATGGTGCTGTCGGCGCAGTTTCTGTTCACGATCCTGATTTTCGGTTCGGGCTTTGCCATCGCGGTTATCCCGATGGTCGCGCAGGCTTACGGCCGGGGCGATGTCGTCACTGTTCGTCGCTCGATGCGCATGGGCCTTTGGATGGTCACAGTCTATTGGCTCGTCATGCAGCCGGCCTTCTTCTATGCCGAGGAGATATTGCTCGCCGCCGGCCAGAAGCCCGAAGTGGCAAAGCTTGCGCACGGCTATATCCTGATCGGCCATTTCGGCGTGCTGCCGGGGCTGCTTTACAATGTTGTGCGCGCGCTCGTCAGCGCGATCGGCAAGGCTGCCGTCGTCCTCAATGTGACCATTGCCATGCTGGTGATGAACGCGATCTTCGCCTACGCCCTCGTCCTCGGTCATTTCGGCTTTCCGGCAATGGGCCTTGAGGGCGCTGCGATCGTCTCGGTCGCAGTGCAGACTGCGGGGTTCTTCTTCATCCTCGCCTATGTGCAGATGAGGGAGGAGACGCGGCGTTACGAGATCCTGGTGCGTTTCTGGCGGCCGGATTGGCACGCGCTTTGGGACGTCGTTCGTCTCGGTCTGCCGATCAGCGTGACTATTCTTGCGGAAGTCAGCCTCTTTACAGTTGCCTCGCTGCTGATGGGTTACATCGGCACGATTGAGCTTGCGGCCCATGGCATTGCGCTCCAATGGGCATCGATTGCCTTCATGATCCCACTCGGTCTCTCGCAGGCCGCAACTGTCCGCGTCGGCATTGCGCACGGGCAGGGGGACCATTCCGCTCTGGTTCGCGCCTCCATCGCGGTAATGATCATCGCGGCGGCGATCTCGGGTATCGGTGGCGTGCTTTTTGCCATCATGCCCGAATTCCTCGGCAGCTGGTTCCTGGACGTCACTTCGCCGGAAGCGCCGCAGGTGCTGGCTTACGCCGGTCCGCTCATCGTCGTTGCCGGTCTCTTCCAGCTCGTCGACGGCATGCAGGCGGTTGCCAATGGTTTGCTGCGTGGCCTCAAGGATGCGCGTGTGCCGATGATCATGGCGCTGATTGCCTACTGGCCGATCGGATTCTTCCTCGCCTGGTTCTTCGCTTTCCCCATGGGCTTCGGCGGCGTCGGCATCTGGTTCGGTTTTCTCGTCGGCCTTGCGGCTGCCGCGGTCATGCTCTGCGCACGATTCTACATTCTCGTGCGTCACGAGGGCAAAATGGCCGGCGCCTGAACCGGCCATTTAATCGTCAAGCTGCAACCGGCTTGTAATTGGCGATGTCGGCGCGGATGCCGAGCCGCGTGAAAAGCGCCTGCGGATCGAAGTTTCGCGCGCGGTGCGCCGCCTGGACGGCGGCCTTTACCCGTTCGACGGTCTCGGCGTTTTCCCATTCGGCAATCGTCACGAAATTGAATTCGCCCGGCCCCGAAACCTGCTCGAGTACCGTGTGCCGGATGAAGCCTTCCTGGGCCTGCAGCACCTCGTGCGTCTTCAACACATTGATCAGAAACTCCTCGCGTGCCTCCTCCGGCACGGCAAACTTGTCCACGCGATAAAAGGCGCCGTTCATCAGTATCTCCTTGGTTGTCGATGTCACGGCAACCGGTCTAATTCCTCAAGTTAAGTTGAGGTCAAGCGCCAGGTAAAAGAAAAAGCCCGCGGCAGGCGGGCTTTCGTTCGGCTGGCCACTGCGTCTTAACGCTCGGCGAGCGCTGCTTCGCCTTTCTTCCCGCGCACCATGTTGATGAAGCGGCGGAAGAGGTAATGGCTGTCCTGCGGGCCGGGAGAGGCTTCCGGATGGTGCTGGACGGAGAAGATCTGCTTGCCGGCGACGCGCAGGCCGCAATTGGTGCCGTCGAAGAGCGAAACGTGAGTCTCCTCAACGCCTTCCGGTAGTGAATTCGTGTCGACCGCAAAGCCGTGGTTCATCGATACGATCTCGACCTTGCCGGTCGTATGGTCTTTCACTGGATGGTTGGCCCCATGATGGCCCTGATGCATCTTTTCGGTCTTTGCGCCGAGCGCAAGGCCTAGCATCTGGTGGCCAAGGCAGATGCCGAAGACCGGGATGTCCGTCTTGATCAGCTTCCGGATCACCGGCACGGCATATTCGCCGGTTGCCGCCGGATCGCCCGGGCCGTTCGACAGGAAGATACCGTCCGGCTGCATGGCAAGCACGTCCTCGGCGCTCGTCGTTGCCGGAACGACCGTGACCTTGCAATCGAGGCCTGCAAAGAGGCGCAGGATGTTGCGCTTCACGCCGTAATCGAGGCAGACGACATGGTATTTCGCCTTGTCGGCGCCGAGTTCCGCGTAGCCTTCGTTCCAGATCCAAGGCGTCTGCGCCCATTGCGACGACTGGCCGGAGGAGGCGATCTTGGCGAGATCGAGGCCCTCGAGGCCGCTCCAGGCCTTGGCTTCCGCCTTTAAGGTTTCAAGGTCGAAGACGCCGTTCGGGTCATGAGCAATCACCGCATTCGGTGCGCCGTTCTCGCGGATCCAGGCGGTGAGCGCGCGGGTGTCGATGCCGCAGAGGCCGATGACGCCGCGGGACTTCAGCCAGGCATCGAGATGCTTTGCGGCTCGGTAGTTGGAGGGCTCGGTGATGTCGGCCTTGAAGATGACGCCGACCGCGCCGTGACGCGCTGCCGGCGTCAGGTCTTCGATATCTTCGTCATTTGTGCCGATATTGCCGATATGCGGGAAGGTGAAGGTGACGATCTGGCCGAGATAGGAGGGGTCTGTCAGAATTTCCTCGTAGCCGGTCAGCGCCGTGTTGAAGACCACTTCGGCCTGGACCTTGCCGGTAGCGCCGATCCCCTTGCCTTCGATCACGGTTCCATCTGCAAGAACGAGCAGGGCGGTCGGCTTTTCGGTTGTCCAGGGTGCTGTCGCGGTCATCTTCATCCCGTTTCCGGCAGGTCCTGACGTCTTGGGGCCGTCAGACTGCCATTTGTGTTCGCAAGGGTATGGGCGCAGCTTGTCGCAGCGCATCTCAGGCCTGATCACGAATTTTGGTGCAGGTGGCGGTAGATAGCCGCGCTGTGCCCCGGCGTCAATCTTTCTAGCGTGGATCGGCCGCCTTTTCCTTCGCTTTCTCGCGCAAATCTCGCAATTTATTTGATCCCTGCCATCGGGCTGGTTTATGAAGCGCATTCAACAGGAGTGAAGATAATGCTGCGCGATCAGGTCGCCACCGCGCTCAAGGACGCGATGAAATCCAAGAATGCCGAACGGCTCTCGACCGTCCGCCTGATCCAGGCGGCGATCAAGGACCGCGATATCGCCAATCGCGGCACAGGCAAAGGCGAGGCTCCGGATGACGAGATTCTGCAGATCCTCGCCAAGATGGTGAAGCAACGCGACGAATCGGCTAAGATCTACGAAGAAAACGCCCGTCCGGAACTCGCTGCCAAAGAGCGTGCCGAGATCACTGTGATCCAGGACTTCCTGCCGAAGCAACTTTCGGACTCCGAAGTGCGGGCGAATATCGCAGCCATCATCAAGGAGACCGGCGCCGAGGGGCCGAAGGACATGGGGAAGGTCATGGCGGCGCTCAAGGAACACTATGCCGGCCAAATGGACTTCGCCAAGGCGTCCGGCACGGTCAAGGAACTGCTTAAATAGGCCTATCAGCCGGGCCGAGCACTTTCTCGGCGGCAGCATCGACGACCGCGAATTTCGCGGCCTGATAATTCCAGTATTCGAGAATGAAGCCGCGCGAGAGCCAGAGATCGCCCTTGCGCGGTGGCTCCTCCCAGCCGATGCTTCCCATTTCGGCGGCCTGTGAAAGCAGGCGCTTCAGGTGCGTATTCGAAATCATGAATTGCGCACGGATTTCGCCGAGCGATACGGGACCAAGAGCGATGCGCTCCTTCGACCGGTCGAAGCCCGGCAGGCGCGACATCAGATAATCCATGACCAGCCCGCCCGAATTTGCCCAGTTGAAGAGATTGAAGGTCTTGCCGGGGTCGCGCACGGCATCGGTTTCGATGATTGCCCTGGCGATCAGTGGTTGAATTTTGCCGATGGTTGAAAGATCCGCGCTTGCGCGCTCGAAGCGTTTCCCACCATCGAGTCCGTCGAGGATGAACAGATGGGCGAGCAGCCACTTCAGGAAATGCTGTTCGGCCGTTTCTGTCGGCTCAAGCAGCCGCGTGCGGCGATCGCTCTGGCCGCTTGCCGGTCTCAGGAAGCGATAGGCAAGCATTTCCTGCATGAAAGCGGCAGCGGTATTGCGGCTGGCGATCTTGTTGGCGACGACGAATTCGACAAAGCGGCCGGAGTAAAGCCCTTGGTTTATGCCGTCAGGATAGCCGTAGTGCAGCGCAAATCCGGCATGCGCCATCAGCCAGCGCTGCTGTGCGGCAAAGATCGAGGCAATGCGCGGGCTTTCGCGATAGATCGCAAGCATCTCATTGGCGCAGAGTAATACCGCTTCAAAAAAACGATCATCGGCTGCAAGTTTTTCTGCGGTAATAGACATCGAACATTCCAGGCGGGCACACGTATTCCATCTGTTACGAAGGACGCGCCTGTCAATGTTACTTTGCACAAGGATGCTGCGAAATTCCGAGGGTCAGTTAACCGACAAGGTTAAAGCGCAAAAGTAAAGAAGGCAGGAGCTGGGGGCGCTCCTGCCTTCTTGCTCTTTGCTTGTCGCTGGCGACGCAGGCCGAAACCCAAACCAGCGGCGTATTTGCAAAGGCACCCTTGCGAGGCGGCGCCGGGGGTAGGGATGGAGCCTCGCTCGGGGATCGCTTTGTTGGGAAGGAGCGTATTGCGATGCAGCAGAGGATTCAAATTACAAAAATATAATAATTCGATCGTGAGCTTGTTAAATGCAAATGAACGGTGCGCACGGTCAACGCCGAGCTTATCCCACCACTTTCTTCCACGCGCGCTAATCGATTGATAATCAATGATTTGATTCGTCGGGCGGCGTGTCTTGCCGCGAGCCTGTTTGGTCTGTTCGGATTGCGGACCGGCGGTCGGCGTGCGCAGTTGTCGCACCCCTCGGCTGCAAACTGTCACGCTTTTTTGATTGTCTTTTTGTTATTTTTCGGAGTCGATCTTTCAAAGCCTTCTGCTGTTGGACGTAGTGGCAGGAGGGCGGCGACACGGGTGTGGTCGGTCCGGTCTTCGCCGCGCGCGATATTTTTTGATCTCTTCAGCCGAACATCTGACGATACGCTCTTTGCTCGTGCTGGCGTGCCGCACGAGACAATCCGGCAGGATTGAGCGCGCAGCGTATCGACGATCGCGATTACCATGAGCGAACCAGAGAGATTGCCCATGTGCGAACTCCTCCATGTCGATCGGAATTTCAGATGCGGTTCGTTCTATGCGGCCGCTGCTTTTGGAAAGTCGATTCGAGGTTTCAGGGATATCTGCTTGCTGCTTGTTTTCGTCCCATTCGAAGGACGGGAACTGCTTGTGAACAAGCTCAATGTGGCACCTAGAATTTCAATTGCTTCTGGGCACGCATGCGTCGTGGTCAATACAAACTTAAGGGCGCCAAGCCTGTGAATAGCGCGTCTTTCCGCCGAAGTTCATGGCAGGTTCCGCCAAACCTGCGTATATGATGGTTCGCCAAGAGGTTCATATGCGCTTTTCCAATTCCTTTCTCGATGAGATACGCGACCGCGTCCAGATTTCGGATGTGGTCGGCCGTCGCGTGAGCTGGGACAAGCGCAAGACCAATGTTTCGCGCGGCGATTACTGGGCCTGCTGCCCGTTCCACGGCGAGAAGTCGCCGAGCTTTCACTGCGAGGACCGCAAGGGCCGCTATCACTGCTTCGGCTGCGGCGTCACCGGCGACCATTTCCGCTTCCTGACCGAGCTTGAGGGCATGAGCTTCCCCGAAGCCGTTCAACAGATCGCCGATATGGCGGGTGTCGCCATGCCGATCGCCGATCCTGTCATGGAAAAGCGCGAGAAGGAGCGTGGCTCGCTTCAGGACGTCATGGAACTGGCGACGCAGTTCTTCCAAGACCAACTGCAAACGGCGAACGGCGCGCGGGGGCGGGCATACCTGCGCGACCGCGGACTGACGGGCCGGACAATCGACACCTTCCGCCTCGGTTTTGCGCCGGACAGCCGCAATGCGCTCAAGGAGTTTCTGGCGGGCAAGGGCGTTGCAAAGGAGCAGATCGAAGCCTGTGGTCTTGTGGTCCATGGTCCCGACGTGCCCGTCAGCTACGATCGCTTCCGCGACCGCATCATGTTTCCCATCCTCTCGTCGCGGGAGAAGGTGATCGCTTTCGGCGGCCGCGCCATGTCGCCGGATGCGCCAGCAAAATATCTCAATTCCAACGAGACCGAACTCTTCCACAAAGGCAATGTGCTCTACAATTTCGCGCGCGCCCGGCGAGCGATCCAAGGCGCAGACGGCGCCGGCACGATCATCGCCGTCGAAGGTTATATGGACGTCATCGCGTTGCATCAGGCCGGCGTCGAGAATGCAGTTGCGCCGCTCGGTACGGCGCTTACCGAGAACCAGCTTGAACTGCTTTGGAAAATGACACCGCAGCCGGTGCTCTGCTTCGATGGCGATGGCGCCGGTATCCGCGCCGCAAACCGTGCGGCAGATTTGGCGCTGCCGCATCTGAAGCCCGGCCGAACCGTGCGTTTTGCGCTGCTGCCAGATGGCAAGGACCCAGACGACCTCGTGCGCCATGATGGCCGTGCGCCTTTCGACAAGGTGATGAGCCAGGCAAAGCCACTCGCCGAGATGCTCTGGAGCCGCGAGATCAACGCGGGCAATTTCGATACACCGGAGGCGCGCGCCGAACTCGAAGCTCGGTTGAAGCAGATGGTCGCCGTCATCGTCGACGAAAATGTCCGCCGCCACTATCAGCAGGACATCAGGGATCGGCTCAACGCATTCTTTCAGCCGCAATTCCAAAACCGTGGCGAACGCCGTAGCTTCGATCGCGGCGGCCGGCCCGGCGGGCGCGGCGGGCAGGAGGCGCGCGGCGCGCGCATCTCCGGCGGCGGCGTTTCCGAGCGCCTTGCGCGTTCGGGTCTCGTGCGCGGGCATCAGGAAATTCCGGCGTTGCGCGAAAGCGTGCTGGCGCTCACCATCGTCAATCATCCCGCCCTGATGCAGGACGAGTATGACGAAATAGCCTCGATCGATTACGACAACCGCGAGCTTCAGCGGCTATGGTCAGGTGTGCTCGGTGCTGCGGCGGCCGTCGCCGGGCCGCATCTGACGCGCGAATACCTGATCGAGCGGCTGGAGGAGCAGGGTTTCGGCGCGCTCCTCAAGGGGTTGGAGCAGCAGATCCGCAACGCGCGCCTCTGGATCGCGACGGAGGAGGCGGCCATGGAGGATGCCCGCGAGGGCTACCGCCAGGCGCTTGCCTTCCACCAGCGCGCAAAGGCGCTGCGCTGGCAGAAGATCGAGCTCGAACGCGAGATCGCAGAGGCAACAGAGGCCGGAGACGGCGATGTCATCGACCAGTTGATGCGCGCCCTGCAGGAAGTTCATTTCGAGGGCCTCCGGCTGGAAAACCAGGAAGCCATCATCGATGGTTTCGGCGTGCTTTCCGGCCGTGTGAAGGGCGCGGCAAGCCATTGATGGAGATGGACGGCGGCGACATGGCGTTTTCGGCCGCAGGTGCGCTCTTCGGCAACCGCCAGGACCCGCTCGTTATCCTGAAGCGGGTCTACGGCTATCCCGCGTTTCGCGGCAAGCAACAGCAAGTGATCGATCAGCTCGTGGCAGGCGGCGATGCAGTGGTGCTCTTTCCGACGGGCGCAGGCAAATCGCTCTGCTTCCAGATCCCGGCGCTCTGCCGCGACGGCGTCGGCATCGTCGTTTCGCCGCTGATTGCCCTGATGCGCGATCAGGTGGAGGCGATGAAGCAGCTCGGCATCCGCGCTGCAGCGATCAACTCGTCGCTCACCCGCGAGGAATTCGTCGATGTCCGCCGGGCACTGTCGGCGGGTCAGCTCGATCTTCTTTATGTCACGCCGGAGCGGATCCTCATGGACGGCTTCAGAGAGACGATCGGCAGTGCGAAGATCGCGCTCTTTGCGATCGACGAAGCGCACTGCGTCTCGCAATGGGGGCATGACTTCCGCCCGGAATATCGCGAACTCGGTAGGCTTGCGGAACACTATCCGGGCGTGCCGCGCATTGCATTGACCGCGACTGCCGATCCACACACCCGCGACGACATCATCGAACGGCTGGCGCTGAACAACGCCAAGGTTTTCACCACCAGCTTCGACCGGCCGAACATTTCCTACGAAATCGTCGAGCGCAATCAGCCGCGACAGCAGCTCCTGCGGTTCCTCTCGAGGCACAAGGGCAATAGCGGCATCATCTACTGCCTGTCGCGCGCCAAGGTCGAAGACACAGCAGATTGGCTGAACACGCAGGGCATCCGCGCGCTTCCCTATCATGCCGGCATGGACCGGTCGCTGCGCGATGCCAATCAGGATGCGTTCCTGAAGGAGGAAGAACTTTGCCTCGTCGCCACAGTCGCCTTCGGCATGGGCATCGACAAGCCGAATGTGCGTTATGTC
Organism: Rhizobium gallicum bv. gallicum R602sp; assembly: GCF_000816845.1. NCBI lineage: Bacteria > Pseudomonadati > Pseudomonadota > Alphaproteobacteria > Hyphomicrobiales > Rhizobiaceae > Rhizobium > Rhizobium gallicum. Next base: position 2,585,786 of record NZ_CP006877.1, on the reverse strand, counting down.
GCCCATCTCGACCTACCGGGCTCCATCGAGGCCTATTACCAGGAAACCGGCCGCGCTGGGCGCGACGGCCTGCCGTCGGAGGTCTGGATGGCCTATGGCATGTCCGACGCCATCCAGCGCCGCCGCATGATCGACGAGGGCAATGCGGCCGACGAGATCAAACGCATCGAACGCGGCAAGCTCAACGCGCTGCTCGCCATCTGCGAAACCGCTTCCTGCCGCCGCCAGGCGATCCTTGGGCATTTCGGCGAAGCGCATGCCGGCAAGTGCGGCAACTGCGATACCTGCCTGAAGCCTGTCGAAACCTGGGATGGGACGGAAGCGGCGATCAAGGCGCTTGCCGCCGTCTATCGCACCGGCGAGCGCTTTGGCACCGGCCATGTGATCGATGTGCTCCTCGGCAATACCAACGAAAAGACCGAGCGCTTCGGCCATGTGGACATGCCGGTCTTCGGCGCCGGCAAGGATATCCCGGCCCGCATCTGGCAATCCGTCTTCCGCCAACTTCTTGCCATGGGTCTGATCCGTATCGATCATGAGGCCTATGGCGCGATGAAGCTGGAGCCGGATGCCCGTGCCGTCTTCAAGCATGAACGCCAGGTCTTCTTCCGCAAGGATCGCCCGGCCTCGGAACGCCGCACCAAGAAAGCCGAACGTAGCGAGCGCCGCTCCGGCCTTTCCGGCGCCGACGGCATTCTCTTCGAAGCGCTTCGGGCCGAACGCACCTCGATCGCGAAATCCCTCGGCGTGCCGCCCTATGTCGTCTTTCCCGACACGACGCTGATCGCCTTCGCCACCGAGCGGCCAAGGAGCCTGAAGGAGCTCTTAAACATCTCCGGCGTAGGGCAATCGAAGCTTGAACACTATGGCGATGCGTTTCTGGACGTCATTCTGGCAAACGACGACTAGACCGGAAAGAGGCGGTTGCAGAGGGCTGTCTAATGCAATCGAGTGATGTTCTGCGTGTCGGACCTCTTGTTTCCCCTAACGTCCGAGGGGAGCTTCAATGACAATTTTCAACAGAGCGGTGGTTTCGTTGCCGGGTGTGAGCGTATTGCTGGACATCTGCATGACGGGCAGGTTTTTATTCATGCGACGGCAGAAGACCGGTGGCGTGCTCGGCATGTGGGAGACATTTTCGGGCGCCCGGAACAGGACCGGGGCCGCACATGCATAGGCGGGAGACCGAGGTTTTCCGCGTGATTGCCGGAGCCTGTCGAATATTTCTTAATGGAATTTGAACGCGCCAACACGCAGGAGGCCATCCCTCCCATTCAGAAGCGTTTCGGACTTTTTGACGTCGAAATGGAAGCCGAGCTCTGGGATCAAGATCGGCATCTTGCAGTTCATCCACCGGTGAAGCTAGCCGCAAGGGATCCTGACGGTCATGCCGCAGTCGACGGGCAGGACATGGCCGTTGATGAAGGAGGCAATTCCGAGCGAGGTCGCAATCGGCGAAATCAAGGGCGGTGTTGTGCGGCCAGCTCCATCGTGCTGCGGAAGACTGCTTCCTGCTGGTTTCGGTTCAGCGCTGAACAAGACAAGCCGACCGCAATATGCTAACTCGGCGACAGTCGGAAGCATCGGAAGAAAGACCGTCAATGACCTCGCAATTCATCTCCCATCTGCGCGGCGAACTCTCCGCGCTCAAGGATGCCGGCCTTTACAAGTCCGAGCGCGTCATTACCTCGAAGCAAGCCGGCGAAATCGCCATAGCCTCCGGCGAGCGCGTGCTGAACTTCTGCGCCAACAACTATCTTGGCCTTGCGGATAACGACGAGCTGGCCGAGGCGGGCAAAAAGGCACTCGACCGTTATGGATACGGCATGGCCTCCGTCCGCTTCATCTGCGGCACGCAAGAGGAGCACAAGCAACTCGAATCCCGCATTTCGTCGTTCCTCGGCATGGAGGACACGCTCCTTTATTCCTCCTGTTTCGATGCCAATGGCGGTTTGTTCGAGACGCTGCTTGGCGAGGAGGATGCGATCATCTCCGATGCGCTGAACCATGCCTCGATCATCGACGGCGTGCGGCTCTCCAAAGCCAAGCGTTTCCGCTATGCCAACAACGACATGACGGCGCTGGAAGAAGAGTTGAAGAAGGCCGAAGGCAGCCGCTTCAAGATGATCGCGACCGATGGTGTGTTCTCGATGGACGGGATCATCGCCAACCTGCAAGGTGTCTGCGATCTCGCGGAGAAATACGGCGCCATGGTCATGGTGGACGATAGCCATGCCGTCGGCTTCGTCGGCAGGCATGGCCGTGGTTCGCCGGAATATTGCGGCGTCGAAGGCCGTGTCGATATCACCACCGGAACGCTCGGAAAGGCACTCGGCGGTGCTTCGGGAGGTTATACTTCGGCAAAGGCCGAGATCGTCGACTGGCTGCGGCAGCGCTCGCGGCCCTATCTCTTTTCCAATACGCTTGCGCCGGTCATTGCCGCCGCCTCGCTCAAGGTCTTTGATCTGATCGAGAACGGCAACGCGTTGCGCGAAAAACTTTCAGCGAATGCTGCGCTCTTCCGCACGGAGATGACCAAGCTCGGCTTCACGCTGGCGGGCGAGGGGCATCCGATCATTCCCGTGATGCTCGGCGATGCCAAGCTCGCACAGGACATGGCGGCGCTGATGCTGAAGAAGGGTATTTACGTGATCGGCTTTTCGTTCCCGGTCGTGCCCAAGGGCCAGGCGCGCATCCGCACGCAGATGTCGGCGGCGCATTCCAGCGCAGATGTCGAGCGCGTGGTTGCGGCCTTCGCGGAAGCGGGCAGGGAACTAGGCGTCATTTGACGCCGCTTGCTCCATCTTCAGCCCGGCGGGAGAAGGGATGAAGAGCAAATAACGATGTGCCGTGCTCCCCGAGGGGAGAAAGGAAACAGCGAAGCTGGGCACTATACAAGACGGGAAACCTCGAATGTCGAATATGATGAAGGCGCTGGTCAAGTCGAAACCGGAAGTCGGGCTCTGGATGGAAAACGTCCCGGTTCCTGAGGTCGGGCCGAACGACGTTCTGATCCGCGTCAGGAAGTCGGCGATCTGCGGTACGGATGTCCATATCTGGAACTGGGACCAGTGGGCGCAGAAGACCATTCCGGTGCCGATGGTCGTCGGTCATGAGTTCTGCGGCGAGATCGCCGAGGTCGGTTCCGCCGTCACCAGATACCATGTCGGCGAACGGGTCTCCGGCGAGGGCCATATTGTCTGCGGCAAGTGCCGCAACTGCCGCGCCGGCAGGGGGCACTTGTGCCGCAACACGCTTGGCGTCGGCGTCAACCGTCCCGGCTCCTTCGGCGAGTTCGTCTGCATTCCGGAAGCCAATGTTGTGCCGATCCCGGACGACATCCCGGACGAGATCGCCGCGATCTTCGATCCATTCGGCAATGCGGTTCATACAGCACTTTCTTTCGATCTCGTCGGCGAGGACGTGCTCGTTACCGGTGCAGGCCCGATCGGCATCATGGGCGCGCTCGTCGCCAAACGTTCCGGCGCCCGCAAAGTCGTCATCACAGACATCAACCCGCACCGGCTGGATTTGGCGCGCAGACTCGGCATCGACCACGTCGTCGATGCGTCGAAGGAGAACCTTGCCGATGTCATGAAGGCGATCGGCATGACGGAGGGTTTTGACGTCGGCCTGGAAATGTCGGGTGCAGCACCCGCCTTCCGCGACATGATCGACAAGATGAACAATGGCGGCAAGATCGCAATCCTTGGCATCGCGCCGGCTGGTTTCGAGATCGACTGGAACAAGGTCATCTTCAAGATGCTGAACCTCAAGGGCATCTACGGTCGCGAGATGTTCGAGACCTGGTACAAGATGATCGCCTTCGTGCAGGGCGGGCTCGATCTGTCGCCGGTCATCACGCACCGTATCAAGATCGATGAATTCCGGGACGGCTTCGAGGCGATGCGCTCAGGCAATTCCGGCAAGGTCGTGATGGATTGGAACTAAGGGAACAACGATGATCTACCAAGGAAGCTGCCACTGCGGCAAGGTCGCATTCGAGGTGGACGGAGACTTCAAGACGGCTATCGATTGCGATTGCTCGCTCTGCCGCCGGCGGGGCGGCCTGCTTGCTTTCGTATCGCGCGACAAGCTAAAGCTGCAGACGCCGGAAGAAAACAAGTCGACCTATACTTTCAACAACCATGTCATCAAACATCACTTTTGCAGCAACTGCGGTATTGCACCCTACGGCGAAGGCGTTCTTCCGAACGGCGATCCCATGGCATCGGTCAACCTACGCTGTATTCCCGTGATCGATCTCGGTTCTCTGGAAATCATGCCTTACGATGGTGCGTCCCGATAGCGATGGGCGGCGGATATCCTGCAGTGGCAGCTAAAAACCAGTAAGATCTCTCGTTGCCGTGGCGAGAATTCTTGCTCCCCTTGTCTTCTTGCGGTGACATCCTATCTAAGCGAAGCAATCGCTTGAGCGGTTTCCAGCCTGTGGATAAGGCTTTTTCCGTGTTTTCGACGGCTTTTTTGGTGGAAAAGCTTGACGGGAACAAAAATTGTGGGAATCACCGTTCGACTTGAAAAGCGGTGAAGTTGGTCGAGGCGGATCGCACATAACCATGGCCGGAAGTTTCGAAGCACTAAAGCTCTGTCGTCCGGCATCAGCGATCGTGGTTAATTGGGCTTTAAAGGTCATCCCGTTAGGTGGGTAAGGTGATTCGAGGCTTGGGTTTGCGCACTCAGGCTTCGAGGGCCGTTCATCGAGCGAGTTTGAATAGCGTCAGGAAGGCGACGATATAAATGGTAACCAAGGTCAAAGAGAACGAAGAAGCGGAAGTCGAACGCGACGGCGCATCCGACGGCCCTCTTCTCGATCTTTCCGATGACGCGGTCAAGAAAATGATCAAGGCCGCGAAGAAGCGCGGCTACGTGACGATGGACGAGCTGAATGCCGTTCTTCCGTCAGAGGAAGTGACGTCCGAGCAGATCGAAGACACGATGGCGATGTTGTCCGATATGGGCATCAATGTCATCGAAGACGAAGAAGCCGAAGAGGCGGGCCAGAGCGGCGGTGACGACGACGATGCGGGCGGCGATGACGAGAGCGAAGGCGGCGAACTCGCGCCTTCGGGCGGCACCGCGCTCGCAACGGCAAAGAAGAAGGAGCCGACCGATCGCACCGACGATCCCGTGCGCATGTATCTGCGCGAGATGGGTTCCGTCGAGCTCTTGTCGCGCGAAGGCGAAATTGCCATCGCCAAGCGCATCGAGGCCGGCCGCGAAACCATGATCGCCGGGCTCTGCGAAAGCCCGCTCACCTTCCAGGCGCTCATCATCTGGCGCGACGAACTGAACGAGGGCACGACCCTGCTACGCGAGATCATCGATCTCGAAACGACCTATTCCGGTCCGGAAGCCAAGGCCGCCCCGCAGTTCCAGAGCCCTGAAAAAATCGAGGCTGACCGCAAGGCCGCCGAAGAGAAGGAAAAGACCCGCCGCATGCGTTCCGGCGACGACGACATCACCGATGTCGGCGGCGAAGGCATGCCCGTTGAGGAAGAGGAAGAGGACGAAGACGAATCCAACCTCTCGCTCGCAGCCATGGAAGCGGAGCTGCGGCCGCAGGTCATGGAGACGCTCGACCTCATCGCCGAGACCTACAAGAAGCTGCGCAAGCTGCAGGACCAGCAGGTCGAGCAGCGCCTTGCCGCGACCGGCACGCTGTCTTCCGCTCAAGAGCGCCGCTACAAGGAACTCAAGGACGAGCTGATCAAGGCCGTCAAGTCGCTGTCGCTCAACCAGAACCGCATCGAGGCTCTCGTCGAGCAGCTTTACGACATCAACAAGCGCCTCGTTCAAAACGAGGGCCGCCTGCTGCGTCTGGCTGAATCTTATGGCGTCAAGCGCGACTCGTTCCTGGAGCAGTATCAGGGTGCCGAGCTCGATCCGAACTGGATGAAGTCGATCGGCAATCTGGCTGCGCGCGGCTGGAAGGAATTCGCCAAGGGCGAGAACACGACGATCCGTGACATCCGCCAGGAGATCCAGAACCTCGCCACGGAAACCGGCATCTCGATTTCGGAATTCCGCCGCATCGTGCACATGGTGCAGAAGGGCGAACGCGAAGCGCGCATCGCCAAGAAGGAAATGGTCGAAGCGAATCTTCGCCTCGTCATCTCCATCGCCAAGAAGTACACCAACCGCGGCCTGCAGTTCCTCGACCTCATTCAGGAAGGCAATATCGGCCTGATGAAGGCGGTCGACAAGTTCGAATACCGCCGCGGCTATAAGTTCTCCACCTATGCGACATGGTGGATCCGCCAGGCGATCACCCGCTCGATCGCCGACCAGGCGCGCACGATCCGCATTCCGGTGCACATGATCGAGACGATCAACAAGATCGTCCGCACGTCCCGCCAGATGCTCCACGAAATCGGCCGCGAGCCGACGCCGGAGGAACTGGCCGAAAAGCTCGCCATGCCGCTCGAAAAGGTTCGCAAGGTCCTGAAGATCGCCAAGGAGCCGATCTCGCTCGAAACCCCCGTGGGCGACGAGGAAGATTCGCACCTCGGCGATTTCATCGAAGACAAGAACGCGCTGCTGCCGATCGACGCCGCCATCCAGGCGAACCTGCGCGAGACGACGACGCGTGTTCTCGCCTCGCTCACGCCGCGCGAGGAACGCGTGCTGCGCATGCGCTTTGGCATCGGCATGAACACGGACCATACGCTCGAGGAAGTCGGCCAGCAGTTCTCGGTTACCCGCGAACGTATCCGTCAGATCGAGGCGAAGGCGCTGCGAAAGCTAAAGCATCCGAGCCGCTCCAGAAAGCTTCGCAGCTTCCTGGACAGCTAAGGGCCGTGGCTGCGATGACAGCCTTGCGGTTGACTGATTGATGATCGAAGAGCCGGGTCCGTCCCGGCTCTTTCTTTTGGGGTTCCCAGACATTCCGTCGCTTTCCGCGCGGCTCAATGGTATAGTCCGGACGATACGGGGGACGGGACCGGCCGCAGCGCGTGAGCGAAGGTCGCCACATGCCTGCGTGGACCAAAACCCTCCGTAGGGAGGTGTGCAATGACCACATACGTCATGCTTATCAGCTGGACGGATCAAGGCGTTCGCAGTGCACGCGACTCGGCAAAAAGGCTGGACGCGGCAAAGAAGGCGCTCGGCGAGATGGGCGGCTCCTTCAAGGATTTCTTTCTGACGATGGGTGAATACGACATGGTCTCGATATGCGAGGCGCCGGACGACGCGGTGATGGCGCGGTTCACGCTGCAGCTTGCGACGGCCGGCAACGTTCGCACCAAAACGCTGAAGGCGTTCCCGGAGGCTGCCTATCGCGAAATCATAGGCTCGCTCGGCTAGCGGCGATCGGCCTGCGGATCGCAGCCTCGTGAAGGTAAAAGATGTGGACGATCCGCCGCGCGACCTTAGCTCGGTCGCGCGGCAAAGCACTTTTTTGTTTTGCGGCTTGATGCTGCCTTCTTAAAAGGCCACATCCGTACCTTGTCGGAGAGCATAATTCGCGGGCATGCAGAAGTTCGTCGCAAAGCGCTGGGGAGAGATCAGTTGGGGTGTCACAGCCTCGATCGCGCTGCATATTGCCGTCGTTGCGTTTTTCCTGGTGAAGCTGCCTGAAAAGACGCCGCAGCCGCCGGAAGAGGAGACGGTGAACGTCGATCTCGTGCCTCCGCCGGAAGAGGAAAAGAAGCCGGAGGAGAAGAAGGCCGAGGAAAAAAAGGCGGAAGAGCAAAAGCCGCCCGAGAGACCTCCCGAACTGCCGAAGATCGAGGAGAAGGCTGAGCAGAAACCGCCAGCACCCCCGCCACCTCCGCCGCCACCACCTCCTCCGGCGCCGGAAGCCAAGCCGGAAGAGAAGCCGTCCGAACCGCCGAAATCCGAAGCCAGGAACAATCCCTCCGACAAGGAGGGGAAGGGACAGGGAATGCCCGTCCTGAGGCCCGTCTTCGAATTTGGCGACAAGGATAGTGGCCCGCGCAAATCCGAAACGGGCAATGCTTCGGCGGGGGCTGGCAAGCCGCCGACGCCGCCCGACGAGCCGAAACCGGATGAGCCCAAACCTGCCGAAACGGCCGCGGCAAAGCCTCCCGCCACGGACCAGCCGCCGGCAAACCCGGTGCCGGACGATGTCAATCTGCCGCAGGTTGATGTGGCCAATATCGATCCGCAGAAGAACGGACCTGCGGCTGGCGCAGAAGACCAGGCGAAAATCGGTTTCGAACAGGCAAAGCCTGCGGACCAGCCCAAGATCGACCAGACGGAAACGACGAAGGCCGAAAAGCCTGCCGAGCTGAAGGAAGCAAAGACGCTGTTCTCGCAGAACGAAACGGATGATCCGATCGCCCGGACCGCCATGGGCAACATGCCGCGCGGGAGGCGGGCCGCGCAGCTTTGCAGCACCGAGCTTCGCGAGCAACTGGTTCACGGATCGCCCGCTTACAATCCGGTGATGGTCCCCACTTACGCGCTGCCGCGCGGTACGGTGCTCGATGTCCGGCGCGGTGCCTTCCGCACGCGCGAGGGCTGGTACGACGTTCAATTCCGCTGCGAGGTGGACGAGGGCGTAACCAAGGTCGTCTCGTTTGCCGTCGATGTCGGCGATCCGATCCCGCCCAGCCTGTGGCGGAGCCGTAATCTTCCGGAGTTCTGACACGGGCTCGCCCGCTCGCACCAGCCCTGCGCAAGTGAGCTCTCCTAGTCTGCTTTCATCGCTGAATGTTCCGGTGAATGAAAGGACGATGATGTCGAACGAGATCGAGCACTTCTTTGAAATGCAGGACGAGGCCGCAAGCCTGGCGTTTCTCGAACACAAGGGTGATGAGCTGACCGATATTCTGGTCGCAGCGCTCGAAGACGCCCTGAAAATTCTCTCCGACGAAATCCGGCCTGAAACACTTCACTGATCTCGGCAAAGACGTTGCGTGCTTCGCCTGCCGCTGGCAGAGTCCGGCCGGAAGGAGACGCTGCGTGGCCAAACGTCAGTTCACAATGCACCGTTCGGCGGTGGCCGGGGTGGAGGCCGTGGAAGCGGAAACCCGCCGCAGTTTCGCACGGCATACGCATGAACAATTCGGCATCGGCCTGATTGTCTCCGGTGCGCAGAAGTCGCTGAGCGGGCGCGGCATGGTCGAAGCGGAAGCCGGCGATCTCATCACCGTCAATCCGAACGAGGTCCATGACGGCGCACCGATCGGCGAGGGGCGGTCGTGGCGCATCCTCTATTTCGATCCGGCGATCATCGGCGATCTCGCGCAGGATGTCGGCGAAAGCGGAATGATGCGCTCGGAAATTCCGCGCCCCGTTATTCAAAACAGCGTCCTTGCAGCACGCTTCGCAAGCCTCTTTGCCGCAATCACCAGCCGCTCCACGAAAGATGACCTTGCACGCGAAGAACTGCTCCTCGGCGTTGTTGCAGCTGTGATGCGCGAACAGCCGATGCCGGAAGTAGCGCGTATGGCGCCGGGCACGATCGGCAAGGCGAAGAGCCTGATTGACGGCGATCCTCTCGCCAATGTCTCGCTTGCCGATCTTGCGCGCGAAAGCGGCCTTAGCCGGTTTCAGCTGCTGCGCGGTTTTGCGAAAGCAACCGGCATGACGCCGCATGCCTATCTGATCCAGGCGCGCATTCACATGGCCCGCCGCCTGATCGCTTCCGGCACGTCGCTTGCCGAGGCGGCCCTCGCCAGCGGCTTTGCCGATCAGAGCCACATGACACGCGTCTTCACGGCCAAATACGGCCTCACGCCGCGTGTCTATGCCACGGCACTTGCCTGACGGCCCGCAATTTCGTTCAAGAAGCTAATTCGTCTTTGCGGTTTTCTTCGTCCATCGAAACGGAGAATCCCATGACAAAGGCATTTCAGGGCTACATCTATCTGACACTGGCGATGATCACGGTCGGCAGCACGGTAATCGCCAGCAAGATCATCGCATCAAGCCTTCCGCCGTTTACGGCAACGGCGCTGCGTTTCGCCGCGGCCTTCCCCTTCTTCCTGCTTTTGATGCAAATCACCAGATTGCGGCTGCCGAAACTGTCGCGCCACGATTGGCTCATCCTCGTGACGCAGGCAGGAGCGGGCAGCGTCGGCTATACGACGTTGTTGATCTCCGGCCTGCAGCTGACGTCGGCGACGAATGCCGGCGTCATCATCGGCACGCTCCCGGTCGTCTCGGCGGTGATCTCGATCCTCGTTCTCGGCGAGAGGCCGCACCGCTTCCTGCTGCTTGCCATCGCGCTTGCTGCTTTCGGCGTATTCTGGGTCGCGTTGACGCCGGGCGCATCCGCAGGCGGCTCACTGACCGGGAATGTGCTGATCCTCGGCGCCGTCATCTGCGAGGGGCTATTCATTCTTCTCAACAAGCGCATGCAGAGCGAGATCCTGCCGCTCACGCAGTCGGCGCTGATGACCGGCATCGGTTTCTTCGTTGCCGGCATTCCGGCTCTCTTCGAAAGCCATGCCGCAAGCGGTTTTTCCGCAGCGGCGCTCTTAGCCGTCGTCTATTATGCGCTGGTGCCCACCGTCGGCGGCTTCATCTTGTGGTACGCGGGCTTAGAGCGCGTCAGCGGCAGCGAGGCTTCGCTGTTTACGGCAATCGCTCCGGTCTCCGCCGTCATTTTTGCCTTCGTGCTGCTCGGCGAGCCGGTCGGCTTCCATCAGATTTTCGGCGTCGCCTGTGTGCTCGCCGCCGTTCTGGGGCTCGGCTTGTCTGCACTTGCCCGGGTGCGGCGCGCGTGACGGTGACCCCTTGGGAAGCGCCGGGTTCGACCCTATCTAGGGACGGTGCAATCTTTCGAAGGCGAACGCTCATGTCAGACAAGCCGATCAAGATTCCCGGGCCTGATCATCCGATCACCGTAGACCACAATCCAGCGCGCGTCGTCGTCAAGCTCGACGGCAAGGTCGTCGCTGACACGCGCGATGCGTTGACATTGCGCGAGGCTTCCTATCCGCCAGTGCAGTATATTCCGCGCAAGGATGTCGACATGTCGGTGCTTCAACGCACCGACCACTCTACTTATTGCCCCTACAAGGGCGAGGCTTCCTATTACAGCATCACGCCTGGCGGCGAGCGCGCGAAGAACGCCATCTGGACGTATGAAAACCCGCATGCCGCGATGCGCGAAATCAAGGACCGTATGGCGTTCTATCCGGATCGTGTGGATTCGATCGAAGAACTGCAGGCACCTGAGGCCGGCGAGTTTTAGTGTCCCGTCCCGACAAGACAGCGCACGAGACCTTCCAGCGACACGCGGCCTGCGGGCAGGCCATCGGCGCCGGTGACGGTCGCGTGCGTGACGTTGCTTTCGGTCATCATCCGCATACCTTCCTCCACGGTCGATTTGCCGGGGATGCGGATCACGGTGTCGCTTGCGGGATTGCTGAGCGGCTCCATCAGCGCTTCGATCGGGATGACGCGGCTGCGGTTTACTTCCTTGACGAAGGCCTCGATGTAGTCGGTTGCGGGATTGAGCACGATATCGGCGGCCGAGCCCTGCTGGATGACCTCGCCATCGCGCAGAATGGCGACCTTGTCGCCAAGCCGCAATGCCTCGTCGAGATCGTGGGTGATGAAGACGACGGTCTTCTTCAGTTCTTTCTGCAGGTCGAGCAGCACGCTCTGCATGTCGACGCGTATCAGCGGGTCGAGGGCGGAAAAGGCCTCGTCCATCAGGAGTATCTCGGCATCGTTGGTGAGTGCACGGGCAAGACCGACACGCTGCTGCATGCCGCCCGAAAGCTGGTTCGGATAATGTCCGGCAAAGCCGTCGAGGCCGACGCGCTTGATCCAGATATTCGCACGCTCTTCGCGCTCGCCCTTCGGCACGCCTTGTATTTCCAGTCCGTAGACGGTGTTCTGCAGCACGTTGCGATGCGGCAGCAGGCCGAACTTCTGGAACACCATCGCCGTCCTGCGGCGGCGGAACTCGCGGAGTTCCTCTTCGCTCATCTTGCAGATGTCGATATCGCCATAGAGCACTTCGCCCGCTGTCGGGTCGATCAGACGGTTGATGTGGCGGATCAGCGTCGACTTGCCGGAACCGGAAAGCCCCATAATAACGGTGATGCTGCCGCCTGGAATCGAGATGTTGATATCTTTCAGTCCGAGGACATGGCCGTGCTCCTTGTTGAGCTCGGTTTTCGATATGCCCTTGGTGACGGCTTCGATGAAATCGCCGCCACGCGGACCGAAAATCTTGTAGAGATTGCGTATTTCAATCGACTGACTAGCCATGCACGATTTCCCGGTGCTTCTGCAGCCTGAGACCATAGGCCTGGCTGATGCGGTCAAAGATGATGGCGATGCCGACGATGGCGAGACCGTTGAAGACGCCGAGGGTAAAGTACTGGTTGGCGATGGCCTTGAGGACCGGTTGGCCGAGACCTTGTACGCCAATCATCGAGGCGATGACGACCATGGCGAGTGCCATCATGATCGTCTGGTTGATGCCGGCCATGATGGTCGGCAACGCCAAGGGAAGCTGGACGTTGCGCAGCTTCTGCCAGCTCGATGAACCGAAGGCGTCGGCCGCTTCGAGCACGTCCTTGTCGACCATGCGGATGCCGAGATTGGTGAGGCGTATCATCGGCGGCAAGGCATAGATGACGACGGCGATCACGCCAGGCACGCGGCCGATGCCGAGCAGCATGACGACCGGGATCAGATAGACGAAGCTCGGCATGGTCTGCATGACGTCGAGTACCGGATTGACGGCATTCTGGAGCCGGTTGGAACGCGACATGCCGATGCCGATCGGAATGCCGATCGCAACCGAAAGCACCGTGCAGACGAAGATCATCGAAACAGTCTTCATCGTGTCTTCCCACATGTCGAACCAGCCGATCAGGAAAAGTGTCGCGGCGCAGCCGATGACAATCTTCCAATTGCGGCTCCCAAGCCAGGCAATGCCGGCGACGACCAGGATCACCAGCGGCCAGGGCGTGCCGGTGAGCAGCCTTTCAGCCCAGATCAGAAAGCTTTGCAGCGGGCTGAACAGCCCTTCGATGCTGTCGCCGTAGGCGCGGGTAAAAGTGCGAAAGCCTTCGTCCACGTTCTTCTTCAGAACGCGCAGCGTGTCGGCATCCATTGTCGGAAATTTCCAGAGCCAATCCATGTCAGTTCCCCATGGCTAAAGCGGCGGCGGCCCTGTTCTTCTTATGGCCGTCGCGCAAAAGGATCGGGCCGGCGGTGCCTGGATGTCAAGCACCGCCTGCTTTGCGGATCATGAGGGATCAGAGGGAAGCCTTGATCTTCTCGGCGACTTCCGGAGAGACCCATTCCTTCCACAGGGCTTCGTTTTCCTTGAGGAAGTGCTTGGCGCCGTCTTCGCCGGTAGCCTGGTTGTCGGTCATCCAGGCGATCAGCTTGTTAACGGTGTCGTTCGTCCAGGCGCGCTTGTTGAGATAATCCATGGCCGGGCCGGCGCGATCGGCAAAGGTTTTGCTCACGAGCGTCTGAACGTCGTCGGCCGGCCAGGCGTTCGGCTTGGGATCGGGGCAATCGGCAACCGAGGTACAGCGCTTCCATTCCGCCGCATCGTATTCGGAGCCGTAGCCGAGTTTCACCATCTCATATTTGCCGAGGAGCGAGGTCGGGGCCCAGTAGTAGCCGACCCAGGGCTGTTTGCCTTCGTAGGCCTTGGCGATGGAACCGTCGAGGCCGGCTGCCGAGCCGGTATCAACCAGCGTGAAGCCGGCCTTGTCGCCGCCATAGGCCTTGAAGAGCTGCGAGGTCACGACCGTTCCGCCCCAGCCCTGAGGGCCATTGAAGACGGCGCCCTTGCTCTTGTCTTCGGGAGCAGGGAAGAGTTCGGGATGCTTGAAGAGATCGGGGATCGTCTTGATGTCTGGATGGGCTTCGGCGATGTATTTGGGGATCCACCAGCCCTGGATCGCGCCGTCTGAAAGGATTTTCGAGGCAGCGACCACCTTGCCGCCTTCCAGGCCGCGCTTCACGATTTCCGGCTGGAGGCTGACCCAGGCTTCCGGCGCGACATCCGGCTCACCCTTTTCAGCCATTGATGTGAGCGTCGGAACCGTGTCGCCGCTGACGATCTCGGCGGTGCATCCATAGCCTTCCTCGAGGATGATCTTGTCGAGGTTTGCGGCAACTTCGGCCGATTGCCAGTTCATGCTGGCGATGGTGACGTTGCCACACTCCGCAGCCGATGCCGCGCTCGAAAGGCCGATCAGGCCGGCTGCAAGGACGGTTGAAGCCAAAAGTGCTTTCATTTTCTTGTTCCCTCTGGTCGCGGTGTGACGTGAACCCGGCGCCTGCGGCACCGCGTCCGCCAGCAAGCCTATTGAGCATGCTTTCATGCGCCACGCGCCATTCCGCTTGCGTCAAAAAATGGCGCATTGACGCTTTCTTTCAATGGCTGATCAAGTGCTTTGTCGCGATCGGAACAATTGTTCCAATGGGCGCAAATTGTGCCTGCGAACTTGCTGCGCGTGACAAGTGGATCATTCGGGCGGATCATTCAGAAACGACGCCTCTTGTGCCTGATCTTGCAAAGGCCGGGACGCCGCGGGGCTGGAAATCGGCGGATCACGCATATTTCTCACCTATACTGTCGGGCCTTGCGCTCGCCATCCGTCCTATGATCGTCAACAGAATATGGGAGAACGACAATGCCTTACATCGACGGATTCGTCGTGGCTGTTCCGAAAGCCAATATCGAGGCTTACAAGAAGTTGGCGAATCTCGCCGGCTCGATCTGGAAGGAGCACGGTGCGCTCCAATATGTCGAGTGCCTTGCCGACGACGTGCCCTATGGCGAACTCACCTCGTTTCCGCGTGCGGTGATGGCGAAGGAGGACGAAGTGGTAGGGTTTTCCTGGATCGTCTATGGATCGAGGAAGGAGCGCGACGATATTGTGGCCAAGGTCATGTCCGATCCACGCCTGCAGGGCGATGAATGGAAAACGGTCTTTGATGGCAAGCGAATGATCTATGGCGGCTTCGAAACCGTCATCGAGCTGTGAAAAAGGAGTTTCATGCCCCAAACGATCATCTCCGTTTCAACCCGGGGGCAGGGCCTCTACGAATTTACGGACCAGACGACTGCCTTCGTCCGCGCAAGCGGCGTGGACGAAGGTTTGCTCACCGTCTTCGTGCGCCACACTTCCTGTTCGCTCTTGATTCAGGAAAACGCCGACCCGGATGTGCAGACGGACCTTAATGCCTTCTTCCGCCGGCTCGTGCCGCCGTCATCGGACCCATCGATGCGCTGGATCGTCCATACGACCGAAGGCCCGGACGACATGCCCGCTCATATAAAATCGGCGTTGACGCAGGTTTCGATCGGCATTCCCGTTACCAGCGGCAGACTGGGGCTCGGCACCTGGCAGGGGCTCTATCTCTTCGAGCATCGCGACCGTCCTCATCGTCGCGAAATCGTGCTGCATCTCAGCGCCTGAACCGAACGTGAATGCGCAATTCGAACATCGTTCAGCTTTAGCCCTCTATTGTCGAATCATCCCCGAAAGGGTTCGAGCGTCCATTGAACGAGGGAAGTCCCCAATGACCAATTTCATTGCAAAGGCATCGTTTGCCGCTTTGCTTGCCGTTACTTCGATCCCCGCCACCGTCTCGACTGCTGCCGCAGCAGGCCCGGAGCGCGCGGTGGTCATTGACGTCCAGTATCATCGCCCGCCACCGGTCTACCGCGGTTGCTCGCCGGTCGCGGCTGTTCGCAAGGCTCGCTGGACCGGTCTGCGCGACGTGCGCGTCGTCAATGTCACACCGCGCCGTGTCGTCGTTGCCGGCCGCGACCGCCGCGGCTGGGACCGCATGGCATTTGCGAATGTCCGCGGCTGCCCTCTGATTCGCCGTTAAACAGTAGCAGCCGCCGGCCTTTCAGACGCGGCGGCACAAGAACCGCCTTTGCCAATTCTTCTCGGATCACGGCAAGGGCGGTTTTCTATTACCAAAAGTGCGGCCGCAAAAATGAAAAAAGCCTCGCGACGGGCGAGGCTGAGTTCTAGGCCGCTTCGGGGAAAAGAAGAAGCGACGCTCATTTCATTAGTACCGTCGAGTACGGCTGCAAAGTGCACTTTTGTCAATTCCGGTACGCTTTTGTGTTCGGGGATATATTTTTTACCGGGCTTTATCGGCTTGAATTAGAACGTTCCAAACCCATCCGACAACGGAGTGACAGCGCTTCAATTCATTTCTTGACAAATTTGGAACGTTCCAATTTACTCCAAGTATTCTTGGAGGAGGTGGCATGAAAGAGTCCGCGCCCGCTGAGAGAACGGATCACTGGAGATGCAGTCGATGATCGGGGGACAATCATGAGCAGGGAGCGCGTGACCGTTATCGACATTGCGAACGCCGCCGGCGTTTCAAAGTCGACCGTGTCGCTCGTGCTGCAGGGAAGCTCGCTCGTTAACAAAACGACGCGCGCCAAGGTGAATGCCGCAATGCGCGAGCTTGGTTATGTCTATAATCGGGGCGCTGCTAATCTGAGGCAGGCGAACGCCAAGTCAAAAATCGTCGGCATGGTCGTCAACGATCTGACGAACAGCTTCTTCGCCGAGCTCGCCGTCGGCATCGACAGCGTCATGCAGTCGGCGGGTTACGTGCAGTTTCTAGCCAACACCGGCGAGAATATCGACCGGCAGCGCGAAGTCATTGCATCGATGCGCGAACACGGGATTTCCGGGCTCATCATCTCGCCGGCCCGCGGCACGGAGGCTGCAGATTTCGCGGCGCTCGCCAATGCCGGAATCCCTGTCGTGATGGCCGTCCGCAATGTGCCAGGTGCGCGGGTGTCATCGCTGACGTCGGATAATCACGCGGGAGCGGCCGCCTCCGTCGCGCATCTTGCCAAGCTCGGCCATCGCCGCATCGCCTTTCTCGGCGGCTTTCCGGATACCGCCGTCTTTACCGAGCGCTTTATGGGATATCGAGACGCGCTGATCGACGCGGGGCTGGATTTCGACGCGGATCTGGCCATCGGAGCGGCACCCTCGCGAGCGGGCGGCGTCGAGGCGATCGAGCGGGCGATGCGGCTTGCTGTCCCTCCGACGGCTGCGGTCTGCTTCAACGACGCGGTTGCCTTCGGCGTCTGTGACGGGCTTCGAAGCCGCAAAATAGAGCCTGGCGCCGAGTTCGCGGTGGTCGGTTTCGACGATGTGATCGAGGCAAAGACGGCGGTGCCGGCGCTGACGACCGTTTCCGTCGATCCGCAAGGCATGGGGCGCCGGACAGCGCAGCTGCTTCTAAAGCAGATCAATTCGGGGGCGGCTGAGCCCGAAGCGCTCGTCAAAAGCGTGCGCCTCGTCGTGCGTCAAAGCTGCGGCACAGGCATTCAAGGAGGAGTGCGATGACGAATTGGGGTTTGATCGGTGCCAGCACGATCGCCAGGGAATGGGTGATCGGTGCGATCCGCGCAGCGGGCGGCGAGGCCGCCTCGGTGATGAGCACGGACGCGGCGCGCGGCAAGACTTACGCGGCCGAGAACGGCATTGCGAAGTCGGTGACCAGCGTTGCCGACCTCGTCAATGATCCGGATGTCGAGGCTGTCTACATCTCGACCACCAACGAACTTCACCGCGACCAGGCGCTGGCGGCGATCCAGGCGGGCAAGCATGTGCTGTGCGAGAAGCCGCTGGCAATGAGCCAGGCCGATGCGAATGCGATGGTAAAGGCTGCCAGGCAGGCGGGTGTGGTGATGGCGACGAACCACCACCTGCGCAATGCCGCCACCCACCGCGCCATGCGCGATGCAATTGCAGCGGGCAAGATCGGCAAGCCGCTCGCTGCCCGTGTCTTTCACGCCGTCTATCTGCCGCCGCATCTGCAGGGCTGGCGGCTCGACCGGCCAGAGGCGGGCGGCGGCGTCATCCTTGATATCACCGTGCACGATGCCGATACACTGCGCTTCGTGCTCGGCGACGATCCGGTCGAGGCGATCGCCTTCGGCCAGAGCGGCGGCATGGGCAAGTCGGGGCTGGAGGATGCCGTGATGGGCGTACTGCGCTTCAAGTCCGGCGTCATCGCGCAGTTCCATGACGGTTTTACCACGAAATATGCAAAGACCGGCTTCGAGGTGCATGGCAGCGATGGATCGCTCGTTGCCAGTAACGTCATGACTCAGCGTCCAGTCGGCCGCGTAACCCTACGGAATGCAGAGGGCGAGACAGAACTCGAATGCAAAAACACCAATCTCTACGAGGTTACGCTCAGGGCCTTCCACGACGCTGTTGCTGGGAAGGGCAGGCCGTCGGCAACGGGCGAAGACGGCGTCTGGTCACTTGCGACCGGCCTTGCCGTCGTCGAATCCGCAAGGACCGGCAAGGTGGTCAAGATCGAGCCGGGGCTCTGACATGGACAAGCACGTCACACCCGCCGATGCTGCAGCCCTGATCCCCGACGGTGCGATCGTCTCGGTCTCGTCGTCCAGCGGCCTCGGCTGCCCCGATTTGATGCTGAAGGCGATCGGCGAGCGTTTCGAAGCGACCGGCCATCCACGCGACCTGACGACGCTGCACCCGATTGCGGCGGGCGACATGAGCGGTATCAAAGGCGTGGACTACATCGCGAGGAAAGGCCTGCTGAAGAAGATCATCGGCGGCTCCTATCCCTCAGGCCCGTCGGGCGCCGAGCCGCCATTGATCTGGCAGATGATCGGCAACGACGAGATCGCCGCCTATAACGTACCGTCGGGCATCCTCTTCGACATGCACCGTGAGGCGGCCGCCAAGCGGCCGGGGGTGATGACCAAGGTGGGGCTCGAAACCTTCGTCGATCCGGCGCGCGAAGGCTGCGCCATGAATGCCAAGGCGGCTGCCGAACCGGTCGTCAAGAAAATCAGCTTCGAAGGCGAGGACTGGCTGTTCTTCAAGGCAATCGCACCGCAGGTGGCGATCATCCGGGCGACGACGGCGGACGAGCGCGGCAACCTGACATATGAACATGAAGGCGCCTATCTCGGCGGCCTCGACCAGGCGCTCGCCGCCAGCAACAATGGCGGCATCGTCATTGCGCAGGTGAAGCGCATCACCAAGGAAGGCTCATTGAAGCCCCACGACGTCCGCGTTCCGGGCGTGCTCGTCGACTATGTCGTGGTCGATCCCGACCAGAAGCAGACGACGCAAACGCTCTACGATCCGGCAATCTCCGGCGAAATCTTCCGGCCGCTCGACACATTCCGCCTATCGGAATTCAATATCCAGAAGGCGATTGCGCGCCGGGTGGCGCAGGAACTGCAGGGTGGGAGCGCCGTCAATCTCGGTTTCGGGATTTCGGCCAATGTGCCGCGCATCCTGCTGGAAGAGGGACTTCACGGGGCGGTGACATGGGTGATCGAGCAGGGTGCCGTCGGCGGCGTTCCGCTTCTCGACTTCGCGTTCGGCTGTGCCGCGAATGCCGATGCCTTCATGCCGTCGCCCTATCAATTCACCTATTTCCAGGGTGGGGGCTTCGATGCCTCGCTGCTCTCGTTCCTGGAGATCGGCCGCGACGGCTCGGTCAACGTCTCGAAGCTCTCCATCCGGCCACACGTAACGGCAGGCGCCGGCGGCTTCGTCGATATCACGGCGCGGGCGAAGAAAATCGTCTTCTCCGGCATGTTCAATGCCGGCGCAAAGCTCAGCGTCGAGCACGGCAGGCTGGTGATCGAGAAGGAAGGCAAACTCAAGAAACTGGTCAACGCCGTCGAGCATGTGACCTTCTCGGGTCCGCGCGGCGTGGCCCAGGGGCAGGATGTCACCTATGTCACCGAGCGGTGCGTGATGAAACTGACCCCGGACGGCATCGTACTGACCGAGATCGCACCGGGCGCCGATCTGCGGGTCCATATTCTCGACCAATCGGAATTTCCATTGATCGTTTCGGACAATTTGAAGGTCATGGACAACGCTCTCTTCGGCGAAGCGCCGATCGGCCTCCAGCTGCCAGAAAAGCCAAAGCGGGTTCTGGAAGGAGCATCCCATGGGTGAGGTGAAAGTCTCAATTGAAGGTCACATCGCGGTCATGACCGTCTCGCGCCCGGAAAAGCTCAATGCCTTCGATATCGACATGCTGAAGGCGCTGGCCGCGGCCTGCGACGAGGTGGAGGCGAATGCCTCTGTCCGCGTCGCCATTCTGACAGGCGAGGGCAAGGCCTTTTCTGCGGGCGGTGACATCAAGGCCTGGGGCGACATGCAGGCTAATGAGTTCGGCCATGCCTGGGTGCGCTTCGGCCACCGCATTTTCGAGCGACTTGCGACGCTGCGCATGCCGCTGATCGCAGCGCTGAACGGCCATGCGCTCGGCGGCGGTCTGGAGCTGGCGGGCGCTGCCGATATCCGCATTGCCGAGCGCCAGATCAAGATTGGCCTACCTGAGACAGGCCTCGGTATGATCCCGGGGTGGTCGGGCACGCAGCGGCTGGTCAAGCGCTTCGGCGCGCAGATCGTCCGGCGGATGGTGCTCGGCGGCGAGATGTTTTCGGCCGACGAGGCAAAGGCGAACGGTATCGTCGACGCCGTCGTCGGTACCGGCACATCGCTTGCCGCGGCCAGGGACTATGCCTCGCGCATTGCACTTCGCGGCCCGGCGGCGCTGGAGATTTCGAAGCTTCTGATCGCATCGGCCAATGGCGAGGACAATGGCGCGGCGGTCGAGGCGCTGGGATCCATCCTGGCCGCCAAGACCGGCGACCTCAAAGAGGGCGTTTCGGCATTTGCCGAAAAGCGTCCGGCTCAATTCAAGGGAGAATGGTGATGACGGTGCTGCTGAAGCCGCAAAAGCTCGTGGATGCGAAGGTGCGCGAGTTCAGCATGCTGATCGACGGCAAATGGGTGGAGGGCATCGAGGCAGGCACGATAGAGCGCGTGGCCCCGGGTCATGGCGTTACCGTCAGCCGCTACAAGGCAGCGACGAAGGATGATGCTGTCAAGGCGATTGCTGCGGCCCGCAAGGCATTCGACCATGGTCTGTGGCCGCGCATGACAGCCTCCGAGCGCTCCAACATTCTGCTTAAGGCCGCGGACATGATCGCCGCGCGTGCCGATGAACTTGCCTATCTCGATGCGATCGAGGCCGGCAAGCCGATCACGCAGGTCCAGGGCGAGATCGCCGGTGCTGCCGACATCTGGCGTTATGCGGCAGCGCTTGCCCGCGATCTGCATGGCGAAAGCTACAATACACTGAGCGAAGGAACGCTCGGCGTCGTGCTGCGGGAGGCCGTCGGCGTCGTCTCGATCATCACGCCTTGGAATTTCCCGTTCCTGATCGTCAGCCAGAAGCTGCCTTTCGCGCTTGCAGCGGGCTGCACGGCGGTCGTCAAGCCATCTGAACTCACCTCCGGCTCGACCCTCGTGCTCGGCGAAATCCTGATGGAGGCCGGCGTTCCGGCGGGCGTCGTCAACATCCTCGCCGGCACGGGTGCAGCCGTCGGCGCGACGATGACCGGGCATCCGGATGTCGACATGGTCTCCTTCACCGGCTCGACCGGCATCGGCCGGCTGACGATGGAAAACGCCTCGAAGACGCTCAAAAAAGTGTCGCTGGAGCTTGGCGGCAAGAATCCACAGATCGTGTTTCCTGACGCCGATCTCGACGCCTTCGTCGATGCAGCCGTCTTCGGCGCCTATTTCAATGCAGGCGAATGCTGCAATGCCGGATCGCGACTGATCCTGCATCGCGACATCGCCGACGACGTGACGACGCGGGTGGCGGCGCTGTCGCAAAAGGTGAAGGTCGGCGATCCACTGGATCCATCGACGCAGGTGGGTGCGATCATCACGCCGCAGCATCTGGAGAAGGTTCAGGGCTATGTTTCCGCCGCCGCGGGCAGCGGTGCGAATGTCGCGCTTGGCGGCAGCCATATCGACTTCGGTTTTGGCCAATACATGGCACCGACGATCCTTTCCGGCGTCAAGCCGGAGATGGCGGTGGCGCGCGAGGAGGTGTTCGGACCGGTGCTTTCGGTGCTGACCTTCGAGACTGCGGAGGATGCCGTCCGCATCGCGAACTCCGTCGATTACGGCCTTTCGGCCAGCGTCTGGAGCCGTGACTTCGACACCTGCCTGACGATCGGACGAAAGGTAAGGGCCGGTACGATCTGGATGAACACCTTCATGGATGGTGCGGCGGAACTGCCCTTCGGCGGCTATCGCCAATCGGGCCTCGGTCGCGAACTCGGGCGGCATGCGGTGGAGGACTATACCGAGACCAAGACGCTCAACATGCATATCGGCGCCCGCACGGGCTGGTGGATGCCGCGCTGAGCCAAGGGCTTGTGTTCTGGGAGGATCGATCGCTTGGTGAAGCAGCAGGACATCGTCATCATCGGCTCGGGGATCGGCGGGGCGACCATCGCTGCCGCGCTTGCTCCTTCTGGCGCCGATATCCTCGTCCTTGAGGCGGGCGGGCATATCGAGGACCGGCCGGAAAACCGCGACCAGCGCGCGATCTTCCAGCGCGGCCACTTCCGGCCAAAGGAATTCTGGTACGAGAGCGACGGCAAGCCGTTCAATCCCGGCAACTACTACAATGTCGGCGGCAATTCGAAGTTCTTCGGAGCGGTCATGGTGCGCTACCGGCGGGAGGATTTTCATGAGATGCAGCATCTGGAAGGCATCTCGCCCGCATGGCCGTTTGCCTACGAAGAACTGGAGCCATGGTATAGCCGGGCGGAGCAGCTTTATCAGGTGCGCGGGCAGATCGGCGAAGACCCCACCGAGCCTGTGCATTCGCACAATTACGCCTTTCCGCCAGTGCCCGACGAGCCGTCGATCGCGCTTGTGCGCGAGCGGATGAAGCGAAACGGCCTGCATCCGTATTCGCTGCCGCTCGGCATCGATATCGAGCGCTGGCTTGCCAGGGCGAAGACGCCCTGGGACGCGCATCCGAACAGTTTCGACGGCAAGATGGATGCCGAGACGATCGGCCTTGCGCTGGCACTGCAGCATCCGAACGTCCGGCTGCAGACCGGATCGCGGGTGACACGGCTTCAAACGGCGGCTGACGGCAAGCGCATCGAGACGGTTCACTACCGGAAAGATGGCGCCGACGAGGCGGTCTCTGCGAAGCTCGTGATCCTTGCGGCAGGCGCGGTGCAATCTGCCGTCTTGCTGCTGCGTTCGGCGAACGAGAAGAATCCAAAAGGGCTCGCCAACAGCTCGGACCAGGTCGGCCGCAATTTCATGAACCACAATTCGAGCGCCGTGATCGCGGTCTCGCCGACCTATCGAAACGACGCGATCTATCAGAAGACCTTCGGTTTCAACGACTATTACCTTACGGACGGCGAGAGCGGGCCGCCGCTCGGCAATGTCCAGCTGCTCGGCCGCGTTTCCGGCGCCATCCTCAAGGCCAATATGCCGTCGGTGCCGGAATGGATGCTGAACAAACTCTCGGCGCATGCGATCGATTTCTATGCGATGAGCGAGGACATTCCGCATCCCGAAAGCCGCATCATGGTCGATGGCGAGCGTATCCTGTTGCAGTGGGTGCGGACGAACTGGCCGGCGCATCTGATGCTGGTGAAGAAGCTGAAGCAGGCGCTGAGGGCGGCAGGCTTTCCTCTGGTGCTCTCGCGGCCATTCGACAAGCGCACGCCGTCGCATCAGTGCGGCACGGTCAGAATCGGCAACGATCCGGCGCAGGCGCCGCTCGACATCTGGTGCCGCGCCTACGACCATACGAACCTCTTCGTCGTCGATGCGAGCTATCTACCGACGTCCGCCGCGGTCAATCCGGCGCTGACGGTGGCAGCGCAGGCGCTGCGCGTGGGGGATCATATCCTGCAGAAGGAACTCGCATGATGGCACAGGGAAGGCGGCCGGTCGCGCTTGTCACCGGAGGAAGACAAGGTATCGGACTGGCTATTGCCGAGGCGCTGGCGAGGGCGGGGCATGACGTCGCGATCACCGGAATAGAGGATGTCGGGCCGAAGGATCCGGTGGTCGAGACACTGCGTTTGCTCGGGGTCGACGCCTTTTACCTGAAGGCTGACCTTGCGGACGTTGACGGGCATTCCGCAACCATCGAGGACGTCCTGCAGACATTCGGGGCAATCGACTGCCTGGTGAACAATGCCGGCATCGGTTCGATTGTCCGCGGCGACTTCATCGAGCTGAAGCCGGAGAATTTCGACGCGGTGCTCGATACCAATCTGCGGGGAACGGTGTTCTTCACGCAGGCGGTCGTCAAGGCGATGCTGGCAAGCGGCGCCGGGCAGGCAACTCGTTCGATCGTCAACATCACCTCGGTTTCCTCTGAGCTGACGTCGCCGGAGCGGCTCGACTACTGCATCAGCAAAGCCGGCCTTTCAGCCTTCACCAAGGGACTGGCGGTGCGGCTTGCCGAGAGCGGCATTGGCGTCTTCGAACTGCGGCCAGGCATCATCCGCACGGCGATGACGGCGACGGTATCCGAAAAATATGATGCGTTGATTTCAGGCGGGCTCGTGCCGATGAAACGCTGGGGGGAGGCTGAGGACATCGGCGCGATCGTCGCAGCGCTTGCGTCGGGGAGCTTCGGCTTTGCCACGGGCTCGGTGATCGATGCTGGTGGCGGGCTTTCGATCGGCCGCCTTTGAGCGGGGGATTTGGGATGGCATACGACTACATCATCACCGGCGGTGGCCCCGCGGGCTGCGTTCTCGCCAACCGGCTGAGCGAGGATCCAAACGTCCAAGTGCTGCTTTTGGAAGCAGGCGGCAGCGACTGGAGCCCGCTGTTCCACATGCCGGCAGGCTTTGCCAAGATGACGAAGGGCGTCGCGAGCTGGGGCTGGGAGACGGTGCCGCAGAGGCACATGAAGGGCAGGGTGCTGCGCTATACGCAGGCCAAGGTCATCGGCGGCGGCTCGTCGATCAATGCGCAGCTCTATACGCGGGGCAATGCCGCCGACTACGATCTCTGGGCCAGCGAGGAGGGCTGCGATGGCTGGGATTATCGCTCCGTTCTGCCCTACTTCAAACGCGCCGAAGACAACCAGCGCTTTGCCGACGACTACCATTCCTATGGCGGACCGCTCGGCGTTTCGATGCCGGTTTCCGCGTTGCCGATTTGCGACGCCTATATCCGGGCGGGGCAAGAGCTCGGCATTCCCTATAACCACGATTTCAACGGCCGGCAGCAGGCGGGCGTCGGCTTCTATCAGCTCACGCAGCGTAATCGTCGGCGCTCCTCGGCCTCGCTCGGCTATTTGTCGCCGATCGGAGACAGGGACAACCTGACCATCCGGATGAATGCCCGCGTTGTGAGGATCGTGATTGAGGGTAGAAAAGCGATCGGCGTCGAGGTTGGCGGACGCAACGGCGTCGAGCTCATCCGCGCCGAGCGGGAGGTCGTCGTTTCTTCCGGTGCTATCGGGTCGCCGAAACTGCTGCTGCAATCCGGAATCGGGCCTGCGGACCATTTGAAAGCTGTTGGCGTGGATGTGAAGCATGATCTACCCGGCGTCGGCGGCAATCTGCAGGATCATCTCGACCTCTTCGTCATTTCCGAATGCACCGGCGACCACACTTATGACGGCGTCGCCAAGCTGCACCGCACGCTTTGGGCGGGCTTGCAATACGTGCTCTTCCGCTCAGGCCCCGTTGCCTCCTCGCTCTTCGAGACCGGCGGCTTTTGGTATGCGGATCCAAACGCGCGCTCCCCCGATATCCAGTTCCATCTCGGCCTCGGCTCCGGTATCGAGGCGGGCGTCGCCCGGCTGAAGAACGCCGGGGTGACGTTGAATTCCGCCTATCTGCATCCGCGCTCGCGCGGTACCGTGCGTCTCGCATCTGCCGATCCGGCGGACGCGCCGCTGATCGACCCGAATTACTGGAGCCATCCGCATGACCGGAAGATGTCGATCGAGGGCTTGAAGATCGCCCGCGAGATCATGCAGCAGGCGGCGTTGAAGCCTTTTGTGCTGGAGGAGAAGCTGCCGGGAAGCAGCGTCGTCACCGACGAGCAGCTTTTCGACTACGGCTGCGCCAATGCCAAGACGGATCACCATCCCGTCGGCACCTGCAAGATGGGCGCGGATGCCATGGCCGTTGTGGGTCTCGATCTGAAGGTGAGGGGGCTGGAGGGACTGCGCGTGTGCGACAGCTCAGTCATGCCGCGTGTCCCCTCGTGCAATACCAACGCTCCGACGATCATGGTCGGCGAGAAGGGAGCCGACATCATCCGCGGGCGCGAACCCTTGCAACGCGCCATCTTCTCGTGGGAACGCAACGACATGCGGCCGAGAGCAAGGTCAGACGTTCGCTAGGCAGATCAGGCGCGAATGAAGAGCGCGCCGACGAGGCCGAAGATAACGATCGATTGCAGGATGAACATCGGCAGTTGATCGGACATGTTTCCCTCCCATGGGCACGCTTTTCATGCTTGTTCGGTGACAGTCATGCTGCCGGCCAAAGCCGTAATGCTGGAGGCGAATGCTGCCACGGCATCATGACGAGCGCAAATCACCTTTCGAATATCGAATTCCTCTTTTTTGCGATGGGAAGAGCAAAAGATGGTATAATCGCTTTCGATGCGATGTGCGGCAGACACCGCTTTGCGAATGCCTGAAGAGGAATAGCATTCGAAACTTTGGCGGTTTAGCAATATTCGAACATCGCATCATAACTCAGCATGGAACCTTTTATGCACTTAGTAGTTTTAGAGTGTACAGGAGGACTACTATGACCAATGATTTTAATAGACCTGGACCGGATGTTCGTACGACACCGGGAAGCGACCGCCGGTCACCATGGGCCATGTGGATCGGTATCGCGGCTGTTGTTGTAATCATAGCCCTTGCAGCGATTTACTGGCCGCGCACGAGTGCACCGCCAGCCACACCGCCCGCCGGCGAGACAACAACGACCCAGCCGCCAGCTACAACGCCACCGGCAACGTCGACCGCACCGGCAACGCCACCGGCAACCGAGCCGGCCCCGGCAACTCCGGCACCCGCAACGCCGCCGGCTGCGGAACCGGCACCAGCAACACCGCCGGCAACGCCGCCTGCAACGCCTCCGGCGCAGCAGTAAGGTAAAAAGCCCGCCAACCATGACCCCCGAAAGTTGGACATTAACTTTCGGGGGTTTTGCATGTCCAAACACAGCCTGGCTGTTAAGCTTCTGATCACCGCGTCGATCTTGCGAAGCAAATGGTCCTTCGGCACTAGGTTATCGAGCGTCACCATCTCGAGAGCCGTCTGTTCGGGAGCTCGCGCCAAGGCTTTGTGAGCAGCCCGCTCCGCAAAGGGAGGATGGACGCCGTATCTGGTTCGTCCCTCTGAGGGCGTCACAAAAATCACCGCAAAATCAAAGATAAGCTCTTGAAGTAGCTTCTGGATGGATGAAACTCGATTTGCATCCAGTTCTGCGCGTATTAATTGCCTGAATTACTTAAACAAAATGGTTTGATTGCATTAACGGTGATGCTTCTCGAAGCCGATATCGAATCTAAACATAGAGACCATAGAAAAATTTCGTTTGCATACTGAAATTTCATCGATATAAAATATAAATAACAAAAAATATACATGGAAACGCCCTTCTATTCGGCCTGCAGTGTAAAGAGTCAGGATTGGCGAAAATGAAGGACGAAACTCTATTACTTGATCCGCGTGATCATAAGATACTTTCAGTATCAAGGGCGTTTGGTTACGTGTTCGCCTTTATGCTGATTTTCACGATCGCCATGGCGATGATCCCCAATCAGTTTTTCATTGTCTCCACGCGCGCAGTCATCAATGCGCCGGTCCAAATGATCGCCTCGCCGATTTACGGCAGAGTGGATAGGATTTCGCTGCAGGTCGGACAGGTGGTCAAGCTCGGCGATGTCATGGCGACGGTCTCCAATCCCAACCAGGACCAGACGTCGCTGACCGGCTTGCGGCTCGAGAAGCTCGATCTCACCGAAAAGCTGAACAATACGAGAAGCGTCGTTCAGGAACGCACCGACCAGCTCCAGAAGGTCAACAGCCAGATCGCGGACGTCAAGGACGGCGCGATCAGCGAGCTTTCGGCGGTCATCGAGAATGCCCGTTACAACGTGCAGACCTACGAGGCGCGGCTCAATGAACAAAACGCCCTGCTGCAGAGGCAGCTCGTGCTTCTGAAGAAGAAGCTGATCTCCGAGGCCAGCATCGAACCGCAGCGCCAGAAGCGTAACGCCGCGCAGTACGAACTCGACTCTGCGCGCGGCGAACTGCGCCGCAACGAGATTGTCCTGTCGCTCGTCGAACGCGACATCTACACCGGCGGTACCGTCGCCGCCAATCTGCTGACGCTTGAAATGCAGCGCACCAAGCTTGCCGGCGAGATCGCCGAAGACAACATTGAGATCAATCAGATGACGGAGCGCAAGCAGCAGGTCGAAAACCTGATTGCGCGGGAGGAGGGGCGGCTTGGCAAGGCCGGGGCCGCCGAGGTCGTCGCCGAGCGCCATGGCCAGATCGTCAGTGTCGACGCATCCTTCGGCGACTTCGTGATGCAGGGCCAGCCGGTGGCAAAATCGCTGGACTGCAACGAGGCCTTTGCTGCCGCCGTCTATCGGAGCCGCGATGTGACGTCGCTGGAGATCGGCATGCCGGCGATAGTCAATTTCCGCAGCCTCGGCGTCAAGCGCGACGCCCAGATCTACAAGATCGTGCGCTACTTCAACTCCGGCCCGGAAAATCGCTATTACGCGAAGTTTCCGGAAGCCGAAGGCCACGAGGTCTATGTGCTCGTCAGGATGGACGAGCCGGCCGGCGAGGGCGGCGCTCCGGCGCATCAGAACAACGACAAATTCTTTGGATGTCATGTCGGCGAGGATGTGATCGTCTCATTGGGCGAGACGGTCGTCTCCCGGATCGCCCGCTATTCGAAGCTGGCGATGGACAGGCTGGCGTCGCCCGGGACGATGGATTCGGCGTCCGCGCTTTTTGACAAGGCGACGGCGCCGCGCTCCGCCGCTGCCGAACCCGCCAATCCGTAACGCCGGCGCCGCTGCATTGATGAGGCTCAACAATGAAGCATCTGAGATCGACGATCGAGATAGGACGCTTGCTGCTGCTCGCCGCGGCGGTGACTGTCCTGCAGACATTCCCGGCGCTCGCCGGTAGCGAACATAAGAAGCTTGCCTGCACGCTTTGCGACGGGCTGGCTGCCCAGATGGGCGGCGATCCGGCGCAGCCCTTCGTCCTGCGCAGTTTCGAACCGCCAAACGGCGGGTCGGCGCTCCATCCGGCTCTGGAAAACACCGGCTTTACCTATGACAATGCGCTTGCCCTAATGGCGTTTTACGGTTGCAAGCGTAAGGCCGAAGCGCGCCGCATCGCCGATGCTCTCGTGCGCGCCGTGGAGACGGACCGTCACTATCATGACGGACGGTTGAGGAATGCCTACCGGTCCGGCCCGGTCGTTCCGGGCAAAGAGGGAATGCTGTTGCCCGGTTACTGGAGTGCGGCCAGCAATTCCTGGATCGAGGACGGTTACCAAGTCGGCAGTGCGACGGGCAGCACCGCATGGGGCGCGCTGGCGCTGCTCATGGCCTACGAGGAGACGGAACAGCCGGCCTATCTCGACACCGCACGCAAGATCATGGACTGGATCCACCGCAGCACGGCAGATCCGCAAAACCCGGGCTATTTCGGCGGCTTTTTCGGCCATGAGCCGGCGCCTGAGCGCATGACCTGGAAATCGACGGAACACAATCTGGATATCTACGCCGCGGATAGCTGGCTTGCGCGCCTGGACGCCGGCGGCGACTGGACCTACCGCGGCGACAGCGCGCTGAAGTTCCTTCGCGCCATGTGGGACGACGGCGAGGAGCGCTTCTACATCGGCAGCGTCCCCGACAGCAACGCTCCGAATATCGCGATGTCGGGACTCGACGCTGAATTGTGGCCGTTGATCGCCGTGCCGGACTTCAAGAGCAAGGTCGAGCGGGTCATGGAATGGACCGAGCTTAACCATGGCGTCGACGGCGGCTTCGACTTCAACAGCGACCGGGACGGCATCTGGCTCGAGGGCACGGCGCAGGCAGCACTCGTCCTGCGGCTTGCCGGACGGTCCGAAAAGGCCGAACCCTTGTTCAAGACCATCGCTGCCCAGGTCACGCCCGGCGGGCTCATCTATGCGACGGTCAACGAGCAGCTTTCGACAGGCCTTCAGGTCGGTCCCAACTCCTCGCCCGGCGATTTCAAGTATTACCGTCTTCCGCATATCGGGGCGACCGGCTGGGCCGTGCTTGCCGCGCTTGACCTCAACCCTTTCCTCGGCCGCGCGGGCCAGGCGCTGATCAGCAAGGATAGCCCATGTCCCCCGAAGTAGTCACTCTCTCGGACGCCATTCTCTTCTCGCTGCTTTCGCTTGCGCTCATCATGGGCTGCGCCTTGCTGCTCGACAGCCGCCGGGGCAAGGATCGCGTCATGTTCGGCATGATCCTCATCGTCATGTTATTGAATTATCTCTATTTCCGCATCACCAAGACGCTGCCGGACTTCGAATGGAGCGCCTATGCGCTGTGGCCGCGCGCCTATCTCTCTTTCGAAATCGTCGTCATCTTCTATACCGTGCTTTCGATCGTCTTTTTCTTCCGGCGGACGGACCACAGTGCGGCTGCGGATGCGAGCGAACTCACCATCGCCGGCGCGGCATCGCCGCCGGCCGTCGATGTCTTCATCTGTACCTATAATGAAGAGCTGTCCATTCTGGAGCGCACGATCCTTGCCGCGAAGGCGATCGACTATCAGAATTTCACTGTCTGGGTGCTCGATGACGGACGCCGCGACTGGCTGGAGGACTATTGCGCCGAGGTTAGCGTGCGATATCTGCGGCGCGGCGACAATGTTGGCGCCAAGGGCGGCAATCTCAACAATGCCATCCGGCAGTCGGCGAAGGAGACCAACGCGCCCTTCATCCTCATTCTCGACGCCGATTTTGCGCCGCAGCGCGCGATCCTGAAGCGAACCGTCGGCCAGTTCGCCGATCCGGAGATCGGGCTTATCCAGACGCCGCAGTTCTACTACAACGCCGATCCCGTTCAGCATAACCTTCTGGCGTCGAAGGCGTGGGTCGATGATCAGCGCATCTTCTTCGACGTCATGCAGCCCTCGAAGGACGGATGGGGAGCTGCCTTCTGCGTCGGCACGTCCTGCATAGTCCGGCGCGATGCGCTCGGCATGATCGGCGGCATGCCGCAGGAAACGGTCACGGAAGATATTCACCTGACCTACCGGCTGCTGCAGAAGGGCTTGAAGACCCGCTGGCTGAACGAGCGCCTGAGCGTCGGGCTCTCGGCCGAGAGCCTCTCAGGCTATATTACCCAGCGCTGCCGCTGGTGCCTCGGAACCATTCAGGTCGCGCTGCTACGGGATGGCCCGTTCTTCGGCCGCGGATACACCTTCCTGCAACGGCTGCATTATTTCCACGGGCTGCTGTTCTGGTTCTGCCGCCCGTTCATCCTGCTCTTGATGGCGGCGCCAATCCTCTATTATTTCCTCGGCCTGCCGGCGATCCAGATGGAACCGGAAGCCTTCTTTCTTTACGCGCTTCCGATGGTCGCAGGCATGTGGGCATTTCATTCCTGGGTCTCCGACCGGCGCAGCATGCCGCTCTTTACGGAAGTGTCGCAAATGGTGTCGGCGATCCCCATCACCATCGCGCTGATTCACGCCCTCATCCATCCGTTCGGGCGGCCGTTCAAGGTTACGGCTAAGGGCGAGGACCGGGCGCGTGTCTCTATCCTTTACCCCATCACCGGCACGTTCCTCCTTGTCATCATCCTGACGTTCATAGGCATGCTGAACGGGCCGCTGATGGGCACCTATAACGACCTCGACGGCTTCAGCGTCGCCTGGGGCATGGTCGTTATGGTCTATGCCTTCGTTTCCCTGCTCGTCTGCATCGAACTTCCGCGCGAGCCGCTGGACAGGATCCAGTTTCCGCTCGCACGGCAGGCAAATCTTGCACGCGACGGCAATTTCACTCCTTGCACTGTCGACACCATTTCAATCAGCAAGGCGGAGATCACGCTGCATGACGGCCGAGCGGCAGGGCAGGTTCGCCCGGGCGACATGCTGATCTTTTCTCCTTTTGCGGACTTCGACGTTGCGGGCAGGGTGACTGGCACGGACAGAGCGCGCCTCGGCCTATCGGTGTCCATCGTCGCCGTCCGGGACCGCCGCTACGACTGGGAAATCCGGCAGACAGCCGAAGACATCCGCCGGAAGATGATCCAGCGCCTGTTCAGCGAGATGCCGCAGGCGATGCCCGCCCGCGCCCATCCGCTCGCCGCCATCCGCGGCCTCTGGCGCCGCACGTTCGATCACCCCTCAAAGCTCGCGGGCGGTGTTGAAACGCACGCCGTCACCGTCAGAACACTTCAGGCGCCGCGACGGTGGCAGAGGCCGCGTGACCTTGCACCAAGGGTGCCGCTTTTGCAGATCGGATCGGCGAGTGCTGCGCCGCCGTTGGCGGAGTGAGGGCCGCCGACTTGTAGCGGTCCCGAAAGCGATTGCGCGCTAAACACGGGGTCGATGATGATCGGCTGGAGCGTGAACTTTGCCATAACGACGGCAACTGTACCAGCCAGATCGGCGACGATCGAAGCGATTTTGCGCACCAATGACTTCAGCATCTCACCGACTAGAGACTACCCCGCTCAGCGCTAACAGAGTGTGATGTCATTGTTTCGACATCGACGGGTATTGGAAACCGCGGTCTACTCATTTAAGCGAAGCTGCCGTCCCGATGTGTTTGTGGGTGGGGCGTGTCGCATTGTCGTGATGTTCGAGTTGGTTTCTGTTCAGAAACTTTAGCAAGCCACCCAAGTCCCGAATATTGATCTTGGATATTGCGGGCCTATACCGACGGATACTGTCGCTCGTTTCCGTGCTCGCTTCACATGAATTTGACCCGCGCTTTGATGCCGGCGAGGACCTCGCCGAGGCGGTGGATTGGGAGAAGGCGCAGCGCCCAAATCTGGCGCCCCATCGCGTCAATGTCGATTTCCCTCGTGGGTGGTCGAAAAGCTGGACCGCGAGGCGCAGCGCTTGGGATCACGCGTTAGGCGCTGATCAAGGTTTGGGTAGCTGATCGGCTGGAGGGGCGGAATGGCAAGCTGCCTGATTATCCGGTAGCTCTGAATTTCCCGATCAGGAAATTTTTCTGAATAAGGATCATCTAGCGCTGTCTATTTTCCCGATCGGGAAATTTTTCTCGACAACGCGGCCGATATGCTGTTATTTTCCCGAGCGGGAATATGAAGATGGCAAAACAAGTCAGAAGTCCAGCCGACATCGGCGCCCTGGTCCGGAGTGCACGCAAGGAGCAAAACTTGCGGCAGGATGAGCTTGCCGGCGTTGCTGGCGTTGGCCTGCGGTTCATTGTCGATCTCGAAGCAGGTAAGCCCACGGCTCAGATTGGAAAAGTGCTCCAGGTTCTCCAAACGCTCGGTTGCTCTGTTGTTATTTTAGCCCCTGGCGAGGGTAGGCGATGATGACGAAGGTTCTTAACGTCTGGTGGGACGGTAGCATTGTCGGACAGTTCACGCAGGACAGGCACGGCGACATAGGGTTCGCCTATGCTCAGGCTTGGCTTGACGACGAAACCGCTCTTCCGCTTTCGGCTTCTCTTCCGAAGCGACTGGAGCGCTTCTCCCGTCGAGAATGTAGGCCGTTTTTCGGTGGCCTGCTGCCCGAGGAAAGCCAACGCCTGGTTGCCGCGCAGGCATTAGGCGTTTCACCTGCGAACGACTTTGCGCTTCTCGATCGCTTAGGGGGCGACGTCGCCGGCGCCCTCCAGCTTTTGCCGGAAGACCAGGAACCCGTTAGGACAGAGCCGCTCGCAGACCAGCAGATTACACCCCTCGATGAGGCCGGAATCGTTCGGATACTCGACGCACTTCCGACACGGCCGCTATTGGCCGGCCAAGAAGGCTTGAGGCTATCGCTGGCCGGCGCGCAATCTAAGGTGCCGCTTGTTTTAATCGACGGCCAGCTCGCGCTTCCAGTTCCCGGCCAGGCAACAACGCATATTCTGAAACCGCCAATCGCGCGCTTCCCAGGGACGACCGATACCGAAGCTTTCGTGATGAAACTCGCTGCAGCGATCGGCCTCGAGGTCGCACCGGTCGAACCGAGGTCAGCGAATGGGCGCCCCTTTCTCCTGGTCGAGCGATACGATCGCTATCGCGACGCCAATGATGTTGTTCGCCGCATCCACCAAGAAGACTTTTGCCAAGCACTTGGTGTGCCGCCTGAAACGAAGTATGCGAGCGAGGGCGGGCCGACCTTCAAGGATTGTTTCGAGTTGTTGCGGCGGGTGTCTGAACGGCCGGCTACGGACCTCGCTAAACTAATGGACGCTGCTATTTTCAATCTCATTGTCGGAAATGCGGACGCCCACGGCAAGAATTTCTCGATCCTTTATGACGATCTGGGACCGAGAATGGCTCCGTTTTACGACCTGCTTTCCACCGTGGCCTATCCAGACCTTTCGCCGAAAATGGCTATGCGGATCGGAAACCGCGCAACGCTTGCCGAAATGGACGCCGACGGTTGGAAGGCTTTTGCGAAGGAGACCGGGATTGGCTTACTCTTGGTACGCCGCCGAGTTAAGGAGCTAGCTGATGCCACAGGTGAAGCGATAGCCCAAGTGTCAGAAACGGTATCTCCACTTGCCATCGATCCCGAGACGACAAATCACGTGGCGGCCTTGATCGCAGACCGCGCTAAACTCGTTTCTCTCTCGATCTAGCTCAACGGGTCCTCCAACCCTTTTCCGCAGGCCTCACCCAGATGCGGAGTTGGAGCGCCGGCCGTTTCCTGCTCGCGCGACTCGCCGCCAATTCCTGTGACGACCGCACATATCAGCACGTGAGCTACCATCGAGATCTTTCGAGCGCCGCAAAGGCTATGTGGCCCGCAAAAATGTCCCACATTCATAAACTGGGAATTCCGGTGAGGCAAATCGAGGAAAAAATGATGGAAAAACAACGTCCAATGAAAGAAATGGTAGGCCCGGAGGGAAGCCCTATTAGTTTGTAAAGGGCGATGATCGGTCTGTGGGAGAACAATTGCCAATCGCGCCCCCACGCACATATTCGAAACGGGTCTACTCATTTAAGCGAAGCTGCCGTCCCGATGTGGCCGCGTTGTCGAACCGAGCGAGCAGGTCCGCTGCCTCGACCAGGATGGGATCGGAGATGCACGGTCCCCCCGTGACAATCGCATCGCTCTCGCGGAGCAGCCGATCGGCCAGGTGCTCCAGCCTGTCCCAGAAATCGTCGCCGCGTTGCTTCGCCAGAATGGCGGAGAAGTGCAGCCTGCGGCTTAGGAGACGGATAACGCGGTACTTCTCGCCTGGCGTCATCCTGTCAAGGTTCGTGGTCACATCCATGTTATCGCTCCGGTGTGAGGGAAGCAGGCGAACTCAGTTGCTTGCGACGTTGCTTTCGCCGGTACGTGCGTTGGGAAGGCGTGGAGTTTTTATGAACATCGCACGGTCGGTCCGACCTTCATACGGACAACCTCGCCGTTGACGGAGCAGGTCGCCCCCGGCGATGCCCCGCACTCGGGAATGGCGCATTCGGCAAGGATGGGGACGTAGACACGCGTCTCGGCGGGCGTTGTCGACATGAGGGTGAGGCCGACGGCATACGCGCCGATCAGTACTATTCCGGCAAACGCAACGGGTAACGCGTGTCCGCGAGAGTTGTCGTGGGTGGGGACGTGTCGCATTGCCGTGATGTCCGAGGTGGTTTCCGATCAGAAACTTTAGCAAAGCCACCCACGTCCCGAATATTGATCTTGGATATCGCGGGCCTATACCGACGGATAGTGTCAAAGCGGCGATTTCGTTCAGGTTTTCCTTGAGCGCGAAATGGCCGGTTTCAGAGAAATGAAGCTTGGCGTCCGGCAGGTCGGCCAGGTAGGCCTCGCCCGGGTGCAGTGACAAGCGGTCGTTACGGCCCCACGCGATCAGAGCCGGGGCGTATTCGCCCTCATCCAGGCTTGCCAACAGGGTACTGCGGCGGATTGGTTCTGTAGTCGAGAAGGAGGGCTACCTGAGCGGCCTTTCTGCCTGGCAGATTGAGATAATACTGGTCCAGAACGTAGCTATCGGGGGCACACCAAATCCGGGCGCGAGACGTCGGTGAAATACTGGAATTTGGTGCCGTCCAGAGTGAGCAGGCCTTCAAGCTCCTTGAGCTTGTCGTTGTCGCCCGGTTCGATTGCCATCATCGGGCGGACGGTGAACGGCTCAATGCCGGCTTCGGGCTTCGAAAGGACAAGCGTCACCTCCTTGGCATCAAGCCACCGGAACTCGCCAGTCAGGACGCTGATGGAGTCATTCACGTAGCCGGCACGGCCTGGTATGGCCTGAATGAAGGCCATTGCCTTGTCGGTGTGCATGTGCGCGGTCGCCGGCGATGACGTACTTCAAGGGCGGCAAAAGCGACCGGGCCTCTCCGCCGACGATCGCTGGCATGTCTGCTGAAGCCAGGCGGCAGAGCATGCCGCACCGGCAGTCAATCGACTTTCGTGGCCGGGCTTTCATCCTCCGTTGCCTGGCCAACGGGGCCCGATGAGAAGCAGTTCTGAAACGTCGTTCTTCCAGCCATTCAAACGGGATTTGCAACGCGTTGCAAAATGGAACATTTTCTAGACTGGGAATGGCAAAATGGCGTGAGCACGTCGATGGTAAAATTCCGAGATCCCCCGAAGGACCCCGTTGACGATACTGCGGGGCCGCATGCACGGGCTAGCGGAAGGTGTCTTCCGCCCAGTCAGGAGCCGTTCCAGAGCTCTCGGTGGATGCGCGCCCTAGAGAAAACATGAAGTCCAGGAAAAGATCCGATATGAAGCCTTCAAACGCCATCCCGCTTGCTCTGCTGCTCGGCGCTGCCACTATGCCGTTCTTGGGAACAACCGACGCGCAGGCGCAGAACCGCGACATCAATCAGTCGGTATTCGCCTTCGGTGGCACGATGGTCGACGCCGACATCCTCCAGGCATCCAATCCTTTCGGCGTCACATACGAAGACCTCCCGATCTTCGGCCTCGGCTACCAGTACTTCCCGGCTAGGATGGGCTCCTTTAGGTTCGGACTGGAAGCGGGGCTCGCCGGGAGATACGGCGGGCATCCGAATGCGGAATTCTGGGGCGGCGTCGTCGGTCGCTATGACGGTTTCGAGATTGGTGATACCGTCCGTATCTCACCAGCCTTTACGTTTGGCATCAGCCATGTCACGCATACCCAGGAGGGACGGGAGCGCAAGAACGAGCTGGAGGGTAACGGGGACGCCAGAACGCTGTTCTATCTCGGCCCCGAGTTGAACCTTTCCTTCAACGCCATGCCCGACGTCGATTTCTTCTGGCGGATACATCACCGGTCCGGAGCCTGGGGGACGCTCGGCGACATGCACGGCGGCTCCAGTGCAAATGTCGTCGGCGTGCGGTTCAATTTCTGAAGCACCTTCTTCATCTCCAATCCGACGACGTTCGCGGCGGTCCGTGTCCCACAGGTGGGGGGCCTCGTCGGATGGGCAGCAGCGCTGTGGTTGATGACGGCATCGTAGGTTGGCTTTCCGCCATAGGCGTCGTCGGCAGTGAACTGTCCGGTCGGACCGCCGATCTGGCCGAGCAGTGGGTCCACCTGAAAAGCATCGCCTGTGTCTTGGTCGGTCAGAGTACGGGCAATGACCTCCCCGCTATGCATCCAGTGCCAGCTGCAATCTGCATCAAGCACGGCGACAAGCCCTTTGAGCATCTTGAGCGCAAGCAGGTGGCTGCGATCCGAGACACCCGCATAGATGCTCCCGGCGCGGCCAACAAAATAGTGAAGGCAATCAGCGCTCTTTTCGCTGGGGCAATTGAGGTTGGCGAGGCAAAGACGCATCCCTGTAACGGCATCAAGCGGCTTAAGTCCGGCGACGGGTTTCACACATGGACGCTTGAGGAGACAGAGCAATACGAGGCTTGTCACCAGCCGGGGACTACGCCTGGCAAGCCGCGTGGATGTCAATATTCCGGTACTGCCTAATCTGTCGGGCGAACTCGCACATGTGCCGACTAGTCGACACACGTTCTTAGTCACTGAATACAGCAAGCCGTTCTCCGACAAAGGATTGGGAAATAAGATGCGCCAAATGGTGCGACGAGGCTGGCCTTTTCCATTGCTCGGCGCATGGCTTGCGAGAAGCGGGGGCTTCAATCGCCGCCGAAAACGGAGCGACCATCGACCAGCTCAAAGCGATCTTCGGTTGGACGACGAGTCAGCAGGCTGATCTTTTTACTCGTGCGGCTCGCCGCAAGAAGCTCTCAGGCTACGCCGAAAAGCTCTTGATGCCCGACCAAAACGAGAACAAAAATGTCCCACTTTCGGAGGCCAACTTTGAAAAGTGGGACAGAAAAAAGGAAAATGAGAAGTAAAATCAACGGCTTGTTGAAAATTATGGTGGGCCCGGAGGGACTCGAACCCCCAACCAAGCGGTTATGAGCCGCCGGCTCTAACCATTGAGCTACAGGCCCTCACGCGGCTTTGCCGCGCGGGCAGCGGGGCAATGGCTCCCCGGTGCGATTTCGCTCTAACGCAATTCGGATGCAGCGACAAGACGCTGCCGCAATAGCTTCACAATCAATCGTCAAAGAGTGAGGCGGGATGGCGACAACCAAGGAGTGAAAAAATGGCGCTACGGACTATCAGAAACGTGGCTTTCGGCATGCTGATCGGCATGCCTGCCGCGCTTGCCGGGGCTTCGGCTTCGGCTGCCGACGAAACGAAGCCGCGCGAGGCGGTGATCATGGTCTCGG
The DNA here is from genome assembly GCF_000816845.1 of Rhizobium gallicum bv. gallicum R602sp. NCBI lineage: Bacteria > Pseudomonadati > Pseudomonadota > Alphaproteobacteria > Hyphomicrobiales > Rhizobiaceae > Rhizobium > Rhizobium gallicum. The sequence goes on along the minus strand of NZ_CP006877.1, from coordinate 2,547,074 downwards.
GCGAGGGGGAATCGGCGCTGGCCCCGGACATGGCGGTGCTCAACCTTGCCGTCGTCAAGCAGGCGAAGACGGCGCGCGAGGCGCTCGACGAGAACAACAAGGCGATGGCTGGGGTGCTGGCAGCGCTGAAGAAGGGCGGGATTGCCGACAAGGACCTGCAGACCTCGGGCTTTTCTGTGCAGCCGCAGTATAACTATCCGCAGAACAACGACGGCCAGCCGAAGCCGCCGGAACTGATCAGCTATCAGGTTTCCAACGGGCTGACGGTGCGCGTGCGCGATCTTGGCGAACTGGGTGGCATCATCGACCAGGCCGTGACGCTCGGCGTCAACCAGGGCGGCGACATCCAGTTCACCAACGACAAGCCGAACGCGGCAATCGAGGCGGCCCGCAAGGATGCCGTCGCGGCAGCGATCAAGAAGGCGAAGACGCTGACGGAGGCTGCCGGTGTGAAGCTCGGCCGCATCATCGAAATCAGCGAAAACAGCGTTCGGCCGCTGCCGCAGCCGGTCTACCGCGCGGCGATGATGAAGGAGGCAAGTGACGCTGCTGTGCCGGTTCAGGGCGGCGAAAACGCCTATAATGTTACCGTCAACGTCACCTTCGCACTCGAGCAGTAGCCTCAATTCTCCACTTCAAAGTGAAAAAAAGCCGTTGATGTTCTTGAGCGATATCAGCGGCTTATCCCTTTCCGCAGGCGTGTCGGCAGCCCGGTGGGCATAAATCGCTTTATCACGCGAGTGTTACACTATAAAATCGATCGTGTTATTCGGTCCGGAGGGAACCCTGGAGTTCTGTGTGTCCTGCTTCGATCCCGGCCGATGAGGAGGAACTGGCTTAATCCACAAGAGGAGACAGACATGACGAATGCCTTGCCGCCACTTCACAACGGACACGCCCCGATCACCCTTCAGGAATTGTTCCGCGAAGCGCTCTATGCCTTCGAGGAATGGGATACGGAACTTACCGAACCGATTGTCACGTTCGAAGGACGGGTCATTCCGATCAGCCTTGTCTTCGAAGCGATGCGCGAATGCGACGACATCGTGCCGATGAACATTGTCGGCGCCGTCACCGAAAGACTGACCAAACCCTGGGAAGGCGAAGGGCCGCTCGATCAGATGAGCTTCTCGACGGCCGCCCGCGTCATGCGCGTGCTGGTGCGCAAACGCCTTCTTGCCAACGGCGGCGCCGATATAATGGCCGTCTCCAGCCGCACTGCAGAGCGCAAGCCGCCCGAATGAGCCTTTGAGGGATCGCGCCAGGGCGCGGTCCCGTCACGCTCGTAGGGAACCGGTCTCACTTCCAATCGTTGAAGACAGACACGAAGGATGTGAGCACCATGCTAAAATCAATCATACGCGAAATCATGGGTCCGGCGCCGCGTGCGCCCGTTTCGCCGGACTGTCTCAAACCATTCATTGGCTCCAAGCGCGTGCTCATCATATTTGCGGATGCGGATGATGATCGTGCGGCCGTTCAGGACGAGTTGCTACGCACCTCGCATCTGCGTTTCATCGAGGATGATATTGAGGTGTTCAGTATCGCCGGTGGCGGGGTGTTTCCGCTTTTCGAAGGCTCCTACGACCTCGACGCCGATGAAATCCGCGATGACCTCGAAGGACCGCAGCCCGGTGAATTCGGCCTTGTCCTGCTCGACCGCGACGGCACGGTGAAGCTGCGCTCCAGCGAGCCCGTGCGGCCCGAAGAAATCATAGGCGCGCTGTCGTCGATGCCGCACTGAGCTTCGGCATCGTCACGATTCTGCTTTACTTTTGCCGCCGGATGCGGATGTTCTCCGCCCGTTCGACGACGCAAGAGGAGCGAGCTTTATGACCATCGAAGAGGATGTCGGCCGGATTGCTGAGCAGGAAAAAGTGCTGAGCTTCGACGCCTTCGATCTAACCACCGCCTGGCAACTCGGCAAGCTCTTGCAGGAACTCGCGACCGAACGCGCCCTTGGCGTGGCAATCGACGTCACGCTGCATTCCATGCCGGTCTTCTACGCGGCGCTGCCGGGCGCAACCCCCGACAACGTCCAGTGGATTCGCCGCAAGCGCAACATGGTATTCCGCTATTTAAAGAGCAGCTATGCCTGTGGCCTGAAGCTGCAGAAGGACGGCAAGACGGTCGAAGACAACGGGCTTTCCGGCGCCGACTACGCGCCGCATGGCGGCAGTTTCCCGATCAACGTCAAGGGAACCGGCTGCATCGGCGCCGTTACGGTTTCAGGCCTGCCGCAGCGCGACGACCACAATCTCGTCGTGGAGGCGCTGTCACTGATGCTGGCGAAGGATTTGGATACGTTGCGCCTGAGATGAGGAATTTAACCGCGGAGCGCCACTTTATGCGACCTTACCTGTGCTGGCGACGGCGCGTCTGCACCGTGAACGGCGCTCTTTCCAGCTAGCCTCGATGGGCCTCTCGCGCCATGGGACATGGCGCTGCTGGATCTCTGCCACACGCACAGGAAGTGGGCGTCTGAGCCCACTCCGGCCATTGCCTCAAATCCTCCCGCCAGCCTCGATGATGCCCTTGGTCAGGCTGCCGGTCGCCGGGAAGAGCGGGATGAGGCAGGCCTGTAGCGCGTGGTAGATATCGCCCTTGCCGGGGAAGAGGCTGTGGGACGGAACGAGGTCTTCCGTCAGTTCTTCGTGCCAGCCGCCGTTCTCATGGTCGATAAAGGCGCGTTCGATGACATTCCAGATCTTGCGGTAGCTTTGCTCGTGGAAGTCGCTCGGCAGGTGTTCGTTGAGGAAGTGGGCGGCGCCGGCGCCCTCGCAGGCGGGCCACCAGAGCTTGTTGCGCTTGGCGGGCTTGTCGTCCCAATCGAGTGTGTAGAAGAATCCGCCCTTGTCGTCGTCCCAGCCGAGGGCCATGGATTGTGCGAAGAGGGCCTTCGCTGCGTCCGGCATCCAGGCGTGGCGCTTGCCGCCGAGTGACCACAGCTGCAGGATGAGCCGGGCCCATTCCAGCCAGTGGCCGGGAGTGGTGCCTGCGGGACGGAACATTTCGTTCGGATGATAGTAGTTCTTGTCGAGAGCCCAATCGGCGCTGAAATGCTCGGCGACGCGCCAGTCGACGGAACCGGCCGCGTGGAGGATGACAAGATTGGCGATGCTTTCGGCCTTGGCGAGATACTCCTTGTCGCCGGTGGCCTCAAAGGCGGCCATCAGCGCCTCGGTCAGGTGCATGTTGGAGTTCTGGCCGCGATAGGCGCCGCCGTCGAGCGGCTGCCAGTCGGCGGTGAACTCTTCGGAGATGGCGCCATGCTGCGGCTCCCAGAACTTGGTGTTCAGGATTTCCGTGATGTCGGCCAACATTCCGTCGGCCAGCGGATGGCCGATGGTTTTCGCTGAGGACGCAGCCAGCAGCACGAAGGCGTGGCCGTAGCCCTGCTTGTTGGAATCAACGGGGCCATTGTTGTTCAGCGACCAGAAATATCCGCCATTCTTCTTGTCGCGATGGCGGTTCCAGAGGTAGTCCATGCCATGATCGACGACGCTGGCGGCACCCGGACGGCCGAGAAGGACGCCGATCGAGAAGCAGTGGACTGCGCGCGACGCAATATGAATGCTGCGAACCTGTCCCTCGGCATCAAGCGGCCTGCCATGATCGTCAAGATCGTAAAAACCGCCCTTGGGATTGACAGAATTGTGCTGGAAGAAATCGAAAAGGCCGCTTGCCTGGGTCAGAAGCCAGTTGCGGTGATAGGCGCGGGCGCTCCAGTTTCCGAGCCCGGTGCCGCCGATTGCAGGTGCCATTTTACTCCTCCGATTTCATGCACACGCCTTGCGAAAGGCCTATATAGAGCACGTTCTCGTCTGTCACCCGCCAAGCCTTGCAAAACCGGAAACGTCAGGCATATATTGACATAAAGATATCTTTATGTGATTTGGTCACTTTGGTCTTTAAACGACGTCAAGGAGTCCGCCCGTGTTCGACAATCTTTTCGGCCCCAAAGGGGCAAAACGCGACGGCAGCGAAGTCTTTGCAGCTTTGCGGAAAGCCGCGAGCGAGCGAATCCTCGTTCTTGACGGCGCCATGGGCACGCAGATCCAGGGGCTCGCCTACGATGAGGACCAGTTCCGAGGCGATCGCTTCATCGGTTGCGCCTGTCACCAGAAGGGCAATAACGATCTACTGATCTTGACGCAGCCAGATGCGATCGAGGAAATCCACTATAAATACGCCAAGGCTGGCGCGGATATTCTCGAAACCAATACCTTCTCCTCGACGCGCATCGCGCAGGCCGATTATCAGATGGAAGGCGAGGTCTACGCGCTTAATAAAGAAGGAGCCGAGATCGTGCGCCGCGCGGCGATCCGCGCCGAGCGCGAGGATGGCCGCCGCCGTTTCGTGGCGGGCGCCATCGGCCCGACAAACCGAACTGCCTCGATTTCGCCGGATGTGAACAATCCGGGTTTCCGTGCGATCAGCTTCGACGAGCTTCGCATTGCCTATGGCGAGCAGATCGATGGCCTCATAGACGGTGGCGCGGACATTATCCTCATCGAGACCATTTTTGATACGCTGAATGCCAAGGCAGCAATATTTGCCTGTGAGGAGCGGTTTGAAGCGAAGGGTATCAGCCTGCCGGTGATGATCTCGGGCACGATTACCGATCTTTCCGGCCGCACGCTGTCCGGACAGACGCCTTCGGCCTTCTGGAACTCGGTGCGCCACGCCAAACCGTTCACAATCGGCCTCAACTGCGCGCTCGGCGCCAATGCGATGCGTCCGCATCTGCAGGAGCTCGCGGGTGTTGCCGACACCTTCGTCTGCGCCTATCCGAATGCTGGGTTGCCGAACGAATTCGGCCAGTACGACGAGACGCCGGAGCTGATGGCGGCGCAGATCGACAGCTTCGCCCGTGAGGGCCTCGTCAATATCGTCGGCGGCTGCTGCGGCTCGACGCCGGAACATATCCGCGCGATTGCCGAGACGGTTGCAAAGTACAAGCCGCGGCCGATCCCCGAACACCGGCCTTTTATGTCTTTGTCGGGCCTCGAGCCTTTCGAACTGACCAAGGAAATTCCTTTCGTCAACGTCGGCGAGCGCACCAACGTTACCGGCTCGGCCCGCTTTCGCAAGCTGATCACCAACGCCGACTACAATGCAGCCTTGGACGTCGCCCGCGATCAGGTGGAAAACGGCGCGCAGGTGATCGACGTCAACATGGACGAGGGCCTGATCGACTCCGAAAAGGCGATGGTCGAGTTCCTGCACCTGATCGCTGCCGAACCGGATATTGCCCGGGTGCCGGTGATGATCGACTCGTCGAAGTTTTCGATCATCGAGTCGGGCCTTAAGTGCGTTCAGGGCAAGGCAATCGTCAATTCGATCTCGTTGAAGGAAGGCGAGGAGAATTTCCTCGCCCAGGCGAAGCTGCTGCACCGCTACGGTGCGGCCGTCGTCGTCATGGCTTTCGATGAGGTGGGACAGGCGGATTCTTACGAGCGCAAGGTGAATATCTGCACGCGCGCCTATAAGCTCCTGACCGAGAAGGCGGGTTTTCCGCCAGAGGACATCATCTTCGATCCGAACATCTTTGCCGTCGCCACCGGCATCGAGGAACACAACAATTACGGCGTCGATTTCATCGAGGCGACGCGCACGATCCGCCAGCGCATGCCGCTGGTGCATATTTCCGGCGGTGTTTCCAACCTGTCTTTCTCGTTCCGCGGCAACGAGCCGGTGCGCGAGGCAATGCATGCCGTGTTCCTCTACCACGCCATCCAGGCGGGTATGGACATGGGCATCGTCAATGCCGGTCAGCTTGCGCTTTACGACCAGATCGATCCGCAGCTGCGCGAAGCCTGCGAAGACGTCGTGCTTAACCGGCGCCCGGATGGTACCGAGCGCCTAATCGAAGTCGCCGAGCGTTTCCGTGGCGCGGGGACGAAGGAAGCCCGAGTTCAGGATCTTTCCTGGCGCGAGTGGACGGTCGAGAAGCGTCTTGAACACGCTCTGGTCAACGGCATCACAGAATATATCGAGGCCGATACCGAAGAGGCACGCCAGAAGGCGGCACGTCCGCTGCATGTCATCGAAGGCCCGCTGATGGCCGGCATGAACGTCGTCGGCGATCTGTTCGGTTCCGGCAAGATGTTCCTGCCGCAGGTCGTCAAGTCGGCGCGGGTGATGAAGCAGGCAGTCGCCGTGCTGCTGCCCTACATGGAAGAGGAAAAGCGCCTCAATGGCGGCGACGACAGGAAGACTGCCGGCAAGATCCTGATGGCGACGGTCAAGGGCGACGTGCATGATATCGGCAAAAACATCGTCGGCGTCGTGCTTGCCTGCAATAATTACGAGATCATCGACCTTGGCGTGATGGTGCCGGCGACAAAGATTCTGGAGACGGCGGTGGCCGAAAAAGTCGATGTCATCGGCCTTTCGGGCCTCATCACGCCGTCGCTCGACGAGATGGTGCATGTGGCAGCCGAGATGGAACGCGAGGGCTTCGATATCCCGCTCCTGATCGGCGGCGCGACAACGAGCCGCGTTCATACCGCGGTGAAGATCCATCCCGGCTATGCGAAGGGCCAGACGGTCTATGTGACGGATGCAAGCCGCGCCGTCGGCGTCGTCTCGTCCCTGCTGTCTCCGGATACGCGCCAAGGCTATATCGACGATATCCGCGGCGAATATGCCAAGGTTGCCGCTGCTCATGCGCGCAGCGAGGCCGAGAAGGTTCGTCTGCCGCTTTCCCGCGCCCGCGAGAATGCGCAGCAGGTGGATTGGGCTGCCTACAAACCGACCAGGCCACAGTTCATCGGCACCAAGGTGTTCGAGGACTATGATCTGGCGGAGATCGCCAAGTATATCGACTGGACGCCGTTCTTCCAGACTTGGGAAATGCGCGGACGCTTCCCAGCAATCCTCGAAGATGAGAAGCAGGGCGAGGCGGCGCGTGCCCTCTGGGCCGATGCGCAGGCGATGCTAAAGAAGGTGATCGACGAGAGGTGGTTCCGGCCGCGCGCCGTCATCGGCTTCTGGCCGGCGAACAGCACCGGCGATGATATCCGTCTCTTTACGGATGAGGCGCGCGCCGGAGAGCTTGCGACCTTCTATACGCTCCGCCAGCAGCTTTCCAAGCGCGATGGCCGCCCGAACATCGCGCTGTCGGATTTCGTCGCGCCGGTTTCGAGCGGCGTCGGGGACTATGTCGGCGGCTTCGTGGTGACCGCGGGCATCGAGGAAATTGCGATCGCGGAGCGGTTCGAGCGCGCCAACGACGACTACTCCTCGATCCTCGTCAAGGCGATCGCCGACCGCTTCGCCGAGGCCTTCGCCGAGCGCATGCACGAACGGGTCCGGCGAGAATATTGGGGCTATGCCAAGGACGAGACGCTGACCAACGAGCAACTCATCACCGAGGAATATGCCGGCATCCGCCCCGCGCCGGGCTATCCGGCGCAGCCCGACCACACGGAAAAGGCGACGCTCTTCCGCCTGCTTGACGCCGAAAAGGCAACAGGCGTGAAGCTCACGGAAAGCTACGCAATGTGGCCCGGCTCTTCGGTCTCCGGCCTTTATATCGGCCACCCCGACAGCTACTATTTTGGCGTCGCCAAGGTGGAGCGCGATCAGGTCGAGGACTATGCGGCTCGAAAGGGCATGGAGATTTCCGAAGTGGAACGCTGGCTCGGGCCGGTGCTCAACTACGTGCCCCGCAAGGCTGCCGAGGAGATCGACGACGCGGCGTAGGCAATGCTTGGCGCGATGTTCAGAGATTGACACAAAAATGCGGGAAAGTGATTCACTTTCCGGATTTATCTATTTGAATCAGAAGATAAAAGTCTCGGTCACCGACACGCCGAGGCTGTCTCGTTACCGGTGCAATTTCGAGGATTTGGCTTTGAACGAGCCTAAGGGGCCCGGCGGATGAAACTGTAAGCGAATGTTCCCTCGCTGCCGGGCACTCTTGAGGGTCGGCCATTCGTCGACATTGACAATAGAAAAAGCGTCGGCGGTGCCGTGTGCGCGTGGACGCGGCAGCGTTTAACCAATCATAATGTTCAGCTGACATCAAAGAAATTCGCGGCGTCCGTGCCGGGTGAACTCGACGAGCCTCGCTACTCCTGATTCTGGAATTCGCCGAATGTGCGCTGAAATTCCAATGCGGTGGTTTGGGCCATGGTCTTTCCGATAGGTTCTAAATCCGAATTATACGTATAATCTGCGAAGGCGTTTAGACCTGAGCTCAGCTTACCCGATCGTCAGTTCCGCCACGAAATCATAAGCGTCCCCACGATAAAGCGAGCGGGTGAATTCGACCGCGCGCCCCGAGCCGAGATAGGAGATACGCTCGATCGATAGTCCGGCGGCGCCAACAGGAACACCAAGGAGATGGGCGTCGGCTTCCTTCATATTCGTGGCTGAGATGCGCTGCACCGCGCGGACCGGTCGAACCTGGCGCCGCTCGAGTTCGGCATAAAGAGATGTCGTCACCACGAAGGGGTCTGGCAGGAATTCGCCGGAGACACTGGCATTCTCGATTGCCAGAGGCTGGTCGTCGGCGATGCGCAGGCGGCTTAGCCGCGAGACTTTGACGTCGGCAGCCAGGCCGAGGTTCATCATCTCGTCGGGCGAAGGGGTGTGGATACCCTTGTGCAGCCACTCGGAGCGAGAGGTCATACCGCGGCGTGCCATATCCTCGGTGAAGGACGTGAGCTGGGACAGACGCTGTTCGACCTTCGAGACCGGCTTGGCCACAAACGTGCCGGAGCCGTGGCGACGTACGAGCAGGCCGTCCGCGACGAGTTCGTCTATCGCCTTGCGAACAGTGACCCTGCTGACGGTCGCGAATTCCGCGATGTCGCGCTCCGGCGGCAAGGCGTCGCCGTGGCCGAGCGTACCGGCGCGGATGGCCTCTTCAAGGGTGCGGCGCAGCTTGACATAGAGCGGGCCGCTGCCGCCGGCTTGAAGGCGCTCGGGGGAAAGGATGCTGGCGAAATCATCCGTCATGCCGCACCCTTCTGTCGCCCTGAAGAAATTTTACTGCGAGATCGATCGCACCCTGGAGGACGTCGCCTTTTGGCTCTGTGAGTAGTGCTTTGTGCCGCCCGGCAAGCCAAGGTTCATAGGGCCTTGCGAGGCCACCGAGCAGGCAGATCGCCGGGCATTTTGGCCAGAGGAGGGCGTCCAGGTTTTCGCCGATCGCCAAAGCGGCGTTCTTGATGATGCCCACTGCGATCTCGTCGCCTTGTGCGGCATAGTCGAAGACAAGCGGCGCGTAGCCTGCAAAATCCTTGGGTTTCGAGGCATGGGCGAATTCGACGACGCGTTCGGGATCGCCGCCATATTCAGCCATGAGCTTTGCCGTCAGCGGCGAAGACGGGCGCACCTTGTCGTAGGCGAGCAGGGACTTTTCCAATAGGTCTCGGCCGAGGCGCGCGCCACTTGCCTGATCGCCGACAATGAAGCCCCAGCCGCCGATGCCTCGCAATTTACCGTCTCGCCGTGCCTTGTAGACCGAGCCGGTGCCGAAGGCGCCGATGACGCCGTCCGAATCGCCGAGGGCGCCCTGAAGTGCGATCAGAGCATCAGTGACGACATGGCTGTCTGCGAAGGGCAGGGCGCGTCCGATGCGGGCTGCGTAGTCGCCGACATTGGCGCCCGCGACCCCGACAACTGCGGAGACTTTGGAAATGGTTTCTGCAGGCAGGCCGGCATCCCGCAGAGCCTCCCGCGCTGACTCCACGATATTGCGGAGAGAGCCGTCAAGATCGGAAAGGATGTTGGCAGGGCCCGCCTTGCCGCGCCCTAGAACGTTGCCCCTTCTATCTGCAACTGCAGCACGGCAGCTCGATCCGCCTCCGTCTATGCCGATTGCCAGTTCCCTCATCGAACCTCCGAATGCCGCATCCTTTTGGTTTTTACTACAATACCAAAAAAATACCATTTACCAAGCGGAATTGGTTCGAAAATTTTGCATTTGTAAGGCGTTGATTTTAATTGGTAAAATTTTTAAATGAATTTTGCGAACATCAAAAGTTAAAATTCGGCTGGACAATTGGTATTTTTTTGGCCTTAATTCCGAAAAAGGGAACAGTGTAGAGGCAAATGGAATCCGGCATCGGAGCATGAAGGTCGCGTTACGATTGCCGCTTCGGTGCAAACGCCATGGAGACCGACCGCCTGCAGCTTTTTCCTTAGGAGAATATCGCGCCCGGTTCAGCGTATCGGGAGGGCGCATACGGGCCGGGGCCTCTTCGCCTTCAGCGTCCGTCGAGCTTTCGGGGCCGGCAATTGTTGGCGGCCCCTCCAAGGGGCGTTGGGTGTAATCCTCAGGCACGCCAACTGCTTGTTTCAGAACCAAGATAGCGTCTTGCGGCGCTTAAAACAGGAGAGGGAAATGAAAAACACTGCTCTGAAAAGCCTGCTGCTTGCCTCCAGTCTGCTCACGTCTGCCGGCTTTGCCTACGGTGCAGATGTCACGCTGACGATCGAAAGCTGGCGCAACGACGACCTGCAGATCTGGCAGGAAAAGATCATCCCGGCCTTCGAAGCCAAGAACCCGGGCATCAAGCTCGTATTCTCGCCGACCGCGCCGACGGAATACAACGCCTCGCTGAACGCCAAGCTCGACGCCGGCTCCGCAGGCGACATCATCACCTGCCGGCCGTTCGACGCCTCGCTCGAACTTTTTAACAAGAAGCAGCTTGCAGACCTAACAAGCCTGCCGGGCATGGAAAACTTCACGCCGGTTGCGAAGGCTGCCTGGTCGACCGACGACGGCAAGTCGACCTTCTGCGTTCCGATGGCGTCGGTCATTCACGGCTTCATCTACAACAAGGATGCATTCGACAAGCTCGGCATCGCCGTTCCGAAGACGCAGGACGAGTTCTACGCAGCTCTCGAAAAGATCAAGGCGGACGGCACTTACATTCCCATGGCGATGGGCACGAAGGACCTTTGGGAAGCCGCAACCATGGGCTACCAGAACATCGGCCCGAACTATTGGAAGGGCGAAGAGGGCCGCATGGCCCTGATCGAAGGCAAGAAGAAGCTGACGGATGCCGAATGGGTCGAGCCCTACAAGGAACTCGCCAAGTGGAAGCCCTATCTCGGCGACGGCTTCGAAGCGCAGACCTATTCCGACAGCCAGAACCTCTTCACGCTCGGCCGTGCGGCGATCTACCCGGCTGGCTCGTGGGAAATTTCGCTGTTCAATAGCCAGGCGCAGTTCAAGATGGGCGCATTCCCGCCGCCGGTTCCGAAGGCTGGCGACACAGGCTACATCTCTGACCATCCGGACATCGGTGTCGGCCTGAATGCGAAGAGTGCACATGCCGAGGAAGCCAAGAAATTCCTGAGCTGGGTCGCTTCCTCCGAATTCGCAGACATCTACGCGAACTCGCTGCCGGGCTTCTTCAGCCTGAACTCAAACCCGGTGAAGATGAGTGATCCGCTGGCTCAGGAATTCGTTTCCTGGCGCGGCCCGTACAAGTCGACCGTCCGCTCGACCTATCAAATCCTGTCGCGCGGCACGCCGAACCTGGAAAACGAAACCTGGGTCGAATCGGCCAACGTCATCAATGGCACCGATACGCCGGAAGTGGCTGCTGAAAAGCTTCAGAAGGGTCTCGACGGCTGGTACAAGCCGGCCAAGTAAGCGGAAGCGAGGGCATCTTCCCCTCATCCGGCCTGCCGGCCACCTTCTCCCCGCTGGCGGGGAGAAGGAGACTCGCGGCGACCTCTCGCGCCAGCGCAGCTTATGCGTAGGGCACGTTCTCTCCCCTGCAGGGGGAGAGAGTTAGGGTGAGGGGCAGCCTATTTTCACCTGTGCTGCGCCGTCGGCTCAGCCAATAACAATAGGCACAAAGCCATGAGCCAAGCTGAAAACGCTGTCGACGTGGTTCCGCTCAAGCGCCCGGTGCGCTGGCATATCGGCGTCTTTCTTCTCCCGGCGATCGTCGTCTACTCGGCGATCATGATCCTGCCGTTGATCGAAACGCTCCGGCTTTCGTTCTACAATGTGGTTGACGGCGTGCCCGCCTTCGTTGGCCTTGCGAACTACAAGGTGCTGTTCGGCGATCCGCGCTGGGCGCATGATTTCTGGAATGCGCTCGTCAACAACCTGATCTTTTTCGCCATTCATATGTGCGTGCAGAACCCGATCGGCGTTGCACTTGCAGCGCTTCTGTCCACGCCGCGGCTGCGTTTCGTCGCCTTCTACCGCACGGCGATGTTCCTGCCGACGCTGCTTTCCTTCGTGATCGTCGGCTTCATCTGGAAGCTGATCCTCTCGCCGATCTGGGGCGTTGCACCCTGGCTGATGAGCCTTGTTGGCATGAAATCCTTCTTCGCGCCCTGGCTCGGCCAGTCCGGCCCGGCGCTGGTCGCCGTCTCGCTGATTTCCAACTGGCAATATATCGGCATCCCGATGATGCTGATATACGCGGCGCTGCTCAGCATTCCCGAAGAGGTGATCGAGGCGGCGGAATGCGACGGCATCACCGGCTGGGCACAGTTCTGGAAGATCAAGCTGCCGCTCATCCTGCCGGCGATCGGCATCATCTCGATCCTGACCTTCGTCGGCAATTTCAACGCCTTCGACTTGATCTACACGGTGCAGGGCGCGCTTGCCGGCCCGAATATGTCGACCGACATTCTGGGAACATTGCTTTATCGCACCTTCTTCGGCTTCCAGCTGCAGCTCGGCGACCGCTCCATGGGAGCGACGATCGCGACGACGATGTTCCTAATCATTCTCGCTGGCGTCTCTTTCTATCTTTTTGCCATCCAGCGGCGCATGCGCCGGTACCAGTTCTGAGGAGCGTGGTCCATGTCCAATAGAGCACGCACATCGCCGATCCGCACCGGGCTCGTTCACCTGGCTTTGATCGGTTACACGCTCGTCGCCGTCTTTCCGGTGTTTCTCACGATCATCAACTCGTTCAAGGACCGCAACGCGATCTTCCGTTCGCCGCTGCAGGTTCCGACGCCCTCGACCTTCAGCCTGGTCGGCTATCAGACGGTGCTGGGGCAGGGCGACTTCGCGACTTATTTCCAGAATAGCTTCATCGTGACGGTCGTCTCGATCTTCTTTGTGCTGCTGTTCGGCGCGATGGCGGCGTTCGCGCTTTCCGAATACCGCTTCCGCGGCAACACGCTGGTGGGCCTCTACATGGCGATCGGCATCATGATCCCGATCCGTCTTGGCACGGTCGCGATCCTGCAAGGCATGGTGGCGGCAGGTCTCGTCAATACATTGACGGCGCTCATCCTCGTCTATACGGCGCAGGGCATTCCGCTTGCAATCTTCATCCTGTCGGAATTCATGCGCACGGTCTCCGATGACCTGAAGAATGCCGGCCGCATTGACGGGCTTTCCGAATACGCAATCTTCTTCCGGCTGGTGCTGCCGCTCGTGCGCCCGGCGATGGCGACGGTTGCGGTCTTTACGATGATCCCGATCTGGAACGATCTCTGGTTCCCGCTGATCCTGGCGCCGGCCGAATCCACCAAGACCGTAACGCTCGGCTCGCAAATATTCATCGGACAATTCGTCACCAACTGGAACGCGGTCCTGGCTGCGCTGTCGCTGGCGATCCTGCCGATCCTCGTGCTCTACGTCATCTTCTCGCGGCAGCTGATCCGCGGCATCACCTCCGGAGCAGTGAAATGACCGTTTTGCAGAAGCCGGTCCGTGTTCTCGTCGCGGGGCTCGGCAATATGGGCCGCAGCCATGCGCTCGCCTATCACAACAATCCGGGCTTCGAGATCGTTGGTCTCGTCAACCGCTCGAAGCCGGAGCTTGCGCCGGAGCTGCAGGGCTACGGGATCTATCCGGACTTCAAGACGGCACTTGCCGAATTAAAGCCGGATCTCTGCGCCATCTGCACCTATTCCGACAGCCATGCCGATTACGCGGTCGCCGCGTTCGAGGCCGGTTGCGATGTCTTCGTGGAAAAGCCGCTTGCAACAACCGTCGGCGACGCCGAGCGCGTCGTGGCGGCTGGGAAGAAGGCCGGGCGGAAGCTGGTGATCGGCTACATCCTTCGCCATCATCCATCCTGGATAAAGCTGATCGAGGAAGCTCGAAAACTTGGGCCGCCCTATGTGTTCCGCATGAACCTCAATCAGCAATCCAGCGGTCCGACCTGGGAGACGCACAAATCGCTGATGCAGACGACATCGCCGATCGTGGATTGCGGCGTGCATTATGTCGACGTCATGTGCCAGATCACCGATGCCAAGCCCGTCGAGGTGCGCGGCATGGGGCTGCGGCTTTCCGGCGAGGTCGCGCCGGACATGTACAATTACGGCCACCTGCAGGTGATCTTCGAGGATGGTTCCGTCGGCTGGTACGAGGCCGGCTGGGGCCCGATGATCTCGGAGACGGCCTTCTTCGTGAAAGATGTCATGTCGCCGAAGGGGGCGGTCTCGATCGTCATGGACCCCAACGCGAAATCGGACGACATCGACACGCACACCAAGACCTCCGTCATCCGGCTGCATAATGCCGATACCGGGCCGGACGGCAGGTTCATCAATCCGGATCAGGACATGACGATGGCGGGCGAACCCGGCCATCAGGAGCTCTGCGACCTGGAGCAGTCCTTCATGCTCAAGGCCATTCGCGAGGACCTCGACCTCAACCGCCACATGGCAGATGCCGTCGCGTCGCTGCGTATATGCCTCGCCGCCGACGAGAGCGTGCGCACCGGCAAACCGGTCAAACTGTAAGGGAACGACTAGTGGGATCGCTTCAACTCAAATCCATACGCAAGACCTATGGCACGCATGAGGTGCTGAAGGGCATCGACCTTGAGGTCAGGGACGGCGAATTCGTCATCTTCGTCGGACCGTCCGGCTGCGGAAAATCGACCCTGCTGCGCAGCATCGCCGGCCTCGAAGACGTGACGTCCGGAACCGTCCTCATCAACGGCAAGGACGAGACGCTGACGCCGCCCGCCAAGCGTGGCATCGCCATGGTCTTCCAATCCTACGCGCTCTATCCCCACCTGACCGTGAAGGACAACATGGGGCTTGGCCTGAAGCAGGCCGGAACGCCGAGGGACGAGATCGAGACGCGCGTTAGCAAGGCCTCGTCGATGCTGTCGCTGGGGCCCTATCTCGCGCGCCGGCCGGCCGAGCTCTCCGGCGGCCAGCGCCAGCGTGTCGCGATCGGCCGCGCCATCGTGCGCGAACCCGAACTTTTCCTCTTCGACGAGCCGCTTTCCAATCTCGATGCGGCGCTGCGCGTCCAGACGCGCCTGGAGATCGCCCGCCTGCACCGCAGCCTGAAGGCGACGATGATCTACGTGACCCACGACCAGGTCGAAGCCATGACGCTGGCCGACAAGATCGTCGTGCTGAACGCTGGCGCGATCGAGCAGGTCGGCTCGCCGATGGAACTCTACAATCGTCCGGCCAACGTCTTCGTCGCTGGCTTCATCGGCTCGCCGATGATGAACTTGATCCCGGCAGAAAAGCTCAGCGACAAGCAGGCGAGGACGATCGGGGTTCGTCCCGAGCATCTGACGCTTTCACGCGAGCAGGGGACCTGGAAAGCGAAAATCGTGCATGTCGAGCATCTCGGTGCCGACACGATCGTCTATCTTGAGTCCGACCAGTGCGGCCTGCTGACGGCGCGTCTCTTTGGCGAACACAAATACGAGCCGGACGAGATCGTCTATGCGACGCCGGACAAGGCGCACATGCATCGCTTCGATGCCAAGGACCAAGCGATTCGTTAGCCGCAGAATAAAAGCAACGGTTTTCGATCGGGCTTTTTCCTACCGCTATCTTCAGCTTATCCGAGTAAGGGCCGCATGAAGCTTCGTTCGTAGCTGATGATACTGCGGTTGCGGCGGTCGAGCTCGAAGGCTGCCTGGCATTCGGGGTCCGTCGCCATGCGCGTGCGATAATCCTCGTATGCGCCAAGGCTCGGGAACGAAAAGAGGGCAACGGCAATGTTGTTGGCGCCTTCCGACGGCAGGAAGTAGCCGTGATGGGTGCCGCCCATCCGATTGACGATCGGAATCCAGAGCCGAGCATATTCCTCGAATTCCGCGATCTTGTAAGGGTCGAGGACGTAGCGCAAATGGCAGGTAATCATTGAAATACTCTCGAATGATGATTGCCGGGCAAACTGCCGCGGCCGCTGGGGATGTCGCTTACGAGCTTGTCGCAAGCCGCTCGGTGAATTCCTCGATGCCGACTTCGGATTCGACGCTGTCGCCCTTGGCCATCAGGTAAAGTCCGAGGATAAAGGCGAGCGCGGCGATCAAAAGCAGGTAATAGGCATGCGCCATCGGGTTGATCGGCAGCAGTGATGCGACGGCGAGCGGCGTGAGGCCGCCGAAAATCGCGTAGGAGACGTTGTACGAGAAGGAGAGGCCCGTAAAGCGCACACGTGCCGGAAAGGCCCGAACCATCACGTAAGGCACGGCGCCGACCATGCCGACGGCCAAGCCCATGACGGCATAAAGCACGAATAGCATGGTCAGCGAGACGGCGGCATAGGTGTAGAACGCGAAGGTCGCCGCGCCGAAGAATATGCTGGCGGCGGTGAAGAACCTGCCCGAGCCGATACGGTCGATGATCGCGCCAGCGGCTGCCGTACCGAAGATCAAAAACAGCGTGCCGAAGCTTGTCGCGGCAAGCGATTGCTGGGCGGTATAGCCGTAAAGCTTCTGCAGGAAGGTAGCGGTCATCAGGGTCGTGATGACGATGCCTGCCGACAGGATCCAGGTCAGCAGCATCGAGATGACCACGCCGCGCGGATGATCGCGGAGAACCGCCTTCAGCGGCAGTTCCGTCACCAGCGAACGGCTCCGCTTCATTTCGGCGAAGATCGGCGTTTCCTGCAGCCAGCGGCGGAGATAGACGGCGACGAGACCGAAAATGCCGCCGATGAAGAAGGGGATGCGCCAGGCATAGGCAGCGACATCCTCCGGCGTGTAGATCGAGTTGATGATCGTCGCGATGAAGGAACCGAGCAGGATGCCGAGCGTCAGGCCCGAGCAGAGGAAGCCGCAGGCAAAACCGACACGGCGGAATGGGACGTGTTCTGCAACGAAGGTCCAGGCGCCCGGCACTTCACCGCCGATCGCCGCACCCTGCAGCATGCGCATCAGGATCAGCAAGATGGGAGCGCCGACCCCAATGGAAGCATAGGTCGGCATGGCCGCCATGCCGAGGGTCGAAAGCGCCATCAGCAGGATCGAAAAGGCGAAGACGCGCTTGCGGCCGAAGCGGTCGCCGAAATGGGCGAGGATAATGCCGCCAAGCGGGCGGACGAGATAGCCGGCGGCAAAGATGCCGAAGGTCTGGATCGTCACCAGCCAGTCGGGCATATCCGGCGGGAAGAACAGATGGCCGATGACAGTCGCGAAGAACACGAAGATGATGAAGTCGTAAAATTCCAGCGCGCCGCCGAGAGCCGAAAGGCCGAGCGTGCGGAAATCCTGGGAGGTGAGACGGCGAGGGGCCGCGGCGGGCGGCGTGGTGGGAGACATGAGGCTGCGCTTCTTTATAAACCGGGATATCCGGTGCATGCGTCATGGCGCCCGTCAGTTCAAGCGCTTTTTCTTGATGGCGGCATCACGATAGTTGAACGCGTTTGGACATGAAGGAGGCGCAACGCAGGAGAAGCGAACATCGGTTAGCGCTCAATCAGTGGTCTAAGCCATCTCTAATCTCCCCGAAGACGCCGGGCTCGCCCAAGTCCCAGTAAAGCCCCGCCATCAGCGCAAGACCTTCGCGGACGATGGCAAAGGGAAGATGTTCGTTCGGCGCATGCTGAGAGCAGGCCGGATAGGAGTGCGGCACCCATACCGTCGGAAGTTCCAGAATATCGGAGAAGACGTCGTTTGGCAGTGATCCACCAAGGTTTGGCAGGACGGCCGGCTTCTTCCCGGTCGTGCGAACAATCGAGTCCACCGCCCAACGAACCCAAGGATGCTCGGGATCTAGGCGTGTCGCATGAAAGACCTCGTCGCTCGACTGAGCGATCTGCACGTAGGAAAAGGCGTGCCGATCGAGGTGCCGCAGGGCGGGAAGGACATCCTGTATGTCAACACCGACGACGAACCGCAGCTGACAGCGCGCCTAGGCGCGTGGCGGAATAGCGCTAACGGGTGTCTTCGGGTTTCCTGCCTCGAAGGCCAAGACCGCGAAAGAGCACCACCCGAATACCTTTTCTGCAGGCGTTAAGCCGGGCACGCCCCAGTCCGGATCAATCTTCGGGCCTTCCGCATTATTCTCGATCTCGCAATCTGAAAGAACGCGCCGCACGTTGTCGGGAACCCCCTGTGGAAGCCATTCCGGAATGCGAATTTGCCCCATTGGTCCGGATATACTTGCAAGCGCATGGGCGAGTTGGATTGCCGGGTCGGAAAGAAGGCCTCCCCAATTCCCCGAATGATGGCCGCCCTTGCGCGCGTCGATCCAGACGTCAAAGCTGATAGCCCCCCGAGACCCGAGGAAAACCGTCGGCCTTCCAGCCGACAGCCGAGGCCCATCCGAGGCAAGCAAAACGTCGGAACGAAACAAATCCTTGTGGATGGAGGCGAGTTCGCGCAGGCCAGGCGATATTCTCTCCTCGCCCATCTCAATCAGATACTTGGCATTGAAGCCGAGCTTGCCACGCGTCTCCAACACGGCCCGGAGAGCACCGATGTTGATCGAATGCTGCCCCTTGTTATCAGCGACGCCGCGTCCGTACCACCTGCCGACGCGTTCGGTCATCTTCCAAGGCGAGAGGCCATCGTCCCACGCATCATCAAGCCCGCGTATCACGTCACCGTGGCCGTAGCCAAGCACCGTCGGTCGCGTTGGATCTTCGATGCGCTCTGCAAAAAGAAATGGCCAGTTGCGCGCGGATAGTGTGTGGCAGACAAAACCAAGGGCCTCAAAAGACGGCTTTATCTCCGCCTCTAGATATTCTCTGAGCACCGGCGCACGGTCGGGATTCTGACTCTCGGTCGGCATCCCCACTCGACGTGCCAAATCCTCCCGAAAGGCGCCGGAATCGAAGTAAGCCTCTGCTTTGGCTATGGCAGCGTCGCGGGTCATGTCGCCAACATAGCATCACGCGGAATACACCGAAACAGCCAGTCGAGCCTTCGCCGAGCGACCTTCGGCCCGCGCAAATCAATCGCGGACGACGAGCAGGTCGGCGGCCATGAAGCGGAGCGTGACGGTTTCGCCTGCCTGCGGCGGGGTGACGCCCGGGCTGTTGAACATGTCGAAGGAAATGACGTTGCCGCCGACATTCATGCGGGTGCGGATGACGGAGCCAAGGAAGTGGGCGGAGGTGACCTGACCGGTCAGCGCCGTATCGCTCTTGACGCTGTCGGAAAGCGAGCCCGCTTCCGGACGGAGCGCCAGCGAGACGGTATCGCCCGCCTTGTAGGCTGCGAGCGACTGCTTGAGCGTCACGCCCTGGTCCCCGATCTGGATGCGGTTTGCCGCCGGATCGACGACCTTTGCCTCGATCATGTTCAGCGTGCCGACGAAAGAAGCGACGAAACGGGTTGCGGGCGTGTTGTAGACCTCGAAGGGCGTGCCGATCTGATCCGCCTTGCCGCCGTTCATGACGACGATGCGGTCGGAGATCGAGAGCGCCTCTTCCTGGTCGTGCGTCACAAAGATGGTGGTGATGCCGAGCTTCTGCTGGATGAGGCGGATCTCTTCGCGCAGCGACACGCGGATCTTCGCATCGAGCGCGGAGAGCGGTTCGTCGAGCAGCAGAACCTGCGGCTTGACGGCAAGCGCGCGGGCAAGCGCCACGCGCTGCTGCTGGCCGCCGGACATCTGGTAGGGGAAGCGATCAGCGAGATGGTCGAGGCGGATGAGGCCCAACATTTCCTTCACGCGCGCATCGATGTCGGCCTTCGGCATGCCTGCAACCTTGAGACCGAAGGCGACGTTGTCGTGCACGTTCATGTTCGGGAACAGCGCGTAAGCCTGGAAAACCATGCCGATGTTGCGCTGGTTCGGCTTCAGCGGGCGCTGATCCTTGCCGTTGATGAAGAGGCTGCCGCCGGTCGGCGTTTCGAAGCCGGCGATCATGCGCAGCACCGTAGTCTTGCCGCAGCCAGACGGCCCCAGGAAGGAGACGAATTCTCCCTTCTCGATGCTCATGTTGAAATTATGGACGACCTGAACCTGGCCGAAGGACTTCTGAAGATTGGTCAGCGTGAGGAATGACATGGCCAGTTACCTTGCGGGGGCGGATTTTTGAAAGCGGGAGATGAGATTGAGCAGACCCATGCAGAGCCATGTGATCGAGAAGGCAATGACGGCGAGCGCCGACGGCTCGTACGCCTTGTTGGCGCCGACGAGCTGCAGATAAGGCCCGAAGGCCGGCCGGTTGAGGAGGGCAGCCATCGTGAATTCGCCCATGACGATCGCCAGCGTGATGAAGGCGCCGGACAACACGCCGCTCATGACGTTCGGGAAGATGCAGCGGAACATGATGGTCGGCCAGCTGGCACCGAGGCTTTCGGCCGCCTCTGTCAGTGTGCGGACGTCGATGGCGCGCATGGCGGTATCGACCGCGCGATACATGTAGGGCAGCGACAGCGTGATGTAGGAGCAGACGAGCAGGATGTTCGTACCGGTCGTAGAACCCGTCAATGGCAGGACCGACGATGAATTGTACATGCGCAAATAGCCGAAGACGATGACGATCGCCGGGATAACGAGCGGGAGCAGCGTCACGAATTCCACGATCGGGCGCATCTGTGGCAGGCGCAGGCGAACCCAATAGGCCGTCGGCACGACGAGCAGCATGCCGAAGACGATTGTCAAAAGGGCCATCAGCATGGAATAGCCGAAGGTCTCGCGGAACTGGATGTCCGAAAAGACCGACTGATAGGCATCGAAGCTGTATACGCCGCGGCGCATGCGCAGCGAAAACTCGATGGTGCCGATCAGCGGAATGATGAAATAGGACGCACCCAGAAAGATGGCGATCCAGGCGCCAAGACGTTGAGCTTTCATTTCTGCCACCGTTCGGCGCGCATGCGCAGCATCAGGTAAAGGACGTTGGAGACGCCGGTAATGACGATCATGCCGAGCGCGATCGCGTAGCCGAGGTTCGGGTTGTGAAGAACATCGCCGCGGATCTGCGCGTAAAGCAGGATCGGAACGATGTTCAGGGAGCTTCCAGTCAGCGCATAGGCTGTGGCGATGGCGCCGAAGGCGTTTGCAAACAGCAGCAGCGTCGTGCCGAGCAGGCTCGGCCAGAGGATCGGCAGCGCGACCATCATCCAGTACTGGCGGTTCGTGGCGCCGAGGATTTCAGCGGCCTCGCGCCATTCCTTCTTCATGCCGTCGAGCGCCGGCGTCAGGATCAGCACCATCAGAGGGATCTGGAAGTACATGTAGGTGATGGTGAGGCCGAAGAAGGATAAAAGGTTGAATCCGGTGCCGTAGAGATTGAAGCCGAACCAGTCGCGCAGGAAGATGGTGACGAGGCCGGTGCGGCCGAGCGTTGCCAGGAACGAGAAGGCAAGCGGCACGCCGGCGAAGTTCGATGCGACGCCGGAGAAGGTCAAAAGCGTCGAGCGGACAGAGGAGGGCAGGCCGCCGAGGACGACTGCCCAGGCGAGAAAGAAGCCGATCAGCGCACCGCCGAGGGCGGAAGCCACCGATACGCGGATGCTGATCCAATAGGCGCTGATGATCGACGGCGTGAAGAGATCGCCGATGTTCTTGAACGTGAATTTGCCTTCCGGCGTGAGGAAGGCGCCGACGACGAGATAAAGCGTGGGGATGATCAGAAACAGCAAGGCGAAGATGACGAAGGGCGCGATACCCAGCCAGTCGATCACGCGATCCTTATTGATCAGGGGGGCAGTGCTCGCCATAGGCGTTGAAACGGTGCTCATGCGAAGCTCATCCGGGGGCGTCGGAGTGAAAGAAAATGCCTCCCCGCTAAGGGCGGGGAGGCCGGATGTCAGGGCTTACTGAACGTTGGCGCCGACAACGCTGTCCCACTTGGTGGTGATGGCGGTCTTGCCTGCGGCCTGCTCGTCGAGCGTCGGGAAGATAGCCTTGGCATAGCCTTCAGGCGGCGGCAGCTTGTCGAGCAGTTCCTTCGGAATCAGGCCCTTCTGGGCAAGGTCGTTGAAGCGGATCGGGTGGCAGTAGCCCTTCAGCCAGCCGAGCTGACCTTCGTCGGAATAGAGGTATTCCATCCAGAGCTTGGCAGCATTCGGGTGCGGAGCAAAGGCGGAGATCGCCTGAACGTAGACACCGGCAACGACGCCTGATGCCGGAACGACGACTTCAACCGGCGGGTTGCCGTTGAGGCTGTCGCGCCAGGAGAGGCCGTTATAGTCCCAGGCGACGACGATCGGGGTGGAACCCTGAGCAAGCGACGCGGACTTGCCGATGACCGGAACGAGGTTGCCGGCCTTGTTGAGCTCTGCGAAGTAAGCAAGACCTGCTTCGCCAGCCTTCGTGGCATCCTTTTCGCCCGCTGCAAGACCAGCGGCGTAGACGGCTTGAACAGCCTGGTTGGAAGCGCGCGGATCGCCAGCGAGCGAAACGGCGTTGGCATACTCGGACTTCTTCAGGTCGGCCCAATCCTTCGGGACGTTCTTGACGATGTCGGTGTTTACGACGAACGAAAGAACGCCGTAGTAATCGCCGTACCAGAAGCCGTCGGCGTCCTTGGCAGAGTCAGGAATGGAATCCCAGGTGGAGACCTTGTAGGGCTGGATGAGGCCTTCAGCCTTGGCCGAGGGGCCGAAGGAGAGACCGACGTCGATGACGTCCGGAGCCTGCGGACCGGTGTTGCCCTTGTTGGCCTTGATTGCTTCGATTTCGTCGCCCGAACCTGCGTCCGGGTTCAGTTCGTTGACTTCGATGCCATACTTGGCCTTGAAGCCGGCAATGACGTCGCCGTAGCCGCACCAGTTGTGCGGGAGAGCGATGGTCGTCAGCGTACCTTCCTTCTTGGCGGCAGCGATGAGTTCGGCGCTCGGTTCTGCTGCGGCAATCGCAGTCGAAGCTACGACGATCGCAGTAGAAAGCGAGAGCAGTCGAGAAATGTTAGAGATCACTGTTGTTCTCCTTCGGTTTTCAGTGGTCTGGCGATGCTGTTACTGGCGTTGCATGAATCTTGTATGACGGTCGCGTGACGTTCGTTTTTCTTATGATTTCCAGTATTTTTCGAACTCTGTTTCGTCTGCGACGGGCAGTTCTATTTCCTTCACGCAGCCTCATTGTTTTTGTTCGTTCCTGCCTCTCCTCCTAGCCGGGTTTTCGGAAGAGCTTGGTCTGTTCGAACAGGCCCTCCAGTGTTTTCATGCGCTCTTTCGTCTCGTCCCAGGTGGTATTCTGGACCGCTTCGATGAGCGCTTCGACGATAAAGAGCGTGACCACCGAAGAATCCCAAGCCGACGGTGCCTCGATCTGGACGCGGAAGGCGTGTCTCGCAAGCTTTGCCGCCGGCGATCCCCATTGGTCCGTGAAGACGATGATTTCGGCGCCGCGCATGCGGGCCGCCTGGGCAAGGCTTACCATCTCCTGCTCATAGCGGCGGATGTCGAAGATGATCAGCAGATCGCCGGCGTTCATGTTGAGAACATACTGCGGCCAGCTCGACGAGTTGGACGACAAGAGGGCAGTATTCGGCCGGATGACCTGCATGTGGGTGAAGAAGTATTCGGCAAGCGCGCCCGTGATGCGACCGCCGACGAAATAAAGGCCGCGCTTGCGATCCGAAAGCAGGGCAGCGGCGCTGTTGAAGGTCGCGGTGTCGAGATCGCTCAGCGTTTGGCGCAGATTGCCGATGATGGCATCGGCAAAACGATTGAGGATGTGGGTGCCCGGAGCATTGGAAGCCCACCGGTCATGCTTGGCGATCGGATTGGAGATCGTCGCTTCGACCTCCTGATGCAGATGCGCCTGGAAATCCGGGTAACCCTTGAAGCCGAGTTTCTGGACCATGCGGACGACGGTGGGCGTCGAGACACCGGCGTTTTCGGCAATCGTGGTGATGCTGCCCAGCCCTGAAACGGGATAGTTGTCCAGCAGACTCTCTGCCAATTGCTTCTCGGCGCGCGTCAGCGCTTCGAAATGCGAATGGATGACGTCCGAAACCGTCTTCGACGCAGCGCTCACGCGATCTTGCTCCCCGGGATTGGTCTTGTGCCACTTTCCCACTCAAAGTTAACAACGCTGTCACAATCCATGTCAACCACTGTCATGAAAAGAAATTTTCAGAGCGCGCTTGACACCGCCCGAAGACTGAAGAATTCTTTTCTTGTAAAGATTTTATTAAGGGAAGGGCAGCGCGGCCAGGTGCTCACTCAGCTCAAGATTCTCAGCGAAGCGGATGGGGACTGCGTCGGCATAGAGCGGCCGCACGGCAAGAGCGCGGTGCTCGTCATTTGCGAACACGCCTCGCGAGCGTTACCCGAGCAGTTCGGTAATCTCGGCCTTTCCGAGAAAGCGTTGAATAGCCACATCGCCTGGGATCCAGGCGCTTTGGCCGTTGCACGCGGCATCTCGACGACGCTTGACGCAACACTCGTCTTTCAGCGCTTCTCTCGCCTGATCTACGACTGCAACCGCCCGCCGCACTCGCCTGGCGCAATGCCCGAAAAGAGCGAAATCTATGCCATCCCCGGCAATCAGAATCTAAGCGCAAAGGAGCGGCAGGCCCGTACCGAAGCGCTGTATCTTCCTTTCCACGATGCAGTAAGCCGTCTCATCAAGAACCGTCAGGGGCAGGGGCAGGAGACGGTCATCGTCACTGTTCACAGTTTCACGCCGGTCTATAATGGCAAGGCGCGTGACGTCGAGCTCGGCATCCTGCACGATGCCGACAGCCGCCTGGCAGACAGCATGTTGGCAGGGGCGGCTGACGCGCCGCTCTACAAAACCGAACGCAACGAGCCCTATGGCCCTGAGGACGGCGTGACGCACACGCTGATCCTGCACGGGCTGTCGAACGGGCTCCGCAATGTAATGATCGAGATCCGCAACGACCTCATCAGCGACGATGCCGGCCAAGGGGTCATGGCCGACTATCTGACAGGGCTCCTCCAGCAAGGCCTGGAAGCCTGACCATAAAAGAAAAGACCCCAGGGAGCAGTCTAACTGCGATCTGTCCGTATGGCGAAAGCCGCGGGCAGCTTTGGCACTGGATCTGCGGCAATTCCGCTGCCGATCGTCAAACAGGGGGAAGTCATGTCGGACTATACCGAACTTGATAAGAAGCAGGATATGAGCATCCTGCATTCGATGGGCTATGCCCAGGAACTGGAAAGGCGGATGAGCTCGTTCTCGAACTTTGCCGTCTCCTTCTCGATCATCTGCATCCTTTCCGGCGGCATCAACTCGCTGGCGCAGGCGACTGCCGGCGCGGGTGGTGCTGCGATCGGCATCGGCTGGCCACTCGGCTGCTTCATTTCGCTCGTCTTCGCCGTTGCGATGGCGCAGATCAGCTCCGCCTATCCGACCGCGGGCGGCCTCTACCACTGGGGTTCCATCCTCGGCAACCGCTTCACCGGCTGGCTGACCGCATGGTTCAACCTGCTCGGCCTCGTGACGGTGCTCGGTGCCATCAACGTCGGTACCTACTACTTCTTCATGGGCTCCTTCGGCACGAGCTATCTCGGGCTGACGGACACGACATTCGTTCGCATCGTCTTCCTGATCATCATCACCGGTGCGCAGGCGCTCGTGAACCATATGGGCATCGGCCTGACCGCCAAGCTCACGGACTTCTCTGGCTACCTGATTTTCGCGACGGCGATCGCGCTTGCCGCGGTTTGCCTGATCGCTGCTCCGTCCTACGAGTTCGGCCGCCTCTTCACCTTCGCCAACTATTCGGGCGAAACTGGAGGCAATGTCTGGCCTGCCACGTCCGGTACCTGGGCGTTCCTGCTCGGCCTCCTGCTGCCGATCTACACGATCACCGGCTATGACGCGTCGGCGCATACGTCGGAAGAGACCGTAAAAGCGGCTAGCTCCGTGCCGCGCGGCATGATCTCCTCCGTGCTCTGGTCGGCGCTCTTCGGCTACATCATGCTTTGCGCATTCGTGCTGATGCTGCCCAGCATGGACGAAGCTGCCAAGCAGGGCTGGAACGTGTTCTTCTGGGCGATGGACAGCCAGGTGAACCTGATCGTCAAGGACATCCTGTATCTTGCCATTCTGGTCAGCCAATGGCTGTGCGGCCTCGCAACCGTCACCTCGGTTTCCCGCATGATCTTCGCCTTCTCGCGTGACGGCGGTCTGCCTGCATCCAAGGCACTGTCGAAGGTCAGCCCGAAGCACCGCACGCCGGTTGCCGCGATCTGGACGGGTTCTATCCTCGCCGTCCTCTTCGTGTGGGGTTCGTCGCTGGTTTCGATCGGCGAAACGCCGGTCTATACCATCGTCGTTTCGTGCACCGTCATCTTCCTCTTCTTCTCCTTCGCGATCCCGATCACGCTCGGCCTCTTGGCCTGGGGTACGTCGAAGTGGGACAAGATGGGGCCGTGGAACCTCGGCGAGGGGATGTTCAAGCTCTTTGCCGTGCTCTCGATCATTGCAATGGTGCTTATTTTCATTCTCGGCATCCAGCCGCCGAATGACTGGGCGCTCTACATCACCGTCGGCTTCCTTGTTGTGACTGGCGTCGTCTGGTACGGCTTCGAAAAGCGCCGCTTCAAGGGCCCGCCGATCGGCGAAGAAGTCGCCAAGCGCCAGGCTGAAATCGCGGCCGCCGAAAGGGCCGTTGGCGAAGCGTAAGAAAACCGAGCTTCCCTCAAATGGCGGGGCCGCCGTTCGCGCGGCCCCATCACCGGTTCAACGAAAAGGCATCTGGTCGGTCATGGCGGCCGCTGCATGCCGTTTCATTGCCCCGAGTTACAACCCAGATTTCAGGCGGATAAATGATGAGCAACAGCTATACTTTCGATGATCTCAAGAAGGACGTGGCCGAAGGGCGCATCGATACCGTTCTCGCATGCCAGGTGGACATGCAGGGTCGCTTGATGGGCAAGCGCTTCCAGGCGGAATATTTCCTCGAAAGCGCCTGGAAGGAAACGCATAGCTGCAACTATCTGGTCGCGACCGACATGGAGATGGAAACCGTCTCCGGCTACAAGGCGACGAGCTGGGAGAAGGGTTACGGGGACTACACGATGAAACCGGACCTTTCGACGCTGCGCCGCATTCCCTGGCTCGAAGGAACGGCACTGGTCCTTTGCGATCTGCTTGACCATCACACGCACGAAGAGGTGCCGCATTCGCCGCGCGCCATCCTGAAGAGGCAGGTCAAGCGTCTCGAAGACATGGGCATGAAGGCCTTCATGGCATCCGAGCTCGAATTCTTCCTCTTCGACCAGACCTATGAGGCTGCCCATGCCGCCGGCTACCGCAATCTCAAGCTCGCCAGCGCCTACAACGAGGACTACCACATCTTCCAGACGACCAAGGAAGAGGAGGTGATGCGGGCGATCCGTACCGGTTTGCAGGGTGCGGGCATTCCGGTCGAGAATTCCAAGGGTGAGGCTTCGGCGGGGCAGGAGGAAATCAATGTGCGCTACGCCGACGCGCTGACGATGGCTGACCGGCACGCCATCATCAAGAACGGCTGCAAGGAAATCGCCTGGTCGAAGGGCAAGGCGATCACCTTCCTCGCCAAATGGAACTACACCTCGGCCGGCAGCTCCTCTCATATCCATCAGTCGCTCTGGAGCGCCGACGGCAAGACGCCGCTGTTCTTCGATGAAAAGGGTACATACGGCATGTCGCCGTTGATGCGGAACTACGTGGCCGGCCTTCTCGCCCACGCCAGCGAGATCACCTATTTCCTGGCGCCCTATATCAATTCCTACAAGCGCTTCATGGCCGGCACCTTCGCGCCGACGAAGGCGATCTGGAGCAAGGACAACCGCACCGCCGGCTACCGCCTGTGCGGCGACGACACTAAGGCGATCCGGATCGAATGCCGCGTCGGCGGTTCGGACCTCAATCCCTATCTCGCCTTTGCAGCACTGCTGGCGGCTGGCATCGAGGGGATCGAGGACAGGCTCGAACTCGAATCGCCATTCGTCGGCGACGCCTATGGTGCGCGCGATATCCGCGAGATTCCGCACACGCTTCGCGCCGCGACGGTCGCAATGACGGAATCGAAAATGCTGCGGAAGGCTTTCGGCAACGACGTCATCGACCACTACACCCGCGCTGCCGAATGGGAGCAGGAGGAATACGACCGCCGCGTGACGGATTGGGAAGTGGCGAGAGGCTTTGAAAGGGCGTAAGGCATTTTGCGGCCGGTCGTTGCTTGCCCTCACCCTGACCCGCTTTGAGGGGCGAGGGGACTTGCCCTAAGGGGCGTTGCGATTGGCGAGACCGGTGCGGCATACTTCCTTCGCCCGCTTGCGGGGAGAGGTGTCGGCCGGCGGATGAGGGGCTGGTGCCCGAAGAGATTTGTGGAATAAAAAGGCAGGATTCGATCATGACTATGATCCAATGCATTTCGCCGGTCGACGGATCGGTTTACGCAGAGCGCTCAGCGCTCTCGCTAGAGGCGGCCAAGGACGTTGTCGCCCGTGCCCGCAAGGCGCAGACGGCCTGGGCGAAGCGGCCGCTGGAGGAGCGCGTGCAGCTTGTGCTCAAAGGCGTTACGCGGCTCAACGAGATGTCCGATCTCGTCGTGCCGGAGCTCGCCTGGCAGATGGGTCGGCCGGTCAAGTATGGCGGCGAATATCGGGGCTTCAACGAGCGTTCCAACTATGTCGCGTCGATCGCTGCCGACGCGCTGGCGCCCCTTGTTGTCGAAGAGAGCGACAAGTTCGAGCGCCGTATCGAGCGTGAAGCGCATGGCGTCGTGTTCGTGATCGCCCCGTGGAACTACCCTTATATGACGGCGATCAACACCATCGCTCCGGCGCTGATGGCAGGCAATACCGTTATCCTGAAACATGCGTCGCAGACGCTGCTGGTGGGCGAGCGGCTGGTTCAGGCTTTTGTCGAGGCAGGCGTTCCGGAGGATGTCTTCCAGAACGTGTTCCTCGATCACGAAACGACCTCGGCGCTGATTGCGGCAGGAAGCTTCAATTTCATCAACTTCACGGGTTCGGTCGAAGGCGGGCGTGTTATGGAGCGGGCTGCAGCCGGCACCTTTACGGGCCTCGGCCTCGAGCTCGGCGGCAAGGATCCGGGCTACGTCATGGAAGACGCCGATCTCGACGCGGCCGTCGATACGTTGATGGATGGCGCGACCTACAATTCCGGCCAATGCTGCTGCGGCATCGAGCGCATCTATGTGCACGAAACGCTCTATGACAGCTTCGTCGAGAAGTCGGTCGCCTGGGTTTCCAATTACAAACTCGGAAATCCGCTTGATCCGGAAACCTCGCTCGGTCCGATGGCCAACAAGCGTTTCGCCAAGGTCGTGCGCGAGCAGATCTCCGATGCCGTCTCGAAGGGTGCGAGGACGCTAATCGATCCGAAGCTCTTCCCGCAAGATGACGGCGGAGCCTATCTCGCGCCGCAGATTCTGGTCGATGTCGATCACTCGATGGCCTTCATGCGCGAAGAAACCTTCGGCCCGGCCGTCGGCATCATGAAGGTCAAGAACGATGCCGAAGCGATCGCGCTGATGAACGACAGCCAGTACGGGCTGACGGCTTCGCTCTGGACGAAGGACCCGGACAGGGCAGGACGGATCGGCCGCGAAATCGAAACCGGCACAGTCTTCATGAACCGTGCCGATTACCTCGATCCGGCGCTTTGCTGGACCGGCGTCAAGGAAACCGGCCGCGGCGGCTCGCTGTCGATCATCGGCTTCCACAATCTGACGCGCCCAAAATCTTATCACCTCAAGAAAGTCACAGCATGAGCAGCAGCAATATAACAGCCAACTGGAGCTATCCGACTGCCGTCAAGCTCGGCCGCGGCCGCATCAAGGAGCTGGCGGACGCCTGCAAGAGCCTTGGCATGAAGAAGCCGCTGCTGGTTACCGATCGCGGCCTGGCCTCTATGGCGATTACCAAGAATGCGCTCGACATCCTGGAAGATGCAGGCCTCGGCCGCGCGATCTTTGCAGACGTCGATCCGAATCCGAACGAGAAGAACCTCGATGCCGGCGTGAAGGCTTTCAAGGACGGCGGCCATGACGGCGTCGTCGCCTTCGGTGGCGGTTCGGGCCTCGATCTCGGCAAGTGCGTCGCCTTCATGGCCGGCCAGACGCGTCCGGTCTGGGATTTCGAGGATATTGGAGACTGGTGGACGCGTGCGAGCGTCGAGGGCATTGCGCCGATCGTTGCAGTGCCAACAACGGCCGGCACTGGCTCGGAAGTCGGCCGCGCCAGCGTCATCACCAATTCCACAACGCATGTGAAGAAGATCATCTTCCATCCAAAGTTCCTGCCGGGCGTCGTCATCGCCGATCCGGAGCTGACCGTCGGCATGCCGAAGATCATCACCGCCGGGACCGGCATGGATGCTTTTGCGCATTGCCTGGAAGCCTATTCCTCACCCTTCTATCATCCGATGTCTGCCGGTATCGCGCTGGAAGGCATGCGCCTCGTCAAGGAATTCCTGCCACGTGCCTACAAGGAAGGGACCGACCTCGAAGCCCGCGCCAACATGATGGCGGCTGCCGCCATGGGCGCTGTCGCCTTCCAGAAAGGCCTCGGCGCCATCCATGCGCTGTCGCATCCGATCGGCGCCGTCTACAACACGCATCACGGCATGACCAATGCCGTCGTGATGCCGGCGGTGCTGCGGTTCAACCGCGCAGCGATCGAAGAGAAGATCGCACGCGCTGCGGCCTATCTCGGCATCTCCGGCGGCTTCGACGGTTTCTATGATTACGTGCTGAAGCTTCGCTTTGAACTCGGGGTTCCGGAAAGCCTTTCGGCCATGGGAATCGCACCGGACCGGATCGACGCGCTCTCGGCGATGGCAATCGAAGACCCGAGCGCGGGCGGCAATCCCGTCCCGATGACGCTCGAAAATACCAAGACGCTTTTCAAAGACTGCTTCTGATCACATAAGGCGGACCGTCAAAACTTGCCCGGAAAGCCCAAGCTTTCCGGGCTTTTTCGTTTTCCGGCATCCCAACTTTTAGGGATGTGAAAAATGCGGGCTGCAATTTCGGCGCGTTTGTTTGGATTTTGTTAACCATCATCAGAAAGGATACGTTAACCGCACGATGAACCCGAAAGTGCGCTAGAGAGCGATATCCGGCTCGCGATATTTCCCTTCGAGGATCGAACATGCCAGTCATCACATTTGCAAACACCAAGGGCGGGGCAGGCAAGACCACGGCCGTCCTTCTGCTCGCGACGGAACTTGCCCGCAAAGGTTACCGCATCACCATTCTCGATGCCGACCCTCAGCACTGGATTTCCCGCTGGCACGAGATTTCCGGCCATGTGGCGAATATTCAGGTCATCGACTTCGTGACGTCCGCCTCGCTTCCGCAGCACATCAGCGAGAACAAGCATTCCACGGACTACTTTATCATCGATCTGCCGGGCGCCCGCAATCCGCTGCTGGCCACCGCAATCGGCCTCTCCGACCATGTGCTGATCCCGATCCAGGGCTGTGCCATGGATGCGCGCGGCGGGGCGCAGGTGCTGGAATTGCTGCAGTATCTGGATGAGAAGGCGGGCATCAACATTGGCCATTCGGTGGTGCTTACCCGTGTCAATTCAATGGTGACCACCCGTGCACTGCAACTCGTCAAGGCGCTGCTCAACGAGCGGAACGTTCCGGTCCTCGATACGGCGATCATCGAGCGTGCGGCATTCCGCGACATCTTCGATTGCGGCGGCACGCTGCACGATATGGACCCGATGCGGGTTTCCAATCTGGAGAAGGCCTGCGAGAATGCGCTCTGTTTTGCCGAGGAAATCATTCGCAAGGTGCCGGTCAAGCTTCCTGCTTGCGCCCGGGCAACCGGACCGCTGATCCGCTCGGCGGCTTGAATTTTTGGATCATTTGAACCAACCGCCGGAGCGATCCGGCGGTCTTTTTATTTTGGCTCGGCTCAAATTGTGTCCTGGCGGACGCGCTCACCCTATCTCCCCGGGTGAACGGGGCGAGGGACTGCTTGCGAAATGGCCAAGAGAAACGGAAAAGACGCGGCATCTGCCTTCTCCCCATCAAAATGGAAAAGGTGCCGGCAGGCCGATGAGGGCAGAGCGCTCAATCGACGAACTCGACCGTCACGCCAGGCTTCACCATCTTGGCGAGCTCCGTGGCATCCCAGTTCGTCAGACGGATGCATCCGTGGCTCTGGGTGCGGCCGATCTTGGATGGTTCCGGCGTGCCGTGAATGCCGTAGGTCGGCCTCGAAAGGGCGATCCAGACCGTGCCGACGGGACCGTTCGGGCCGGGCGGGATATTCAGGATGCGATCGTTTGCGCCCTGCTGGAAGTTGATCTTCGGGTTGTAGGTATAGCCGGGGTTCAGAGCGACGCGTTCCACGTTGACGAGGCCGGAGGGCGAAGGGGTATCGCTGGAGCCGATCGAGGCGGGATAGGCGGCGACGAGATTGCCAGCAGCGTCATAGGCGAAGACCTGCTTCTTGGCCTTGTCCGCGAGAATCTTCGCGACGGTGCCGGTCTTGGCTTGGCCGGCATTGACGACCTTGATGATCGTGCCGGGCACAGTGAAGTCCGCGCCCGGATTCATCTCCCTGAGGAAGGCTTCGTCCATGTGGAAGCGCTCTGCAAGCATTTCGGTCGTCGAGGTGTAGGCCATCGAAGGCAGAAGCGCCTTTTGCGAATAGTCTTCCGGAATCGCGGCCACATAAGGCCCGGCGGCATCTGCCGGCGTGATTGTGTAGCTGGTGACGGGTAAGCCGCCCGACAGGCGCAACTGCTCGAGGATCGCTTCGGTATTGTTGGGGTCGAGCTTTTCGCCGGTCATCTGCTCATAGGCATAGATCGCCTTGGTGACGTTGGACCCCATGTGGCCATCGATGACGCCCGGAGAAACGCCCGCGCGGTCGAGGAAGACCTGGATGGCGACGATCTCAGGCTTCGATTTTCCCTTGAGCGTGATGACCGGTTCTGAGGGCGGCCCCGGTTGCATGTCGCCGGGGAACGGCTGGTCCGGTTCGATCGACGCATAGTCCTCGTTCTGCGGGTAGCTTTCTCCGTTGGCATCCGGATAGGGCTGATCGTAAAGTGGATCGCGCTGGATTTCCGCATCGCGCGGGATCGAGCCGGTCACGGCGCCGCGCTCCACATAACGCGTGCTGCCGTAGCTGTTGTCCGGGTAGTAGGGGTCATTGTTATGGGCTTCGCGGGCAGGCGGGCGCGGATAATAGCCGCTGCTGCGCATTTCCGTCGCGACGACGTTGCCGTAACCATCGAGCAGGACCCGGTTGCCGTTGCGATCCCGCGAATAATAGACGTCGGCGCCCGGCGGAATGTAATCGATGATCGCCCCGTCAGGCGTCACCATCACGACATCGCGCTGGCGGCGGCCGTACTGCTGCGCGTCGGCAACCGGTGCGGCAGCGGCAAGGGCCAGCACGACAGCGGCGAGGGACATCCCCGATTTCAAAAAGCGATTCACGTCTTACACCTCGAACAGTGATTTGGCCGACACACACCTGCGAATTTTGACGCTAGTGTGGAATTTATGAATTCGTACTAAACAAAAGATGAAAATTATCGTGCTTTCTGCCTGAGGCAAAACGTTTGGTTTGGCAAGCGGGTTCCATGGCGCATCGCCGGTTGTGCGCAACAGGTTTGCCGCGATTGACGAATGCGCGGACGGATCCTAACCCTACGGCAGCTTTAAGATCGGGAGGAATTGCAATGATCGAATTTGCCGCCGCCAAGGGGCCGCGCCTGATGCTGGACGAAACGTCGGTGATGGATATCGGCGGATGCATCGTCGACGGCGTCGATATCGCGCCGAAGCGCGCCATCCCTGACGACGGCGATCCGCGTATCGACCACTCGCTCGAAGGCTTTCTCTTCACCTGCGGTCCCGATCATATCCGCCATCGCGAGCCGATCCCGGGGCGGACGGATGGCAAGGTCTACCCGCTGCACGGTTCGGCCTGCGGTCATCCGGCCAAGGTTGTCTGGACCAAATTCGAAAACGGCAATGCCGAGTGCTGCGCCCACATCGATATCGTTACCGTCGAAGGATTGCCGCAGCGGATCGAACGGCTTTGGCGCATCGACGGCGCGACGGGGGAGGTCTCGCTTGACGACAGGGTCGTCAACACCAGCGATCAGGTGGTGCCTACCTTCTTGATGTACCACATGAATATCGGCGGAAAATGGCTCGATGCGGGCACGCGGCTGGAAGGGAAGATGCTCGAAGGCGGTGGTTTTCCATGGACCTTCGGCGAAGAGCTTGGCGGCCTCTTTTGCGTCGGGGCCCCGGCCGTGACGGATGGCTTTGCCGAAGTCCGGCTCGGTCCGATGAAAGCCGCGGGCGAAAAGACGCTTTGCGTGCGTTTCCGCGCGGATACGCTGCCGCACCTGCAGGTCTGGCGGAACCAGAAGACGCCGGCGGACGTTTTTGGCATCGAACCGGTTTCGCATCGCTGGGTCTCGCGTCGCGAGCTTCAAGCAGGCGAGTTCAACATGCTGCAGCCGGGCGAGAGCCGCAGCTATGCGCTTCGCTTCGCCTTCCTCTGAGCGAACTGTTGTTGACGCTTCCGGTCCCGCATCGTAGAGCTTCTGCCATTGATTATCAGGAGGAACGCGCGATGGACATCCGCCAGATCGACGACGAATATTCGGTATCCGGCCAGATCACGCTGGAAGATCTCGATCAGATCAAGGCGATGGGCTTCAAGTCGATCGTCTGCCATCGTCCGGACCAGGAAAGCCCGGACCAGACGCCGTTTTCGGTGATCGAAGTCCGCGCCAAGGAACTCGGCCTCGACATCGCGCATGTGCCCGTCGGCTCGATGGGCGTGACGGAAGAAGCCGTGCAAGGCATGGTCGACGCACTCGACGAATTTCCGCGCCCGATGCTCGGCTATTGCCGTTCCGGCGCACGCTCTACCGCGATCTATCAGAAGACCCATCATATTCGCGGCTGATCTTTTGGCGCGGCTTTCGGCCGTGCCCTTTATTTCATAAAACTCAGGAGAACATCATGAGCATCAAGCGTATCGACGTCGGCGCCCGCATGAGCGGCGCGGTCATCCACGGCAACACCGTCTATCTCGCCGGCCAGGTCGGCGAAGGCGAGAGTGTGACCGATCAGTGCAATTCGGCGCTTGCCGAAGTCGATCGCCTGCTTGCCGCTGCAGGTTCCAGCAAGTCGAAGATTCTGCAGACTCTGATCTATCTCTCCGACATTTCCTACTTTGCGGAAATGAATGCTGCCTGGGAAGCCTGGGTCGACCCGAAGAACACGCCGGCACGCGCCACCAGCGAGGCCAAGCTCGCCGCACCGAAGTACAAGGTCGAGTTCATCGTCATCGCCGCAGTCGACTAAGATCGGCGCCATTTGCCAGTTTCAAAGCCGGTGGGTTCGCTCACCGGCTTTTTGTTTGCGCGATTTCGGTAAGCGTGCGTGTCGGCGTGATCGCCTCGGGATCGAGCTTCACCTCGATGATCGAAGGCTTGCCGCTGGCGCGGGCCCGCTCAAAAGCAGGCGCGAAGTCTTCGGTTTTCTCCACTGTTTCACCATGGCCGCCATAGGCGCGGGCAAGGGCTGCGAAATCTGGATTGGTGAGATCCGTACCGCTGACACGGCCGGGATAGTCACGTTCCTGATGCATGCGGATCGTGCCGTAGATGCCGTTGTTGATGACGAGGGAAATAATTGAAAGGTCGTAGCGGACGGCGGTGGCGAATTCCTGCCCGTGCATCAGGAAGCAGCCGTCGCCGGCAAAGCAAATGACTTCGCGCTCCGGAAAAAGCCGCTTGGCGGCCACGGCAGCCGGCAGGCCGTAACCCATCGAGCCGGATGTGGGGGCCGCTTGTGTATTGAACTGCCGGAAGCGATGGAAGCGGTGCAGCCAGGTGGCATAGTTGCCGGCACCATTGGTGAAGATCGTGTCGGCCTTCGTGTTGTGCTCGATCCATTCCATGATCGGTCCCATGTGAACGGCGCCGGGGCCTGTTTGCGGCGGCTTCGACCAGGCAAGATAGGCTTGGTGCATATGCTGCGTCCGTTCCGCCCAGCGCGGTTCGGCAGGCGCTTGGAGATCGCAAAGGGCGGCGACGAAATCCTGCGGCGATGCGCAGATCGCAAGGTCCGGACGGTAGATGCGGCCAAGTTCGGACGGGTCGGGATAGATGTGGACGAGCGATTGCGCCGGGTAGGGGACGTCGACCAGCGTATAGCCTGACGACGGCATTTCCGACATCCGGGCGCCGAGCAGGATGAGCAAATCGCTCTCCTTGATCTCCTTGGCCAGCACCGGATTGATGCCGATGCCGACATCACCGGCATAGCCCGGGCTAAGGTGATCGAAGAGCATTTGGCGGCGGAAGGAACAGCCGACCGGCAGCCTGAAGCGTTCGGCAAA
Organism: Rhizobium gallicum bv. gallicum R602sp; assembly: GCF_000816845.1. Lineage (NCBI taxonomy): Bacteria > Pseudomonadati > Pseudomonadota > Alphaproteobacteria > Hyphomicrobiales > Rhizobiaceae > Rhizobium > Rhizobium gallicum. Next base: position 2,510,632 of record NZ_CP006877.1, on the reverse strand, counting down.
GACGCGGAAATCGGCAACCGCATCTGCATCCCAGCGTGTGCCGCCGAGTATGACCATCGGCCGTTCGGCCTTCAGCAGCCGCATGTAGAAATCGTCGACCTGACGGCGCCCGGGATGAGCGGAAACGCGGGCATAAGGCATCGCGCGTGGCGCGTCCACTTCGTCGCGCAACATGTCCTCGGGCAGTGACAGCACGACAGGCCCGGGTCTGCCGGAGGTGGCAATGGCAAAGGCGCGGGTCACGAATTCGGGAATGCGCGTCGCATCGTCGATTTCGCCGACCCATTTTGCATATTCGGTCAGCGCGCGGCGGAACTCGACCTCCTGGAAGGCCTCGCGCTCGCGGGCATCGCGCTGGACCTGACCGATGAAGAGGATCATCGGGATCGAATCCTGCCTGGCGATATGCAGGCCCGCCGTGGCGTTGGTGGCGCCAGGCCCGCGGGTAACCATGCAGATGCCAGGTTCGCCGGTGAGCCGGCCCCAGCAATCGGCCATCATCGCGGCACCGCCTTCCTGCCGGCAGACGATCACTTCGATATCGGTGTCATAAAGCGCGTCCAGCACGGCGAGGAAGCTTTCCCCGGGCACGCAGGAAAGTCGCTTGACCCCGTTTGCCTTCAGCGCTTCGACTATCAGCTCGCCGCCGGTCTTCTTCATAGTGCGGATTTCCCCTCCCGTTCGGCGCGCTCCAATGCCTCGAGCTCAGCCAGGACCTCTTCCTGATGCTCGCCCAGCCGAGGGCCTGGCCTCTCGTAGCGCAGGGGCGTTTTAGAGAGCACGACCGGCGTCCTCACGCCGGGGATCACGTTTCCTGCCCCATCCGGCAGATCGATGCGCAGTCCGCGCGCCTTTATCTGCGGATCGGCGAACATCTCCTCGATCGTGTTGATCGCGCCGGCTGGCACGGCATTTTCTTCGCAGGCTTTCAGCAAGTCGGCTTTCTGCCATTTCAATGTTTCGGTCGAGATCATTCGGCGCACCTCGTCGCGGTTGGCGACGCGGGCCTTGTTGGTCGAAAAACGCTCGTCGCCGGCGATGCCATCGAGGCCGAGGATCGTGCAGAGACGCCGGAACTGGTTGTCATTGCCGACGGCAAGGATCAGGTAACCGTCCGCGCTCGGCACGACCTCATAAGGAGAGATATTCGGATGGGCATTACCAAGCCGCGCCGGCGCACGGCCGGAGACCAGGTAGTTCATGTTTTGATTGGCGAGCACGGCGGATTGCACGTCGAGCAGCGCCATATCGACAAGCTGTCCTTCACCGGTTTTCAGCGCATGGATGAGAGCTGCCTCGATCGCCGCCACGGCATAGATGCCGGTGAAGATATCGGCGATGGCGACACCTGCTTTCATCGGCTGGCGATCCGGCTCGCCGGTGATCGACATGAAGCCGGACATGCCCTGGACGATATAGTCATAGCCCGCCAGGCTGGCATAGGGGCCAGACTGGCCGAAGCCGGTGATGGAGCAGTAGACGAGCTTCGGATTGACCTTGCGCAAGCTCTCGTAGTCGAGGCCGTACTTGACGAGGCCGCCGAGCTTGAAATTCTCGATCAGGACATCGGCCGTTGCCGCGAGCCGTCGCACCAGCGACTGGCCTTCCTCGGTCTTCAAATCGGCCGTGACAGAGCGCTTGTTGCGATTGGCGCAGTGATAATAGGCAGCAGAAAGGTTTTCGCCGTCGCCGCCCTCGACGAAAGGGGGCCCCCATTGGCGCGTATCGTCGCCGCCGTCCGGATTTTCGACCTTGATGACGTCTGCGCCGAGATCGGCCAACATCTGCCCGGCCCAGGGGCCCGCCAGGACGCGGGCGAGCTCGATCACCCTGATGCCGGCTAGCGGCGGTTTCTTACGACTGTCCGTCATGTTCCTCCCGAGAACGGATCATGGTGCCCGCGTTGCCTCAGATGTATCGGATACGGGTTTGGATGCAAAGCGGCGCTCGCGCCAGATGATGTAAAGTCCGGATGCGATGATGATGAGAATGCCCAGCCATTTGATGGCGTCGGGAAAATCACCAAAGACCAGCCATGCAAAGATCGTGGCTGAGACGATCTCGAAATATTGCAGCGGCGCCAAGGTGGAGGCGGGTGCGGAGCGATAGGCATAGACGCCGAGGATGCTGGCGATCGCGGCCGTTACGCCGACGCCGAGGAGCCAGACGAGACCTATCATGGTTGGCATTACCGGTTCGAACACATCCGAGCCGCTTCCACGGGCGAAGAAAAGCAGGACACCGCAAAAGAGCAGACCCCACAAGCCCATGTGAAACTGCATCACCCACGGGTCCTCGCGCTGCGCCAGGGCCCTGTTCATCATTGCAGAGATGGCGATGCAGACTGCGCTGACGACCGGCAGCAGCGCAACGTAGCCGACTTCCTGGAAGCTCGGCTGAATGACCAGTATCGCGCCGAGGAAACCGACGCCGCAGGCTGTGTAGCGCCGCCAGCCGATCGTTTCGCCGAGAAATAGGCTGCTCAGGATGGTGAGGATGATGGGTTCGACGAAGAAGATCGCGATCGCATCTGCAACCGCCATGTATTTCAGCGTGCTGACGAACGAGATCATCGAAATGGTGATGATGGCACCGCGGATCGCGTGGAAGAGGCTCTGCCTCCATGACGAATCTGTCAGTTTCTTGCGCCAGATAACGATCGGAAGCATGCAGAGAGCCTGTATGGCAAAGCGTGCAGCGGTAATCTCCGCAGACGGAACCGTCGTGATGGCAAGCTTGGAGAAGATATCGATCAGAGGCGATACGAGCACCGAAATAAACATGAGCATCAGGCCCATGCTGATTTCGGAGGATCTATTCTTCGTTATTGCGCTATTCATTTCCGGTCCGCTCGTCAGGGTCTTGCGGTTGCTTCATCGCACCAATCGGCAAAGGCCGAAATCGCCGCTTCGGCTCCGATCTCGTTCAGCGTCTCGTGCCGTTTATCCTGATATATTTCGGTCGTGATACGGGAGAAACCATGCCGTTTCAAATGGTTTGACAGCCATATCATCGCTTTTCCGAAATCGGTCGCTGGATCTTTTCCGCCGCCGACGAGGTGGATTGGCAGGTTCCTTTTCAGCCTGTCGAGATGCCGCTTCTGCGGCGCGCGAAAGGTGAGTTCGAATATATCGAGCCACAGCGAAACGGAAGCATCGAAGCCGCAGAGCGGATCGGCGATATATTTGTCGACTTCGGCCGGATCGCGGGAGAGCCAGTCAAATTCCGTCCGGTGGCCGGGGATGGATTTGCCCCAGGTGTCGAAGGTAAGCTTCGGCAGCATGCCGCTCGGAACGTCGGAACCTTTCAGGGCCTTCTCGGCAAGCAGGATGGCTTGCGCGGCCCGGCCTGTCAGACCGACAGCGAAATTCGAATTCCATACGGCGACGGCATCGAATTTTTCCGGAAGGGTTACTGCAGCGTTGAGCGCGATCAGCCCGCCCATGGAGTGGCCGAAGAGGATCACTGGAAGGTTCGGATGGAACCCTGCCGCATAGTCCCGCATGGCCACCATATCGGCAAGAACCTGCTGCACGCCGTTGCGCCTGGCGAACTGGCCGATCGGGGCGCCGTCAGCCACCGTCTCGCCGTGGCCCCGGTGGTCGTGCGCATAGACATGATAGCCGCGCCCGGCCATCGCCTTGGCGAAGCGTGCGTAGCGCTTCGAATGTTCAGCAAGTCCGTGGGAGATCAGCACGATGCCGCGCGGGCCGCCGCTGGCTGCCTCATGATGAAAGGCGAGCGTCGCCTCTGGCGTCTTAAGCCATTGTGTTTGCGAAAACATTTCCATCCTCCCGCTGCAAAAAGAGCAGATCGCGGGCCAAATGCAACATCCCGGCACATGTTTGCAGTGGAATTTCGGGCGAGTGAGGGTTGCAGGGGTTTGGGCCTCATGCTTACTTGTTCCGTAATTGTTCTGTCTGCGGGGAGTGGCGATGAGCAGGGCGTTTCTGCGCTGGAGGACGTTTGTTCTTTCAATGGTTTTGGCCGGCTTTGCGGTTGCCCAGGAAGGAGAAGGGGGAACGCGCTTCATCCTTGCTGCAAGTTGGCAGCCGGCATTCTGCCAGACAAACCAAAGGAAGCCGGAATGCAGCAGCCAGACCAAGGAGCGCTTCGACGCGACGAATTTCTCGCTGCACGGCCTGTGGCCGCTGCGGCAGAACTATTGTGGCGTATCGAAGGACTTGCAGGCAGTCGACAAAGACGGCGATTGGCAAAAGCTGCCCAAGGTCAAGCTGACGGCTGAGAATGCGTCAGCCCTTGCAAAGGCCATGCCCGGAACGCAATCGGGCCTCGAACGTCATGAATGGACGAAGCACGGCACCTGCACGAAGATGAGCGCGGATGATTATTTCGGCGTGGCGATCCGCCTGATGGATGACCTCAATGGCTCGGCGGTGCGCGATCTCTTTGCCGCGAATGTCGGCAGGACCGTCAAGGCGGATCAGGTCAAGACGGCTTTCGACAAGAGCTTCGGGGCGGGCGCTGGCGAGCGTGTGAAGATGAGCTGCCGGCGCGCGGGCAGCGTCCGCGTGATCAGCGAGCTGACGATCGGGCTGTCGGAGGATGCGGGCTCGGCCGCCGGCGCCGGAGCGGGACTTGCAAAACTCATGCAAGACGCCGGCCGCACCTCCTTCGGCTGCGACGAAGGTGTTGTCGACGCGGCGGGGTTCTGAGAGTTCATCGCAAGGTTCGAAACTGGAGCGCGGCTCGAAGCGGGGTGGGAGAACGATGCGGCTGGATGACTACGGACGCGTGGGGACGCTACCAGAGATACTCGGATGGGATACACGGCAAAATACGTCACGAGCTGGTGTTCCAGGCGTGGCCGGCCCCACGTCTGCCGGCGGAACGGTTCTGGATGTGGGCTGCGGCGATGGCGAGATACTCGCGCGTCTATCCGAAGCCAGCGGCGGGCTGCGTAGCGTCCTGACGAACAAAACGCACTTTCTGGCGGTTTCCGGCAAGCGCTGCGTGGAGACTACGCGACAGCAAGGGAACTGATCGAAACCGGCGCGGCAGCCAGCATGGGCAACCTTGAATCAGAACGCTGGGTGACGATCCTTTGGCGGTTGTTCAGCAAATGGAGGCCTGTGGCCTTGCCGACTGCCAATGGCGAGGAGTCCCGCGCATTTTTTCGGTCATCTTGATGAGCAGAGCTTTGACGGCGCTTGCAGCCGAGCTCATCGCGCTTGAGCGCGCTGCTTCGTTTCGACCCATACCGTGCGATGGCCCCCGACTATTTCATGCAACTGGGCGGAAAGCATGACGAGATCGGGCAAATCCCTCCGTTCCGCCGCTTTTCGCGGGCAACCAAATCGATTGCCGTAGAGAAAGCCGGTTTCGGCGTTGCCCGAAAGCCGGCTTTCGCCTAAATAGCGGCCACGGTTTTCAAGTTTCCGCCCGGAGCAGCGTATAATGGCACGTCAGTTCATCTATCATATGGCCGGCCTCAACAAGGCCTATGGCAACAAGAAGGTGCTGGAGAACATCCACCTCTCCTTCTACCCGGATGCCAAGATCGGTATCCTCGGCCCGAATGGCGCCGGTAAGTCCACCGTCCTGCGCATCATGGCTGGCCTCGACAAGGAATATACCGGCGAAGCCTGGCTCGCCGAGGGCGCAACGCTCGGCTACCTGGCGCAGGAGCCGCAGCTCGATGCGTCCAAGACGGTGCTCGAAAACGTCATGGAAGGTGTGGCCTCCAAGAAGGCGATCCTCGACCGCTACAACGAGCTGATGATGAACTATTCCGACGAGACGGCGGAAGAGGGTGCGAAGCTCCAGGACATCATTGACAGCCAGAACCTCTGGGACTTGGAAAACCAGGTCGAGATGGCAATGGACGCGCTGCGCTGCCCGCCGGGCGAGGCTTCGGTCGACAATCTTTCGGGCGGCGAAAAGCGCCGCGTGGCGCTCTGCCGCCTGCTGCTTGCCCAGCCGGATCTGCTGCTCCTCGATGAACCGACGAACCACCTCGACGCCGAGACGATCGCCTGGCTCGAAAAGCACCTGCGCGAGTATCCGGGTTCCGTGCTAATGATCACCCACGACCGCTATTTCCTGGACAATGTCACCGGCTGGATCCTCGAACTCGACCGCGGCCGCGGCATTCCCTATGAGGGCAATTATTCGGCTTATCTGCAAGCGAAAGCGAAGCGCATGCAGCAGGAGGGCCGTGAAGAAGCCTCCCGCCAGAAGGCTCTGTCTCGTGAGCAGGAATGGATCGCCTCCAGCCCGAAAGCGCGTCAGGCAAAGTCGAAGGCGCGTATCCGCGCTTATGACGAACTGGTGGCGGCAGCCGCCGACCGCCGTCCCGGCGACTCCCAGATCGTCATCCCGGTTGGTGAGCGTCTCGGCCAGGTCGTCATCGAGGCCGAGAACCTCACCAAGGGATACGGCGATACCGTCCTGATCGAGAACCTGAGCTTCAAGCTGCCGCCGGGCGGCATCGTCGGCGTCATCGGCCCGAACGGTGCCGGCAAGACGACGCTCTTTCGCATGATCACCGGCCAGGAAAAGCCCGACAGCGGCGAAATCCGCATTGGCGATACCGTCGATCTCGGCTATGTCGACCAGAGTCGTGATGCGCTCAACGGCAACAAGACCGTTTGGGAAGAGATCTCCGCCGGCAACGACATCATCAAGCTCGGCAAGCACGAAGTGAATTCGCGCGCCTATTGCGGCGCCTTCAACTTCAAGGGCGGCGACCAGCAGCAGAAGGTCGGCACGCTTTCCGGCGGCCAGCGCAACCGCGTCCATCTTGCCAAGATGCTGAAGGCCGGCGGCAACGTCATGCTCCTCGACGAACCGACCAACGATCTCGATACGGAAACGCTGGCCGCGCTCGAGGACGCGCTCGAAAACTTCGCTGGCTGCGCCGTTATCATCAGCCACGACCGCATGTTCCTCGATCGGCTTGCAACGCATATCCTCGCCTTCGAAGGCGATAGCCATGTCGAATGGTTCGAAGGCAACTTCGAAGATTACGAGCAGGACAAGATGCGCCGCCTCGGCGTGGATTCGGTCAATCCGAAGCGGGTGACCTACAAGCGCCTGACGCGCTGATAGCCAGAGCCGTCTCTTGGATCAGAAGCCCCGGCAAGCGCCGGGGTTTTTGTATTCTTGCCGGTCGCTTTCAGAGCAGTGAATTTCGTGAACAGAGCGGATTCCTGCTTGCCAGGCCTTCTCAATTCACATAAAGATATCTTTATATGTTGATTGGGTTGGGATATGGCTGAAGCTATTAGGCTTGGATTGGATGCGCTGGTGGACGTCTTGAAGGCGGCCGGTGAGCCGACGCGCCTGCGGCTTCTCGCGCTCCTTGCCGCCGGCGATTTGACGGTGACCGATCTTACGGAAATTCTCGGACAGTCGCAGCCTCGCATTTCGCGGCATCTGAAGCTGCTCGGTGAGGCCGACCTCATCGATCGTTATCAGGAGGGTGCCTGGGCCTATTTCCGGCTGAGGCAGGACGGCAAGGCGGCGGCGCTGGTGCGCGTGCTGCTAACACACGCGTCCCAGAACGACCCTGTGATCCTGCGCGATGGCGAGCGGCTTTTAGCCGTGAAGCGTCAGCGGGCAGAGCGGGCGCAGGCCTATTTCAGCCGCAACGCCGCCGAATGGGACGAGCTTCGGCGCCTCCATGCCGCCGACGAAGAGGTGGATGCCGCGGTCATCAAGCTGCTCGGTAATCAGCCGGTCAATTCGCTGCTCGATCTCGGCACGGGGACCGGCCGCATGCTGGAGCTGCTTTCCAGGCTCTATCGCAGGGCGATCGGCGTCGATGCCAGCCGTGACATGCTGAGCGTCGCCCGCGCCAATCTCGACAGGGCGGGCATCACCAAGGCTTCGGTGCGGCATGCCGACATCCTGAACCTGCCGTTCGAGGGACAGGACTTCGATCTCGTCACCATTCATCAGGTTTTGCACTTTTTCGATCAGCCCGAAATCGCGATCACCGAGGCGGCGCGGATGCTGGCACCCGGTGGACGTCTCATGGTCATCGACCTTGCGCCGCATGGGCTCGAATATCTTCGCGACGAGCACGCGCATGTCCGCCTTGGTTTCTCGCATCAGTCAATGACCGACTGGCTGCGCAAGGCGGGGCTCGATGTGGAGCAGACCGTCGATCTTCATCCGGGTCAGCCGGGCGAGAAGGGGCTTACGGTCACGATCTGGCTTGCGCGCGATCCGAGGCGCCTCATTTCATCCGAAGGCGCCGAAACAGTATTGGCCGGGGAGGTATGATATGGCATTGAACACCGGAGACCGCCGCGATATCGGCATTTCCTTCGAATTTTTCCCGCCGAAGTCGGAGGAGATGGAAGGTCAGCTCTGGAAGACCGTTGCCGAGCTGCAGGACTGGGATCCGGATTTCGTCTCGGTGACCTATGGCGCTGGCGGTACCACGAAGGCACCGACGCTGACGGCCGTGACGCGGTTCCTCAACGAAACGCCGCTTGCGACGGCGTCGCATCTCACCTGCGTGGGCGCCACGAAGGAAGAAACGCATCAGGTGATCGACCATTTCCGCAAGGCCGGCGTGAAGCACTTCGTGGCGTTGCGCGGCGATGCGCCGGGCGGGGCAGGGGTGCCCTACCAGCCTCATCCGGGCGGCTACGCAAATGCGGCCGAACTCGTGGCCGGCCTTCGCGAGATCGGCGATTTCGAGATTTCGGTGTCCGCCTATCCGGAAAAACATCCGGAGAGCCGGGACGTGGCGGCCGATATCGACATGCTGAAGCGAAAGGCCGACAGCGGCGCGGACCGCGCGTTGACGCAATTCTTCTTCGACAACGACAATTTCGAGCGCTACCTGGAGAAGGTGCGGGCCGCAGGCGTCAAAATCCCGATCGTTCCCGGCATCATGCCGATCCAGAACCTGACGCAGCTGAAGCGATTTGCCAGCGCATGCGGCACAGTGATACCGGCCTTTCTCGACGAGCGCTTTGCCGGTCTCGACGACAAGGTGGAGGAGCGGGCGAAGGTTTCCGTCGATGTCGCCGTCGAGCAGATCGAGGATCTCGTCCGCCGCGGGCTGGACGAGTTTCATCTCTATACGATGAACCGCTCGCCGTTGGTTTCAGCCGTGCTCACCAATCTCGGCCTCAGGCGCGAGGGCGCAAAGAGGGCAGCGGGCGCCGCTGCCTGAGGGCGGCGGTAGTCGGCATCGAATAAAAAAGCGCATGTCTGGCGGTGACATGCGCTTTTTAATTGGCTGAACTGTTAGCTTGTCAGGAGCTAGGTATTCCAGTCATAGGGTTCGCCGACCGCTCAAATGAAGAGCATGGACAAGACGAACGCGAACGCTGCACTGACCAACAGGACATTCAAGGATCGTGTAATACCCATGTCTGCCTCCTCGCGTTAACCTGCATATAATATGTCTGAATTGTGTCGCGTGGAAAGCGGATTCTATGCTGCAGCGCAACGGCGGACTGCGGATGAGCCACGTTGTGGTCGGCTAAGCAATTGGAATTAATTGCCAAATCACGATGGAATTTTATTCACACATTTTAACTGCGCGTTAAATTGGGCGATTGGACCGTTAACGGCGATGGCTACATAAAGGCATGAACGGAAGATGCTGATATGATGCGGGAAATCGAAATCGCGCCCCGGCATTTTCCGGGACGCGATCGAATGGGGCGGCCTTCACGAAAATGGATTGATCAGAGCGCGCTCAGCAGGCCGGGCGTGGCCCAGCCATCAGCGGGCATTCCGAGACGCTGCTGCTCCTTCTGGATCGCGACACGGGTGCCGGAACCCAAAATGCCGTCGATCTGACCGACATCGTGGCCCTTCGACTGCAGTTTGGTCTGCAACTGCTTCATCTGGTCATTCGCAAGGCCCTGTTCCGGCGTCCCCTTGAGATAGGGCTGCGCACCGCCAAAGCGGGTGGCGAAATAGGCGGCCGAGGTCGTGTAGATGAACGACTTGTTCCACTCGAGATAGATCTTGAAGTTCGGGTAGGCGATGAAGGCCGGTCCGTGACGGCCCTGCGGGAGAACGAGGTCACCCTCCAGATTGCCGAAGCTGGTGTTGCCGTCACGCGGTTGAACACCGAGTGCAAACCATTCGCCCGCCGTCATGGTGCCGCCGAGGCCCGATTTTTCCCAGGGAAGGTTGTCGGGCAGGGTGACTTCCTGCAGCCAGGGCTGGCCGCGTTCAAAGCCGAGATGCTGGATGAACTTCGCAGCCGTCAGGATGGCGTCCGGGCTGCTCTCCTTCAGCCTGACATGGCCATCGCCGTCGCCGTCCATGCCGTAGGCGACGATGTCGCGCGGAAGCATCTGTACCTGGCCGATCTCACCCGCCCATGCGCCGGTATTGGTCGCCGGGTCAAGGTCGCCGTGCTGAACCATTTCGATGAGCGCGATCAATTGCGGGCGGAAGAGTTCGGGACGGCGGCAGTCATGCGCCAGCGTGACGAGCGCGTTGCGCGTATTGAAATCGCCCTGAACCGCGCCGAAGTCCGTTTCCATAGCCCAGAAGGCGGTGATGACGCCCGGGGCGACGCCATAGTCCTGCTCGGCTCTGGCGAAGACGTCTGCGAACTGTTTCAGCTTCTGGCGGCCAATATCGAGACGGGCCTGGCTGACGGTGCGCTGCGAAAACTCAAGGAAGGTCTGCTTGAAGACGCCTTGCGCGCGGTCGCGGCTCAGAACCTTGGGATCGATCTGCGCGCCGGCGAGCGCCTTGTCGGCAGCTTCGGCGGAGGCGCCGGCGGCGATCGCATCGGCCTTCACGCCAGCCAGAAATTCGGCAAGGTCGCCGGCGCAAGCCACGGGAGGAGCCTGAGGCGTTGCGGCCGGTGGAGGGGAGGCCGCCGGAGCCATTGCCTGCTGCTGAGCCAATGCCGTGGTTGCCGCGGTGATTGCAAACAAAAGAGCAAGTGCAGAGCGGCTTGCGAGCGAGCGGTGCATGAGATCGTCCTTATACCCGAAATATGTCCGTTGCTTTCACAGATGAATGTGACGGAAGCAAGAAAGATCGGCGGACGTTACTAAGAATTTCTGTCCTTAGAAACGGATGCCACCCAGTTGGCCCAGTTCTTTGACGAGCCCGCAAACACATTGATGTCCGCGGGGCCCTTGATGCCGGGAATCACGCCGGTCGACGTGTACTGCCAGAAGGCCCAGCGGCGGTCGGCATAGGTAACTTCCGGGTGCGCGGCCACCGAGCGGACCCAGAAGTGATAGTCCTGGAAATAACCCTGCAGATTGTCGCGGTGGAAATCGACCGATGTATAGATGATCGGCCGCTTGCCGTAATAGGCTTCGAGGCGGTCCATGAAGCGCTGCATCTGAGCGCGCACGGTCGCCGGGTCCGGGCGGAAGCGGCAGGTCTTCGATTCGCCGTTCCACTCGACGTCCAGGACCGGGGGCAGGCGCATCGATTCGCGCGGGACGTTCTGGATAAACCAGTCGGCCTGCTCGTCGGCCGACGAGCAGAAATAATAGAAGTGATAGGGCGCATGGGGGATGCTGACGGCGCGGGCGCGCTGCCAGTATTCATTGAAGCGCGGGTCGAACCTATCCTTGCCCTCGGTCGCCTTGATGAAGGCAAAAGCGACGCCCGAAGTCTTCACCGACTGCCAATCGATGTCGCCCTGCCACTTGGAGATGTCGATGCCGTGAACCTCGTTCCGATGCGGATGCTTCGCCCCGAAATCCTGCGGGTCGGTATCCTTGAAGCGGGTCTTCGGCTTTATGGATGCGGTCTCAAGATAATCATATCCCGATGAAGTACAGCCGGCCAACATGATAGCCAATGGCAATACACAGAACAAAATCCGGCGCATAAATGTCCCGTCGTGGACCGAATGATCGACTTGCCCCACAGCTTGACCTTCGAAAGACGAGTTTCAGTAGAGGAATCCCCCTCTTTCAACATATCAACGTAAAAAATCGGTTAGTTTCAAGTGAATTGTGAAGGCCGGGCGATGATTGCTGCCCGCCAGGCATAGCCGCCGCCGATCGTCTCGAACGACAATCTCGCGTTGTTATCATGGGCTTGCGCTTCCAGCACCTCGCGCAGATCGGCGCGAGGCGTGACGTGAAATTTTGCAAGCCATGACTTCAGCACCGCCCTGAACCAGGCCGGCAGGCCCTCCTGCTGGCCAAAATCGACGATGTGCACCTGCCCGCCGGGGTTCAATGCGGCGATGGCGGCATCGACGGCGCGTTCCCAATCGGGAATCATCGAGAGCGCATAGGAAATGAGGATCCGGTCGAAGCCGCTGACACCGAAGTCCCTTGGCGTGAAAGCGGTTGCGTCGGCAACGCGAAAATCGGCAACCGCGGCCTTCGTGGCGAATGTTTTACGCGCCGAAATCAGCATTTCCTGCGAAATGTCTAGGCCATAGAGCCTCGCGCCGGAAAACAGCCGGTGTGCGAGCACCAGGTTGCGGCCGGTGCCGCAGCCGACTTCGAGCAGCGTGCCGCCCTCCGGGACCTCCAGGTTGCGGATCGTACGGTCGCGGCCGAGCAGGTAGTATTTGCGCGTCAGGTCATAGATATGGCGCTGGTAGCGATACATGCCGTCCATAAGGTTGGCATGCGTTTCAGTTTTTTCGTCCACGATGGTGCGGATTTCGGTCACGCCTTTTTTCCGTAGATGTGGAAGCCGCCGTAGATGGCCGAACGGTCGAGTGCGGTCATATCTTGGGACTTCTCCTCGAAATACTCCCATTGTTCGCGGAGCGCCGGGGAAAGACGGCCCTCGATGACGCTTTTTTCGGCCGCCGTGCGGAAGATGACGCGGGCGCCGGTGCGGGCGGTGCGGGTAATCTCCGCCCAGAGCTCGTTCAGCTGCTGGTCCGTCATCCAGTCCTGCGCGTCGAGCAGGATATAACGGTCGCGAGAGGCGGCAGGTTCCTTGGCGAGAAGCTCGGTGAAGCTTGCGTGATGGACGTTGACGCGATCGACATTTTCGCGGATCACCTCGTAGTGCTCCCGCTTCAGATAGGTCGGCAGCGGGCCTTCGTCCTCGGAGGCATACCGGCGACCAAAAGCCTGCCAGGCGAAATAGTTCTCGCTCATCGGAAAATGGCAGGCGAGCTTTTCGAGGCGATGCTTCAGCACCGGTGCGATCGACTGATCGGCGGCGAGGCTGGCAAGCTCGTCATATTGCTGCGGCGGAATGCCGAGACCGAAAAGCGAGCTCTTGCGCCCTGTAATCCAGCGTACCACCGGCTTTTCGAAGAGGGGCGCAACCTGCTCGTCGAAGAACTGGCGCTGTTCGCGGATGGAGCGGGTCTTCGTCATCTCTTTGAGATCGACGCCGTGCAGGCGGGCGAGCAGATGGGCCGCGCCGATGAAGCGGCCGAGCAGGCCGGTCTCGTAGAAATTGCGGTTGAAGACGGTGACGCGGCGGCGGCCGAACTTGCGGCCGTTCCAATAGGCGCGTGTCGTCTCATCGAGCCTGGACGACAGGAAGTGGTCGAAGGCCTGGCTGTTCGAGCGCTCATTGGGCATGGCGAGGAAGCGCACGAGGTCGATATGGTCGGGAAGATGCTTGAAGGCAGCAAGCTTCAGGCGGTTGAGCGCGATATGGTGCGGGTTGAGGTCGACCACGTCGACGGAGGCCGGCGCCTTGGAGAGATAGGCGAGCATGTTGCAGCCGCCCGAGCCGATCGTGACGATGCGGTGATGCGGCTGCAGTTCCATCGCCTGCATGTCGAGATCCGGATCCTCCCAGATCTGCGGATAGACGAGGCCGGAAAAGAGCAGGCCGAAAAGCCGTTCCGAAAAGCCGTCCTTGGAAAATGCCTTGTGGCGGAGAAGAGCGTCCTTGAGTTTCCGGTTCTTGCGGAAGCCGGTATCCGGTGCAAATTCCGTCATATGAGTCTGTCACCCTTTTTGCGTTCAGGGCGTGTAGCGCGTCCCTGCTACAGTTTGATGACGCAGACTGTGGGTATCGCTTTCCACAGGAATTGCCTGACAGGAAACGGCACTCGCGTTCTTGTGCTCTTTTTTGTGAGGAGATTTCCTGCTTCTCTGTGTTCGTGGAGGCAATGACATGCGATCTGTTCTTCGTATCGTGAAGGCACTCGCCGCGGCTTCCGTCGTCATCGTCATCGGAGGCGGGACATGGCTTTGCGTCAATCCGCCGGAGCTGTTGCGCGTGGGTGACGGATATGCGGCGAAGATCGTCTGCTCGAATGTCTTTTTGGCAGGACGCGACCCGCAAGCGGTGCTCTACGACGACGTACAGGCGCCGGGCAATCCGCTGCTGCGATTGGTGAGAGTTTCGGTCGATCGGGATCAGGGTCATGTGACGGCGCGCATTCTTGGGCTCTTCGCACCCGGATATGCGCTCTATCGGGGGGCGTTCGGCTGCACGAGCGTGCCTGACGGCAATTTCAAGGCTGCTGCCGAAGCTGTACCTTCGGATACGTCGCCGCAGATGGTTTCGGAGAACGCGGCATTATGGCCGGAAGGCGAAAGCGTTGCTGAAGCTAACGACGGAGAGATAGCGTCGCTGCTGGCAAACGACGTGCTGGCCGGTCCGCAAATGCGGGCAATGGTCGTCGTGCACAAGGACCGGATCGTGGCGGAGCGCTACGGCGAAGGCTTTAATGCGAAAACGCCTCTGCTTGGCTGGTCGATGACCAAGACAGTCAATGCGGCGCTCGTCGGGCGCGCCATGCTCGATGGAAAGTTGGATTTCGACGCGACCAACCTTTTGCCGCAGTGGAAGAATGACGAACGGTCGCAGATCAGGCTCCGGGATCTGCTGGGCATGGAAAGCGGCCTCGCTTTCAACGAGGAGTACGGCGATGTCACGGATGTGACGCGCATGCTCTATCTCGACCCCAATATGGTTTCGTTGCCCGCCAATGCGCCGTTCGAAGCAAAGCCCGGCGAACGCTTCCGTTATTCGAGCGGTACGGCGGTCCTGTTGTCGCGAATCTGGATGGATGGGGTAGGCGACCAGAAAGAGGCCTTCTCTTATCCGAGGCAGGCACTTTTCAAGCCGCTCGGCATGTCGAGCGCGGTGCTGGAGGTCGATGCCCGTGGCACCTTTGCAGGCAGTTCCTATCTCTACGCGACGGCGCGCGATTGGGCGCGTTTCGGGCAATTCCTGCTTCAGGACGGCGTCTGGAACGGTCAACGGCTGTTGCCGGAGGGGTTTGCCCGAACGATGCGAACGCCGACGCAATCGTCGGGCGGTAAATATACGCAAGGTCAGGCATGGCTCGCAGCACCCGGCGGAGATACGAGCGCCGAAGCGGGGCTGCCGGAAGATACCTTCTGGCTGGAAGGACATGATGGGCAAAGCATGGCGATCGTGCCGTCCGCCGATCTGGTCTTCGTCCGTATGGGCTTGACGCCAGGCCGCCTCGGCTACAAGCCGCAGCTCATGCTGAAAGAGCTGCTGGGCGCGCTGCCTGCCAGTTGAGCGTATGTGCAGGCGAAAGCTTAGTAGTCGCCCTGGGCAATATTCGTCATGCCTTTGCGCTTGGCATCGTAATAATAGCCTCGCGCATAAAGCCTCACGGCATCTTCTTCCTTGTTGTTGGAAACGAGCCATGCGCCGCGCAGATATTTCGCGGCATACTTGATGTTGGTTTCGGCGTCGAGAAGACCGGTGGGCGCGCCGTCATAGCCCATCGATTTGGCCGTATTGTATTTGATCTGCATCAAGCCGAAATAACCGCGCTTGTTGTAAGCCTTTGGATTATAACGGCTTTCTCGGTGTACGACGCGGTGGATCAATGTTTCGGGGACTTCGTAAAGTTTCGAATATTTGCTGATCAGCTTGCTGATAAAGCTCTTTTCCACGGTCGGCGCCGTATCAATGTCGCTGTCGCTGAACATCGGCGGCGCAGCCGGCGGGTCCATCGGACCGGACTCGTCGAAGGTGAAATCCGACATTGAACGCCGCGTGGCGCCGACGGAGGCGATGGCAGCCAGGGCGCCGCTCTGCGGCGCTGTCGCTGCAAAGGCAAGCTGGTTCGATGGCGATGCCGGAGTGCCTGGACGCGGGGTCGGCACGACCGACTGGATCGCGGTCATTTCCGGCGTCAGCGGAATCTGTGTGCCACTCGCGGTCATCGCCTGCTGCATGGCACGATCGGCGGACGTTGCCGTCGCCGGCACTGCCGTTGCGGCGGCGGTCAAAGCGGGTGTCGCCTGCGGATTGGAAGCTGCGAATGCGGTTTCGGGACGGCTGGCGCCGTCGGCGGCCGGTACGGCGGCCATCATCATCGCACCTTCGCCAGGCTTCGGGGTTGGAACGACGCTCTGCACAGCGGTCAATTCCGCCTGGGACGTGTACTCGACCGTCGAGCATCCGGCTATACCGCAGAGCATTGTCGTCACGACAAGGCCGCGTTTCAAGCCGGAAAATCCGTTCGCTACCATTCTGTCACTTTCGTGAATCGCGCCGCCCTGGCAGCATTTAAAAGTTATCGAGACCCTGAACCCTGATTTGCCATTAACCTATTCGCAGTTGCGCCGCAACCCGGCGAAAATCGTCAGGCGGCGATACGGCGATAACCGGCCGTCACGGCGCCTGCAGCGATCAATAATGTCCCGCCGGTGCGATTGACGGCGCGCTGTACGCTGGCCTTGCGGATGAGGCCGCGTGCGGCATTCGCAAGAAGTGCGTAAGTCGAAGCATTGATCGCTGCGAGAACGAGGAAGGTCAGCTCCATGATGACCATCTGTTCGAAGAAGGGCTTTGCGGGGTTGAGGAATTGCGGAACGAAGGCGACGAAAAAGACGATGCTCTTCGGATTGAGCGCCGTCACGATATAGGCGTGCAGGAAGATCTTCAGCGACTTCTCTTCCGGCAGGTTGTCGTTGTCGGCGACCGGTTCGGTGATGAGCGGCGCGCGCCAAAGCTTGATGCCTAGCCAGATGAGGTAGGCGCCGCCGATCCACTTCAGCACCGTGAAGAGCATTGCCGATGCGGCCAGAACCGCACCGAGGCCGAAGAGGGACGCCGTCATCGCCGTGAAATCGCCGAGCGCCACGCCGCTTACCGTCGCCAGCGCCGTCCTTCGTCCATGGCCAAGCGCATAGGACACGACGAGCAGGATGGTCGGCCCCGGAATGGCAAGCATGATGGCGGATGCGGCGGCAAAAGCGAGCCAGGCTTCGAGCGACATGGAATCTCCTCCTAATCCCTAGGAAACAAGCAAAGACACCATATTAGCGCTGCGTCAATCATGCTTCCTGGTATTTTTGTCCGATCGTATCCATCACTTCGGCGAACCATCTGGTCGAAAGATCGAAGGCCTTGCCGCCCTTGATGCGGGGGAACTCGATGGTACGCAATTTGCCGTCCTGTCCTTCGTCATGGCCGGTGACGCCGGAGACCTTGTTGAGGGCGCTTTCCACAGCCAGGTCCACCATGCTGTGGATGAGGCGGAGGTCGTCGGCATTGGCGGGCGCGGAGCGGGCGAAATAGCCGGATTTCTGAACCAGCGAACGCTCGGCATTGACGAGGTTGGCGAACTGCTTCTGGAACCAGCCGCCGACATTGATCGTGTCGATCTTCACATGGCCGAAGGCATCGCGTTTGATGGTCTCGCCGGCGGCTTCGCGGTCCGCGACGATGGCATCGAGGCAGGCTCCTTCAGAGACGAAGACGGTCGCATGGCCGGTCTTGTCCATGATATCCTTGAGGCGTTCGGCTTCGGCCTGCAGATCAAAAGCCATTTCGGGCAGATAGACGGCATTGATGCCTTTCAGGCCCGCATTCATCATCATCCCGTCGACATATTCGTAGTTCTTCGTACGGCTGAGATAGGCCCGGGCGGTCGCCGCCGTCAGCCAGCCGCAGTGGCGGCCCATGACCTCGTGGATGACGAGCGTGCGAGGCGCCGCACTCTGCTCGTTGCTCACATTGTCGAAGAAATGCGCACCGACTTCAGCCGCCGTCCAGGCGCCCAGAGACTGGCGGATCGGCACGACGTCGTTGTCGACCGTCTTCGGCAGGCCGACGACGGTAAGGTCGTAATTATTGGCAGCGAGATAGGCTGCGAGATCGGCAGCAGTCGTGTTGGTATCGTCGCCGCCGATGGTGTGAAGGATGGTGACGCCGTCATCGGCAAGGCGTTCGGCTGCGACGCGAAGCGGATTCTCGCCTTCCTTGACTAGGCCGCGCTTGACGCAATCGGCGGCATTGGTGAGCTTGACGCGGCTGTTGCCGATCGGCGAGCCGCCGAAGCGGTGGAGAAGCGGCGCCTTTTGGCGCATTTCCTTGTTGATCTGGATGCTGTCGCCAAGCAGCACACCCTGATAGCCGGATTTATAGGCAATGAGCTCGGCATCCGGCGCGACGTCGCTGTAGCGCTCGATGAGGCCGCCAACGGCTGAGGAAAGACAGGGAGCCAGGCCTCCGGCGGTCAGCATTGCTACTTTCTGTTTGGCCATTTTCCCTCCTTGAGTGCTTCGTGCGGGTAGTCGCATGCAGCTTACCTAACGCATGGATGCGGCAGGGAAAGAGGCCTGTAAAGCAAAGAATTTACGAAAAATGCGCGGCTTCGGCGGGCAAGGCAAGAAAGGTGGCAAGAAGGACGCATCTAATCGTTTCAAGCCCCGATTTGCTTTCTGAGACGCCCTGTGGAAAATCCCGAGGAGGCAGCGAGCATGTCCGAAAGGCATATATTGGCGCGCATGCGAATGCCGTTTCTCGCCTGATAAGAGGCGCTACAATTACCGAATTGTGAAAAGTGTTTTCAATCCTACGACCAATCGCCGCCTTGCAATGGCTATGATTATTTGATCAAGGTATTTTCATATTGCGATGCGAGAAACTTCGATGTCCTTCTGGGAAAAACTGTTGAATGCTGTTGGCAACGCTGCGGGTAACCTGCTCTCGGCGATCGTCGAGGCGATCCGCACGGTTTTCGAGGGTGATCCCGAGACCCGTCGCAAGGTCGCGTTCTCCGTTGCCATCATCGCACTTTCCGCCAAGATGGCGAAGGCCGACGGGATCGTCAGCGAGAAGGAAGTCCGGGCTTTCCGCGACATTTTCTTCTTTCCACAGGACCAGGCGAAGAACGTTGCCCGCCTCTACAATCTCGCGCGCCAGGATGTGGCCGGTTACGAGGCCTATGCTGCGAAGCTTTCCTCACTGTGCGTCAGCTGCGCCTCCAATTGCGCTGTTTTGGAAGACGTGCTCGACGGCCTCTTCCACATCGCCAAGGCGGACGGGGCGGTCCATGAGAAGGAGATGAATTTTCTCCGTCATATCGGCCAGATCTTCGAGATGAGCGAAGAACGTTTCGAGCAGATCGCGGCGCGCCATGTTTCGATCGGCCGGGACCCCTACAAGGTCCTCGGGGTTTCGCCTTCCGACGATTTCCCGACGATCCGCCGCCGCTATCACGGCCTTGTCAGCGAGAACCATCCCGACCGGCTGATTTCGCGCGGCGTGCCCAGGGAGTTCCACGCGATCGCCAACGAGCGCATGGCTGCCCTCAACGATGCCTATGCGACGATCGAGAAGGAACGCCGCGCCGCATGACCTCGTTCGAGGCCGACTATCGCAAGGCCTGCGTGCAGCCGTCGCCGAACCATGGCGAGCGTGCGGACGGGCGCAAACCGGATATGATCATCCTTCATTACACGGGCATGCCGACGCCGGGCTCGGCGCTCGATTGGCTCTGTCGCGAGGAGAGCCAGGTCTCCTGCCACTATTTCGTCCACGAGAACGGCGATGTCGTTCAGCTCGTTGCGGAGGCGCGTCGGGCGTGGCATGCCGGCAAGGGCAGCTGGCATGGCGAGGGAGATATCAATTCCCGATCCATCGGCATCGAAATTGTCAATGCCGGGCATCCGGGCGGCCTACCGGACTTCCCTGAAGAGCAGATTGCGGCGGTGATCGAATTGTGTCGTGATTGCGGCAAACGTTGGTCGATCGCACCGGAAAGGGTGCTCGCGCACTCGGACGTTGCACCGATTCGCAAGGTCGATCCGGGCGAGAAATTTCCGTGGGCAAAATTGCATCACGCAGGGGTAGGACACTGGGTCGAACCGGCGCCGATCACCGGCGGGCGCTTCTTCCAGCGGGGTGACTGCGGCCAACCGGTGGAAGCCTTGCAGTCGATGCTCTCGCTTTACGGTTATGCCACGGAAATCACAGGTGAATTCTCCGAAAAGACGGCGGGCGACGTGGAGGCCTTCCAGCGTCATTTCCGCCAGGAGCGCGTCGACGGCATTGCCGACTTTTCGACGATCGACACGCTACACCGGCTGCTCTCTGCGCTGCCGCGTTATTCATGACGTCTGTGTGACGCTCAAGCAACGTTTTTTGCGCAAACGACCTTGAATGCTGCACTGCCACATCATTTCCCTATTATCTCCTCATTGCGATGGTCTAACCCCGGTCGCTGAACGGCGCTCGCGGCTGTTTTTGTGTGTAGCTGCGGGAGTCAAAATGAAACGATAAGAATTGCTGCGGAACGTTGCCAGTCCTTGGCACGTGGAACCGGAAGACGGCGAGGCGCGCAGTCTGGTAATTCTTTGGGTCGGAGTAACTAGACTACATGAGACATTTGATTATTGGTGCAGCGGCATGCGCAAGCCTGCTGCTGGCAGGGTACGGCTGCGCGTTTGCTGGCGATGCAGGTAATAAAAACAATGACGGCAACGAGAAAACCCAGACGGTCCTTTTCAAGACCGTCGACCGCCAAAGCGGTTATGCAATGCCGGATTTCACAGCGAATAAATATTCCGTTCTAATTGCCAAATACGCCGAGCAATATGACGTGCCTGTCGAGCTTGCCCACGCCGTCGTCCGGGTCGAGAGCAATTTCAACCCGAAGGCACGCGGCAGCGCAGGCGAGATCGGCCTCATGCAGATAAAGCCGGCAACGGCGCGCATGATGGGTTATTCGGGAACGAAGAAAGGGCTCTTTGATCCGGAAACGAACATCAAATATGGGATGAAATATCTCGCGGCTGCCCACGAACTCGGCGGCGGGCAGACCTGCAACACCATCCTCAAATACAATGCCGGCCACGGCGCACGGAAGATGAACCCGATCTCAAAGGCCTATTGCGGCAAAGTGCTCACTCTTATGTCAAGCGCGGCGCAAACCTCGATTTAAGAATATGAATCGCGTCGGCCGCCGTGCTATTTGACCTCGAAGCGAGGTGAGGTATGGCGGCTGATTTCAAATATATCGTCGTCGGCCGCGGCATGATGGGTGCGGCGGCGGCGAAGCATCTGGCGAGACAGACGGACGGCGTTGCCGTGATCGGTCCGGACGAACCGGAAAATCGCAAGGCGCATCAGGGTGTTTTCGCCAGCCATTACGATGAGGGCCGCATCACCCGGACCGTCGATCCGGATCGCGATTGGGCGCTGCTCGCCAATCGTTCCATCGCCCGCTATGCTGAGATCGAAGCAGAGAGCGGCATCACGTTCTACACCGAAGCGGGTTGCGCCTTCGTGGCGCCGGCGCAGAGCGATTATATCGTCAGCACGATCAAAGCCGCTGCATCGATTGGTGTCGAAACGAAGCTGCTCGACGAGGCGAGCCTCAGAGCAGCGTTTCCTTTCTTTGCCCTACCGGGCGGCTGCGAGGGCGTATTCCAGGTAAAGGGTGCCGGCCATATCAGTCCGCGCAAACTGGTGAAGGCGCAGTCGATCATTGCGGAAAAGGCGGGTGCAACAGTCGTTCGCGACTCTGTGACGGCGATCCGCGAGGCGGGCGGGCTTGCGGCTGTCGAGACCTCGCGCGGCAAGGTCTACTCGGCGGAAAAAGTGCTGCTTGCGGCAGGCGGTTTTTCCATTGGCGAGAATCTGTTGCCTCAATCGGTTGATATGTCGGTTCATGGGCGGACGGTCACGCTGTTCGAAGTGAGCGAGGCGCAGGCCGCACAGTTTGCCGCCATGCCGTCCTTGATCGTCGAGGCGCCGGAAACCGACATCTATCTGCTGCCTCCGATCCGCTATCCTGACTTGAAATTCTATCTCAAGATCGGCGGCGACCCCAATGACTACCTACTGAAGACCGAGAAGGATTTGCGTGCCTGGTTCCGGAGCGACGGCCGGCCGGCGGTGCGCGACCATCTCATGGCGATTGCCCGCCGTCTTGTTCCGGATCTGCGGCCGCTTTCCGTTTCGACGGCGGCCTGCGCCGTCTCGCATACGAAGAGCCGTTATCCGATGATCGGCTATACTTCGTCTCCACGGTTTGCGGTGCTGACCGGCTGCGCCGGCACTTCGGCGAAGAGTTCCGACGAGATCGGCCGTCTTGGGGCTGAGGTGTTGTTTAAGGGTGAAATCGGGGATCAGGGCTACGCTACGGATTTCAAACCTTCTTTCCGGTAATGTGATCCGTATATTTCCAGTGGCAATTGGCGGCACTCTCGGCTATTTGAGCTCTGCCAGTTGGCCGGGCAGCCGCGCTTTACCAATGTCGAAAGGCGGTAAGGTGAGGAAAGTCCGGGCTCCACGGAAATACGGTGCCGGATAACGTCCGGCGAGGGCGACCTCAGGGAAAGTGCCACAGAAAGCAAACCGCCTGCGCTTGCGCAGGTAAGGGTGAAAGGGTGGGGTAAGAGCCCACCGCGTCTCCGGCAACGGCGACGGCACGGTAAACCCCACCGGGAGCAAGACCGAATAGGGATGACGTGGCGGGCGAAAGCCCGTCGGCCGGTTTCCGGGTCAGTCATCCGGGTGGGTTGCGTGAGGCAGCGTGCAAGCGCTGTCCCAGAGGAATGGCTGCCACGTTCCGGTTTCGGCCGGAGCCATACAGAACCCGGCTTACAGGCCAACTGGCGATTACCTTCTGTGGCGTCGGATTTCGGGGCGCCGATCCGTAATCCTCTGATTGTTCGCGATTTTTGCGCATGCGGCGCATGTGCAGTCGTGCGGTTTCCTTTTCTCATCGATGCTTTCTGGGGCGAGCGGAAGTGTCGATCCTAACCCTTTGTTAAACTTAACAGCTTATAAATTTTCGATACTGCGCTCATCGCGAGACGGGCGTTTCCCATTGACGCCCATATGGTCCCATGCTATCCCATAAATGCACTGCACGAGGGCAATCAAACGCCCATCAATCGCAAAGCCAAGGCGTCTTCCTTTCCGGAGGCGCCGGATGGATTTTCGTTCATCCGGCTGGCGAAGCTGTGTCTGAATTTGAGGGTTTTGGGCATCAGTATTCTGCCCGGGCTCTTTCGGGAACGGATGTTTCGTGTCATGAGCCGCTTCCTTTCGAGTGCGACCAACCGGATCGATTCCAAGGGCAGGGTTTCCGTGCCTGCGGCCTTTCGCTCCGTTCTGGCGCAGCGCAACGTCCAGGAGCTCTATTGCTTTCAGGACTTTGTGTTTCCGGCGATCAGCGTCGGCGGCCCGGATCTTCTCGAAAGGTTCGAGCGGCAGATAGCTGCGGAGGATCCGTTTTCGCCGGATGCGAACGAGATGTCGCTTCTTATTCATGGGGGCGGGGTCTTCATGAAGCTCGACGCCGAGGGGCGGCTGATGGTCACGGACTTCATCCGCGACTTTACCGGCATCTCGGACGAGGTGGCCTTCGTCGGTCGGGCGGACCATTTTCAGATCTGGCAGCCGCAGGCATTCCAGGCGGCCCAGATACAGGCACGAGGGGAGCGCAGGCTGGCGGGCAGGCGCTCCGGATAGAACGAGGGTACGGAATGGCGGCGAATCCTGGCGGAGGTTCAACTGATGCCGGTGGCGGACCGGTTCGCCACATTCCGGTTCTTCTTGCCGAAGTGCTTTCAGCACTTCAGCCGGCTTCCGGCAAAATAATTCTCGATGGAACCTTTGGTGCCGGTGGCTACACATCGGCCATCCTCGATGCCGGCGCCGATGTGATCGCGCTGGATCGGGATCCGACGGCAATTGCGGCCGGGCAGGACATGGTTGCAGCCTATGGTGGCCGCCTGAAGCTCACGCATTCGCAGTTTTCCAGCCTGGCCGATCATGCGCCTGAGAGTGGACTCGACGGCGTCGTGCTCGATATTGGTGTTTCCTCGATGCAGATCGATGAGGCTGCGCGCGGTTTCTCCTTCCAGAAGAGCGGTCCGCTCGACATGCGCATGTCTGCTTCCGGCGTTTCTGCCGCCGACGTCGTCAATCGCGCAAAGGTCGCCGAACTCATCCGCATCTTCCATTTCCTCGGTGAAGAAGATCAGGCGCCGCGTATCGCGCATGCCATCGAGAAGCGCCGGGCCGAAAAGCCGTTCGAAACGACGCGCGATCTCGCCGGGCTCATCGAGGTGGTGACGCCGCGCAAGATGAAGGACAAGATTCATCCGGCGACCCGCGTTTTCCAGGCGCTTCGCATCTTCGTCAACGACGAGCTTGGCGAGCTCGGTCAGGCGCTCTTTGCCGCCGAGCGCGTCTTGAAGCCCGGCGGCCGTCTCGTGGTCGTCACCTTCCATTCGCTGGAAGACCGTATCGTCAAGAAATTCTTCTCCGACCGCGCGGGCAAAGCTTCAGGCTCGCGCCATCTGCCGATCGCCCACGAGCGTGCGGCGACCTTCGAACCAATCGGTAAATCCATGATTGCTGCAGGCAAGGCTGAAGCTGAGGCCAATCCGCGGGCGCGTTCGGCCAAGCTGCGGGCCGGCACGCGTACCAATGCGCCGGCCGAAGCTGGGGATATCTCGATCTTCGGATTGCCCAGTCTTGCCAGCCTCGAAAAGCTTGGGGGTTGATATGCTGAGAACGCTCGACTTTGTGCTCATCTGTGTCATGACGGCAGCGGCCACCGTGACCTATACAATCAAGCACCGCGCAGAATTGAAGCTCGAAGAGGTTCATCGCCTCGAAGCCGAGATCAAGCTCGAAAAGGATACGATCGATCTGCTCAAGGCCGATTGGGCGCTGCAATCGCAGCCGAACCGGCTGGAGCGGCTGGTGAATACCTATAATGGCGAACTGAAGTTGCAGCCGACGGACTCCACCGCGCTCGTCCATATGCGCGAATTGCCGATGTTGAAATCGCAGGTCCCGGTTCCGGAAATCACCGAGGCGAAGAACGGCCAGAAGCCTGGTGCAAGCGCAGGTAGGGCCGTTGCTGCCAAGGCCCAGCCGGTTCCCACTCCGGCACCGCGGGCGGAAGAAGAGGATCTGATGTCAACGGGATCTGTGGAGTAGCCATGTCGTTTCTCTCTCGCATCATGGTCCTGAAAAGCCAGGCGCATTTCTCCTCCGGTGTCTACAACCGCTTTGGTGGCCCCTCGGGCAGCTTGCCGCTTGAAGGTTCGCGCAAGAAAAAGTCCGGTCAGGCCAAAAGCCGCGTCGGCCTGCTGATCCTCGGGTTCACCGCGCTTTACGGCGTCATCGGCGGCCGCCTGGTCGAATATGGGATGAAGGATCCGGAAGTCGTTTCCAGCATTCTGCCACCGGACCGCCTGATGGCGTCGCGGCCCGACATCCTCGATCGCAACGGCGAAGTGCTGGCGACCGACATCCGCACGGTTTCCCTTTTTGCCGAGCCCAACAAGATCGTCGATGCCGATGAGGCAATCGAGAAGCTTGCGACGGTCCTGCCCGATCTCGACGTGAGGGGCACTTACAAGAAGCTCTCGGTCAAGAGTTCGCATTTCGCGTGGCTTCGCCGCCAGTTGACCCCGAAGCAGCAGAGCCAGATTCTGGCGCTCGGCATTCCCGGTATCGGTTTCCGTCCGGAAAAGCGTCGCTTCTACCCGGGTGGTCCGACGGCCTCGCATATTCTCGGTTACGTCAACATCGACAACCGCGGCGTCGCGGGCATGGAAAAATACATCGACGACCAGGGCCTTGCCGACCTGGCATCGGTGGGAATGACCAGCGATCAACCGCTCGAGCCGGTCAAGCTCTCGATCGACCTGCGCGTCCAGAACATCGTGCGCGACGTCGTGATAAACGCGGTCACCAACTACGAAGCCAAGGGCGCGGGCGCGGTCGTCCTTAATATTCATACCGGCGAAGTGCTCGGCATGGCCTCAGCGCCGGACTTCGACCCGAACAATCCGGAAGAGGGCGCCAAGGAAGGCTGGCTGAACCGCATGTCGAACGGCACGTTCGAAATGGGCTCGACCTTCAAGACCTTCAGCACGGCCATGGCGCTCGACAGCGGCAAGGTCAGCATTAACGACAGCTTCGATGCGAGCCGCCCGATCCGCATCGGCGGCTTTACGATCAACGATTTCCACGGTCAGCGCCGCTGGCTGACCGTGCCGGAAATCTTTGAATATTCGTCGAACATCGGAACGGCGAAGATGATCGATATCGTCGGCATGGACCTGCAGAAGGACTATCTGACGCGCTTTGGGCTGCTGACGAAGATGCGGACGGAACTACCGGAAGTGAAGATGCCGAGCCAGCCGAAGGTCTGGAAGAAGATTAACTCGATCACGATCTCTTTCGGCCATGGCGTCTCGACGACACCGCTGCAGACGGCCGTTGCCGGCGCAGCCCTCGTCAACGGCGGCAAGCTCATCGAGCCGACCTTCCTGCCGCGTACCCGTGACCAGGCAGACGAGACGGCCGAGGTCGTCGTCAAGAAGAGCACCAGCGACGAAATCCGCTATCTGTTCAAGCTGAACGGCCTCAAAGGTTCGGGACGCAACGCCGACGTGCCGGGCTTCAACGTTGGCGGCAAGACGGGCACGGCCGACAAGGTCGTCAACGGCCGCTACGCGAATGACTTGAACTTCAACGCTTTCATCGCGGCGTTCCCGATCGATAATCCACAATATGTCGTGCTGACCTTCTGCGACGAACCACATAACGGCGAAAAGGGCCAGAACATCGCTGCCTACACGGCTGCGCCGATGGTCAAGAACATCATCCGGCGTGCCGCACCCATCCTCGGTATCGAACCGCAGTTTGGCCAAGACGGATCGGCCTTGCTGGTGTCTTATTGAGTGTGAATGAATACCAGCGCCGATTCGCGTGGGGTGGGCGGCGTGAGAAAGAAAAGACATTCGATGAAACTGCGGGACATAGCCGGAAGCGCGTTTCCGGAAATCAAGGAGCAACTCGAAGGGCCGGTGGGCGGGCTGGAGATCTCCGGGCTTTCAGCCGATAGCCGCAAGATCGAAGCCGGAATGGCGTTCATTGCGGTGGCTGGCTCGAAGGCGGACGGCGCGGTCTATATCGCCGATGCCGCCAAACATGGCGCGACCCTTGCCGTGTCGACTCAAGCCGTCGAGGCTCCCATTCCTGTCCTGGCGGTCAAGGAACCGCGCCGTTTTCTCTCCGTCGCCGCATCGCATTTCTATGGCAGGCAGCCTCAGACGATGGTTGCCGTAACCGGCACGGCGGGCAAGACCTCCGTCGCTTCCTTCACCCGCCAGATCTGGGCCTATGCCGGACATCCGGCAGCCATGATCGGCACGACCGGCGTCGTTTCGCCGATGCGCAACGAATACGGCTCGCTGACGACCCCCGATCCGGTTTCGCTGCACAAGCTGCTGGCCGATCTCGCTGACGAGGGCGTCACGCACGCTTCGATGGAGGCATCGAGCCACGGCCTCGACCAGTGCCGTCTGGATGGTGTGAAGCTTTCGGCTGCCGCCTTCACCAATCTCGGCCGCGATCACATGGATTATCATCCGACCGTCGAAAGCTACATGGCCGCCAAGATGCGGCTTTTCGATACGTTGCTGCCAAAGGGTTCGCCTGCCATCATCTTCGCCGACGATGCCTGGTCCGAGCAGGCGATCAAGGCGGCGAAGGATGCGGGCCACGATGTCCGCACCGTCGGCCGCAAAGGGGACTACCTGGCGCTGAAGCGGGTCGAGCACTTCCGTCACAAGCAGATCGCCGAAGTTCATTGCGGTGACGAGATTTTCGAGGTCGATATTCCGCTCGCCGGCGATTTTCAGGTCGCTAATGGGCTGGTTGCCGCGGCGCTTGCCATGTCCACCGGCGTTCCAGCCAAGATCGCGATGGCCGCGCTTGAAAAGCTGCAGGGCGCCTCGGGGCGTCTCGAACTCGTTGGCCATACGAGGGATGGCGCGCTTGCTTATGTCGATTACGCGCACAAGCCAGATGCGCTTGAAAATGTACTGAATTCCGTGCGTCCCTTCACGACCGGGCGCGTGATCCTTGTCTTCGGCTGCGGTGGCGACCGCGACCGGGGCAAGCGTCCGATCATGGGCGAGATCGCCTGCCGCCTGGCCGATGTGGTAATCGTCACGGACGACAATCCGCGTTCCGAGGAGCCGGCCTCGATCCGAGCCGAGATCATGGCTGCGGCGCCATGCGCTACCGAGATCGGCGACCGTTCGGAGGCGATCTACGAGGCCGTCGGCATGCTGAAATCCGGCGACACACTCATCGTTGCAGGCAAGGGGCATGAAGAAGGGCAGACCATCGGGAGTGTGACGCTGCCATTCTCGGACCACGCCGAAGTGCGCGAAGCTTTGGAGGAGCTGAAATCGTGAACTGGCTTTGGACCACCGATGACATGATTGCCGCCATGGCGGGCCGCCCGTTCGGCACGCTTCCTGAAGGCATCACCGGCATTTCCATCGACAGCCGCTCGATCGGTACCGGCGAAGCCTTCTTCGCCATCAAGGGCGACCGGGTCGACGGCCATGACTTCGCCTCGATGGCGATGGCGAACGGTGCTGCACTTCTTGTCGTCAGCGAAGCCCGCCTTCCGGGGCTCGGCAGATTGACTGTTCCGATGATCGTCGTCGACGATGTGCTCGCCGCCCTCGGTCGGCTTGCCGTCGCGTCGCGTCAGCGCTCTCGGGCTCAGATCATTGCGGTGACGGGCTCGGTCGGCAAGACGACGACCAAGGAGATGCTTCGCCACGTGCTTTCTCCGTCCGGCAAGGTGCACGCCTCCGTCGCCTCCTTCAACAACCATTGGGGCGTGCCGCTGACACTGGCACGCATGCCGCTCGACACGCACTTCGGCGTCTTTGAAGTCGGCATGAACCACCCGGGCGAAATCCGGCCGCTTGTGAAGATGATCCGGCCGCATGTCGCCGTCGTCACGACGATCGCTCCCGCGCATCTCGGCAATTTCAAGAGTATCAAGGAAATCGCCGCGGCGAAGGCGGAGGTTTTCGAAGGCTTGGTGCGCGGCGGGCATGTCGTGCTCAACCGCGACAGCGACCAATACAATTTCCTCGAACGGACGGCGCAGTCGCTCGGCATCGAGAATATCCATTCCTTCGGCCAGCACGCGAAGGCCGAGTTCCGCCTTGCGGAATTCAACGGTTCGGATGAAAGCTCGGCGCTCTGGCTGACGATCGACGGCGACACGTTCGAAGTGGCGATCGGCGCGCCCGGACGGCACATTGCGGAAAATGCGCTGGCAGCTCTCGGCATCGTCACGCTCGTCAACGCGGACCTCGACAAGGCGATCGCAGCGCTGGCCTCCCTGCAGCCCGAAAAGGGCAGGGGCCGCCGCCACAAGTTGTCGGTCGGAAACGGTAGCTTCACACTGATCGACGAAAGCTACAACGCCAACCCCGCCTCGATGCGCGCGGCCATCGCGCTGCTTGCCACAGCCGGTCCGGCAGGCCGCGGGCGCCGCATCGCCGTGCTCGGCGACATGCTGGAAATGGGCGAATACGCGCAAAAGGTTCATTCCGACCTTTCCGGCCCGCTGCTTGCGGCCGGCATCGAACATGTCTGGCTTGCGGGCAAGGACATGCTGGCGCTGAAGGAATCGCTTCCCGACAGCGTGCAGGTCGAATACCGCGAGAAGACGGAAGAACTCACGGAATATGTATTGAACTCGGTCGCGCCCGGCGACGTGTTGATGGTGAAATCGTCCTTGGGGATAGGCTTCGGCAAGATTGTCGCTGCGATCCTTGACAGGTTTGCGCCATTTGTAGACACGCAACGCGAACTTTGACCGGGTAAACAAGGGGCCTCGAATGCTGATTTGGCTAGTCGAACTGTCGGACCAACTGAAATTTCTGAACTTGTTCAGATACATTACCTTCCGTACAGGCGCCTCTCTCTTCACGTCCGCACTGATCGTCTTCCTCTTCGGGCCGATGATCATCAACTCGCTCCGAATCCGCCAGGGAAAGGGCCAGCCGATCCGCGCCGACGGGCCGCAGACGCATTTCAAGAAGGCCGGCACGCCGACCATGGGCGGGCTGATGATCCTCGCGGGCATCGTCGGCGCCTCGCTTCTGTGGGCCGACCTTTCCAACGTCTATGTTGTCGCGACGCTGCTCGTCACCCTCGGCTTCGGCGCGATCGGCTTTTACGACGACTATCTCAAGGTCACGAAGCAGAGTGATAAGGGGTTCTCGGGCAAGGCGCGTCTCGGCATAGAGTTTGTGATTGCCGGCATCGCCGTCTATTTCATGATGCGCACCGCGCTTGCCTCCGGTACCGCAGGCTCGACCTTCGGCTCCTCGGTCGCATTCCCGTTCTTCAAGGATTTCCTGATCAATCTCGGCATCGTGTTCGTGGCCTTCGGTGGCTTCGTCATCGTTTCGGCGGGCAACGCCGTCAACCTGACGGACGGTCTCGATGGTCTGGCGATCGTTCCGGTGATGATCGCTGCCGCATCCTTCGGTATCATTGCCTATCTTGCCGGTAACGCAGTCTTTGCGAACTACCTGCAGATCAACTTCGTGCCCGGCACGGGCGAACTTGCCGTGGTGCTCGGCGCAGTCATCGGTGCAGGCCTCGGCTTCCTCTGGTTCAACGCGCCGCCCGCCGCAATCTTCATGGGCGATACGGGTTCGTTGGCGCTCGGCGGCACCATCGGCACCGTTGCGGTCGCGACCAAGCACGAGATCGTCATGGCAATCATCGGCGGTCTCTTCGTTGCAGAAACGCTCTCGGTCATCATCCAGGTCGGCTTCTTCAAGATGACCGGGCGCCGCGTCTTCTTGATGGCGCCGATCCATCACCATTTCGAGAAGAAGGGCTGGACCGAAAGCCAAGTGGTGATCCGCTTCTGGATCATCGCCGTCGGCCTTGCGATGCTTGGGCTTTCGACCCTCAAGCTGCGGTGAGGCGGACATGATTCCTGTCACGACGTTTGCAGGAAAGAAGGTCGCGCTATTCGGGCTTGGCGGGTCCGGATTTGCAACGGCCCGCGCGCTTATTCTGGGCGGCGCCCATGTCACGGCCTGGGACGATAATCCGGACAGTGTCATCAAGGCGGCCGCCGAGGGTATCCATACCGCGGACCTGCGAATCATCGATTGGAGCGTTCAGTCGCTCTTCGTTCTGTCGCCGGGTGTGCCGCTCACGCATCCGAAACCGCATTGGACTGTCGATCTCGCCCGCGCCGCCGGTGTCGATATCGTTGGCGATGTCGAACTCTTCGTGCGCGAGCGCCGGGCGCATGCGCCCGATTGCCCGTTCATCGCCATCACAGGCACGAACGGCAAGTCGACGACGACCGCGCTGATTGCTCATATCCTGAAATCCAGCGGCCGCGACACGCAGCTTGGCGGCAACATCGGAACGGCCGTGCTGACGCTCGATCCGCCGAAGGCCGGACGCTACTATGTCGTCGAGTGCTCCTCCTACCAGATCGATCTGGCGCCGACGCTCAATCCCTCGGCAGGTATCCTGCTCAACCTGACGCCTGATCATCTCGATCGTCACGGCACGATACAGCACTATGCCGGCATCAAGGAGCGTTTGGTTGCCGGCAGCGGCACCGCTATCGTTGGCGTCGATGACAGTCATTGCGAAATGATCGCTGATCGCGTCGAGCGGGCAGGAACGAAGGTGGTCCGCATATCGCGCCGCCATCCGCTGGCCGATGGAATCTATGCCGAGGGTACGAAGCTCATGCAGGCTTCTTCGGCTGCGGCTCTGCCGCTTGCCGATCTCGACGGCATCCAGACGCTACGCGGCGGCCACAATGCTCAGAATGCCGCTGCAGCGGTCGCCGCCTGCCTTGCCGTCGGCGTTTCGGCCGAAGAAATTCGCACCGGGCTTGCCTCCTTCCCCGGCCTCAAACATCGGATGCAGCCGATCGGGACACGCGGCAAAGTCGTCTTTGTCAACGATTCGAAAGCGACTAACGCAGACGCCGCAGCGCCCGCGCTTTCCAGCTACGATCGCATCTACTGGATCGCCGGTGGTCTGCCGAAGGCGGGAGGTATCACGACGCTTGCCCCGTTCTTCCCGCGCATCGCCAAGGCCTATTTGATCGGCGAAGCGGCGGCAGAATTTGCCGCGACGCTCGGCGAGGCGGTGCCCTACGAGATTTCGGGGAGGCTGGATCGCGCGGTTGCCCATGCCGCAGCCGATGCGGAAAAAGATGACACTGGTCCATCCGCGGTGATGTTATCCCCGGCTTGCGCAAGCTTCGACCAGTACAAGAACTTCGAAGTCAGGGGCGATGCATTTGTCAGCCATGTGGCAGCGCTCGACGGAGTGACCATGCTGGTCGATTCGGCAACAGGAGATAAATGACATGGTGAGCCGTGCGGAACGTGGGCCTTTGGCCGATTGGTTTTGGACCATCGACCGCTTTTTTCTGGCGATGTTCATCTTCCTGATGGGCGTCGGCTTCATGCTCTCCTTTGCGGCCTCGCCCGCGGTTGCCGAGCGCATCGGGCTCGAGCCGTTCCATTTTGTGAAACGCCACGCGGCTTTCATGATCCCCTCGATCGCCGTCATGATCGGGCTTTCCTTTCTGACGCCGCGGCAGGTGCGACGGACCGCCATCCTACTGCTTGTCATCTCGCTCGCCATGATGGTCCTGGCACTTTTCTTCGGCATCGAGGTCAAAGGCTCCCGACGCTGGGTGACGCTTGCCGGCATCTCGGTCCAGCCGTCGGAATTCATGAAGCCCGCCTTCGTCGTCGTCTGTGCTTGGCTTTTTGCAGAGCATGCACGGCAGCCGGAAATCCCGGGCAACCTCTTTGCGATCATCCTCTTCGGGATGGTCGCGGCTCTGCTGGTCGCCCAACCTGACCTTGGCCAGACGATCCTGACGACGGCCGTGTGGGGTGGCATGTTCTTCATGGCGGGCATGCCCTGGATATGGATCATCCTGCTCGGCGCCGGCGGTGCTGGCGGGCTGCTCAGCGCCTACTACGTCTTCCCGCACGTGGCGGGGCGAATAGACAAATTCATGACCGGCGAGGGCGACACGTTCCAGATCGACACTGCGCGCGAGGCCATCATCCGCGGCGACTGGTTTGGCAAAGGACCGGGCGAAGGCATCGTCAAGCGCATCATCCCCGACGCGCACACCGACTTCATCTTCTCGGTCGCCGCCGAGGAATTCGGCATCATCTTCTGCATCGCGCTCGTTCTGCTCTTCACGGTCCTTGTTTTGAGGGGGCTATCGCACGCATATAAAGAAAAGAACGACTTCAACCGGTTTGCCGTCGCGGGGCTCGTGCTCCAGATGGGCATCCAGTCGATCATCAATATCGGCGTCAATCTCGAGCTGCTTCCGGCAAAAGGCATGACGCTGCCGCTTATTTCCTACGGCGGCTCGTCCATGGTCGCGATCTGCGTGACCGCCGGTTTTATTCTCGCGCTGACGCGCCATCGCCCGGAAAAGCGTGCACAGGAGCGGAGTCTCTTCCGCGTGCCGCACGGAATGCCGGCGGAGTAAAATATGCCCATGCCGTCTAAATTGCCCCCCACCCCAGCCCACCGTCCGCTTGCCGGGAGAGGGGACGTGCCCCATGAGACGGTGAGGGGTACTAAGGAGTTGCGGCATGCGTTCTTCTCCCCTTCAAAAGGCGGAGAAGGTGCCGCCAGGCGGATGAGGGGCAGCTCCCTGGTTGAAAGGCGAACCTACCGATGAGCAAAGGTATCATCCTGCTCGCCGCCGGGGGCACCGGCGGCCACGTGTTTCCAGCAGAGGCCTTGGCATACGAGCTGAAGGCGCGCGGTTATTCCGTGCACCTCGTGACGGACAGCCGTGCCGAGCGCTTTGCCGGCAAATTCCCCGCGGATGAAATCCATGTCGTGCCGTCGGCGACGATCGGCTCGAAGAACCCGTTCGCAGTCGGGCGTTCGCTGTGGACGCTGTGGACCGGAATGCGTGCTGCCAAGAAACTGATCCAGCGGCTGAAGCCTGCGGTCGTCGTTGGTTTCGGCGGCTATCCGACCGTGCCGCCGCTGCTTGCCGCCACGCGCCTCGGCGTGCCGTCGATGATCCACGAACAGAACGCCGTGATGGGCCGCGCCAACAAGGCGCTGGCCCAACGCGTGCAGGCGATCGCCGGCGGTTTCCTGCCGGAGAACGGCGGCGCTTATTCCGAGAAGACCGTGACGACCGGCAATCCGGTGCGTCCGGCAATCATCGAAGCGGCGAAGGTGCCGTACAAGCCTTCCCATGCCGGAGAGCCCTTCAATCTCGTTGTCTTCGGCGGCAGCCAGGGGGCGCAATATTTCTCCAAGGCGATGCCGACAGCGATCAGCCTGCTTGACGATGAGTTGCGTGCGCGGTTGCGCATCACCCAGCAGGTGCGCCCCGAAGACATGGAAATGGTGAGCGGCTGTGTGGCCAGGCTTGAGATGGGGGCGGATATCGCGCCGTTCTTCACCGATATGGCGCAGCGCCTTGCAAATGCGCATCTGGTGATCTGCCGCTCGGGCGCCTCGACGGTTTCGGAAATTTCGGTCATTGGCCGTCCGGCCGTGCTTGTTCCTTATCCGCATGCACTTGATCACGATCAGGCGGCGAACGCCGCAGCCCTTGCCGCGACCGGTGGCGCGAAGGTCATCGCACAATCGGAGCTCTCGTCGGAGAAGATCGCTTCGATCCTTACTCATGTAATGAACGACCCGGAAAAGCTCGCCCGAATGGCGGCAGCCGCAAAGCAGGCCGGGAAACCGGACGCTGCGAACTTGCTTGCCGGCATGGTTGAGGCTATTGCCGCCGGACGTACAATTGCACAGTTCAAGGGGACACAGTCATGAAAATGCCGAAGGCGATCGGCCTCGTCCATTTCATCGGCATCGGCGGGATCGGCATGAGCGGTATCGCCGAGGTGCTGCATAATCTCGGCCACCGCGTGCAGGGATCGGACCAGGCCGACAGCGCCAACGTGCAGCGCCTGCGTGACAAGGGCATCGAAGTCTTCGTCGGCCACAAGGCGGAAAACCTGGGTGATGCTGAAGTTGTGGTGGTCTCGACCGCCATCAAGAAGGACAATCCGGAGCTTACCGCCGCGCGCGAGAAGCTGCTGCCGGTCGTGCGCCGCGCCGAAATGCTCGCCGAATTGATGCGCTTCCGCAATGCAATCGCCATCGGTGGCACGCATGGAAAAACGACGACGACATCGCTGGTCGCCACGCTGCTCGAAGCAGGCGGGCTTGATCCGACCGTCATCAACGGCGGCATCATCAATGCCTACGGCACGAATGCACGCATGGGCGAGGGCGAGTGGATGGTGGTCGAGGCCGACGAGTCGGACGGCACATTTCTGAAGCTGCCCGCTGACGTCGCGGTGGTGACCAACATCGATCCCGAACATCTCGACCACTACGGCAATTTCGACGCCGTGCGCGCCGCCTTCCGGCAGTTTGTCGAGAACGTGCCCTTCTACGGCTTCGGCGTCATGTGCCTCGATCATCCGGAGGTCCAAGCTCTCGTCGGCCGCATCGAAGACCGTAAGGTCATTACCTATGGTGAAAATCCGCAGGCCGACGTGCGCTTCATGAATGTGCGCATCGACGGGACACGGTCGATCTTCGACGTCGAAATCCGCCGCCGCCGCACGGGACAGGTCATCAGGCTCGACAATCTCGTGATGCCGATGCCCGGCCGACATAACATTTCGAATGCGACGGCAGCAATTGCGGTCGCCAACCGCCTCGGCATTTCGAGCGCCGACATCGCAAAGGGCCTCGCCTCCTTCGGCGGCGTCAAGCGCCGCTTTACGTTGACCGGTGAATGGAACGGCGTGCAGATCTTTGATGACTACGGCCATCATCCGGTCGAGATCAAGGCCGTGCTGAAGGCCGCGCGCGAAGCCTGCAAGGGCCGCGTCATCACCGTTCATCAGCCGCATCGCTACACGCGCCTTTCCAGCCTGTTCGAAGAGTTTGCCGCCTGTTTCAACGATGCCGACAGTATTTTCCTTGCTCCGGTCTATGCCGCGGGCGAAGATCCGATCGAAGGCGTGGATTCCGAGGCACTCGTTTCCCGCATCAAAGCGGGTGGCCATCGCGACGCGCGCTTCCTCCCTCACCAGGAGCTTTTGCCTGAAATGGTCGCGGAGATTGCAAAGCCCGGCGATTTTGTGGTTCTCTTAGGAGCTGGGAATATCACTTACTGGGCAGTCGCGCTGCCCAAGCAACTGGAAGGTCTTTCGGGAAAGTCTGCATGAAACAGGTGAATGGGGAAAAGCTTCTCGAGTCTCTCGGAGAAGGTGTGAAGGATATCCGGGGCCGTATCACGCCGGATGCCCCCATGGACCGTGTTACCTGGTTCCATGCTGGCGGTCTTGCCGAGCTGATGTTCCAGCCGCACGACGAGGCGGACCTTATCGCATTCCTGAAAATCCTGCCGGAAGAGGTGCCGCTGACGGTCGTGGGCGTCGGTTCGAACATTCTCGTGCGCGATGGCGGCATTCCGGGCGTCGTCTTGCGGCTTTCTGCCAAGGGCTTCGGTTCGGTCGAGCTTGCAGGTGACAACCGCATTCTCGCCGGTGCAATCTGCCCAGACAAGCATGTGGCCGCAATGGCGATGGACAACGGCATCGGCGGTCTCCATTTCTTCTATGGCATCCCGGGCAGCATTGGCGGCGCGGCGCGCATGAACGCCGGCGCCAATGGCAGCGAAACCCGCGATCGCTTGGTCGAGGTCAATGCCATCGACCGCAAGGGCAACAAGGTCGTCCTGTCGAATGCAGACATGGGATATTCCTACCGTCATTCCACGGCCTCACCTGATCTCATCTTCACCTCCGTGCTTTTCGAGGGCTATCCGGAGGACCGGGCGAAGATCCGCGCCGACATGGATGCGGTACGCAATCACCGCGAGACGGTGCAGCCGATCCGCGAGAAGACCGGTGGTTCGACCTTCAAGAATCCCGAAGGTCATTCGGCCTGGAAGCTGATCGACGAAGCGGGCTGCCGGGGTCTCGTCATCGGCGGCGCGCAGATGTCGTCGCTTCATTGCAATTTCATGATCAATATGGGGCAGGCGACGGGCTACGATCTCGAATATCTCGGCGAGCAGGTTCGCCGTGAAGTCTTCGAAAATTCCGGCGTCAAGCTCGAATGGGAAATCAAGCGTCTCGGCGTCTTCATGCCGGGCCGCGAGGTGCGCCCGTTCCAGGGTGTGACCAGCGAATAGCCGTTTTTTATCTATCCAGAACGGATAGTTGATTGGCAGCAATGAAAAGGGCCGCGACGGGAAACCGCCGCGGCCTTTGATTGACCTGGAGGCAGTCTCGATCAGACTTCGTCGCGGCCGGATGCCAGGATTGAGATCAGCGTGATCACGGCAGCAAGGCCGAGATAGTAGCCAACATAAAGCATGCCGTAGTTCGTCTGCAGCCAAGTGGCGATATAGGGAGCCAGCGAGGCGCCGAAGATGCCGGCAAGATTGAAGGTGATCGACGAGCCGGTGTAGCGCACTGCGGTCGGGAAGGGGGCCGCCAGCGCCGTACCGATCAGGCCATATGTCATGCCCATGAGTGCCATGGCGACAATCGCGAAGACGACGATGCCGCCTTCGCCGCCGGCCATCAGGCCGGGCAGGAAGAACGAGAAGATGCCGATCACGACGGTGGTAAGGATCAGCACTTCGCGCCGTCCGAATCTTTCAGCGAGCCTGCCGGCGGCGGGGATGAAGATGCCGAAGGCGACCGAGCCGACAATCTGGATTTCCAGCGCGTCCAGGAAGGGAATTTTCAGAACCTTGACGTTGTAGGAGAGCAGATAGGCCGAGCCGATGTAGAAGAGCACGAAGGTCGCGAGCGCCACGAAGGTGCCGAGGAACAAGCTGCGCTTGTGCTTGCGGAACAGTTCCGCAACCGGCACGGCGACACGCTCATGCTTGTCAATTGCCTTCTGGAAGGCCGGTGTTTCAGTGATCGAAAGACGAACCCACAGGCCGATGACGATCAGGACGATCGAGGCGATGAATGGAACGCGCCAGCCCCAGCTCAAAAGCGCGTCCTGCGAGATGACCTGCAGCAGCAGCCAGAAGACGCCGGAGGAGAGGAAAAGGCCGACGGGTGCGCCGAGCTGCGGGAACATGCCGTACCAGCTGCGCTTGCCTTCCGGCGCATTCTCGGTTGCGAGGAGCACAGCGCCACCCCATTCGCCGCCGAGGCCGAAGCCCTGGCCGAACCGGCACAATGCAAGCAGCAGCGGCGCCACGACGCCGATCGATCCGTAGGAGGGCAGCAGGCCGATAATGACCGTAGAAATACCCATGGTCAGCAGGGCGGCGACCAGCGTCGTCTTGCGACCGATCCTGTCGCCGAAATGACCGAAGACAACGGCGCCGAGTGGACGGGCGAAGAAGGCGATCGAGAAGGTGGCAAAGGAAGCGAGAAGGGCGGTGGTCGGATCGTTGTTCGGGAAGAACAGCGTCGGGAAGACCAGGACGGCTGCCGTCGCATAGACATAAAAATCAAAGAATTCGATCGTGGTGCCGACAAGGCTCGCGATCAGAACGCGCGCTGGCGAATTGACTTGCGCACTGTTCGATGAAGCGGAGGTCGGCGATACGGGAGATATCGCGTCAGACATTTTTATTCCATTCGGGAGTTATAAAGAGCGCCCCTGGAAAGGGTCGAAGGGCTCGTAACGCATATGTGGACGACCCCCTCCTTGCAAGGGTTTTTGGCAGTGATTTGATCGGATCGCTTGCGTGCATATGTTCGGCCTGTTGTGGCGCTCACAAATGAACGCTGGCCAAGACGGAGTTCGCGACTCGTGTTCCAAACAATTTTGCGATCTGCAGCTGCCATTGCGACTACAGCGACCATTGCGCCAAGCGGAGTGTCACGAGTCCCGAATCGATCGATCATACCATCTGCTGTTTCTTGCACGTTCACGCATCAGATCAGCACGGTAGCTTTGTCTCTCCGCTCACCGTGACCGACTGATCACTTAAGCTGCACATGCCAGGTCTGGCTGAACAGCAGGTTTTCGATAATTCGCCGGTGACCATCATCTTCCAGGCGATGCGGGCGATCTTGTTGGCCAGCGCCACGGCTGCGAGCTTGGGCGGCAGGTGATCGGTGCCATTGCGGCCGCCGCTCTCGTCTGTCTTGTTGCGAGCGGCAAGGCCGGCTTTGAGTTGGGAGGCTTGCCTCCAACGGCTATGGAGAGCATTCTCCCGGCGGCTATTCGCTGACTTCGGCATTGGTCATCGAAGTCGCTCTGACGCTTGTCTTCCTGATCGTCATTTTGGGCTCCACGCATGGCAGGGCACCCGCTGGCTTTGCGCCGCTTGCGATCGGCCGGGCGCTGACGCTGATCCACCTGATCTCGATCCCGGTGACGAACACATCCGTCAATCCCGCCCGCTGGACAGGCCAGGCTCTCTTTGTCGGCGGCTGGGCCCTGCAGCAGCTTTGGCTCTTCTGGCTGGCGCCGATCGCCGGCGGTGCGCTTGGCGGGTTGTCTGGAAACTGCTCGACAAGGACGACTGAGGGCGGCCTTCGCTGCCTGTCCGGGCGAACCCGCATAGAATCATCTGTGCGGGTTTTTTCATGCTGTGAGCGAACTTCAGCATGTCGCCGCAACGCGCTGATTTCGAGTCGGAAATATGCTGGCCGAGTGGGATTTCTGAGGGGTGGAAACCTCTCGGGAAGGCACCCGGTTAATAAAAGTAAACACTTCATTAACCATAATGTTGTCATATCGCTTCCATGTCTGAGGCGAAGCGGATTCGCGGGCAAGCTTGGTGCAAGCCTCGAAAATCAGGCTGAGGTTTATCTTGGGGGTACGTATGAGTCGCAAGCATGTCGCTGTCCTGATGGGCGGATTTTCCTCGGAGCGGCCGGTGAGCCTGTCTTCGGGAACGGCTTGCGCGGATGCTCTCGAGGGCGAGGGCTTCCAGGTTGCGCGGATCGATGTCGATCGGGATATTTCCGCAAAACTGGCGGCGCTTCGTCCCGATGTCGCCTTCAATGCGCTGCATGGCCCCTTCGGCGAGGATGGCACCATCCAGGGCATCCTCGAATATCTCGAAATTCCCTACACGCATTCCGGCGTTCTTGCCTCTG
Organism: Rhizobium gallicum bv. gallicum R602sp; assembly: GCF_000816845.1. NCBI lineage: Bacteria > Pseudomonadati > Pseudomonadota > Alphaproteobacteria > Hyphomicrobiales > Rhizobiaceae > Rhizobium > Rhizobium gallicum. The sequence goes on along the minus strand of NZ_CP006877.1, from coordinate 2,470,541 downwards.
CCCTTGCGATGGACAAGGGCAAGGCCAAGGGGGTTGCAGCGGCGGCCGGCGTCCCTGTGGCGCAATCGGAAGTCATCAATCGCTTCGCCTTTCCGGCCGAACATCCAATGAAGCCGCCCTATGTCGTGAAGCCGGTCCGGGAGGGCTCCAGCTTCGGTGTCGTCATCGTTCAGGAGGATCAGGCCCATCCGCCGCAGATCATCAGTTCGCCGGAGTGGCGCTATGGCGAGGAGGTCATCGTCGAGCGGTATGTCTATGGCCGCGAACTGACATGCGGTGTCATGGGCGACAAGGCTCTCGGTGTGACCGAAGTGGTGCCGCAGGGTCACAACTTCTATGACTATGATGCCAAGTATGCTGCGGGCGGCTCAAAACACGTCATCCCGGCGAAAATTTCACCGAATATTTACCAAAAAATACAAACATTGGCGTTAAGGGCGCATCAAGCAATTGGTTGTCGTGGGGTCAGTCGGTCCGACTTCCGTTACGACGACCGGTTCTCCGAAGATGGTGAAGTTATCTGGCTGGAAGTAAACACCCAGCCGGGCATGACGCCAACCTCCCTTGTGCCCGAAATGGCCGGTCATGCCGGTTATTCCTTTGGTGAATTCTTGCGTTGGATGGTGGAGGACGCCTCTTGTTCTCGTTGACGGTCAAAAGGATAGGGCGCCCAAGCCGTCAACCGAGCATCGCTCTTGCTGAGGGTGATGGGCGGATGGTTCTCCCGCGTCCGCTGCGCCGTGCGGTGCGCTTCCTCGTCAGTCTCGGAACTGGCCGTATCCACATTCCTGCGCATACCGGGACGATTTCTGCCCTTGCATTCTTCGCGGCGACCGGTCTCTACGGCATGTCGCTCGGCGGTCATACGGAAACAGTCGCGCAGGCGGCGACAACGGCTGCCGGTTTCGCCATCGAGGATGTGAAGGTTTCCGGCAATTCCGAAACCTCCGAAATCGAAATCTTTGAACTTCTCGGCCTCGACGGAACGACGTCGCTGGTGGCGCTCGATGTCGATGCTGCGCGCCGGAAGATCGTCAAGCTTCCGTGGGTCGAGAGCGTCGAGGTCAGGAAGATTTATCCGAAGACGATCGAGGTCAAGCTCAAGGAGCGCCAGGCCTATGCGATCTGGCAGCACGGGCAGGAGCTTTCGCTGATCGAACGGAATGGCAGCGTCATTGCGTCGCTTCGCGACAACAAGTTTTCGACGTTGCCGCTCGTCGTCGGCCGAGATGCAGAAAGTGCTGCCGCTTCGCTCGAAGGCGAGTTTTCGAAGTGGCCGGACATCACGTCGCGTGTGAAGGCTTATGTCTGGGTCTCCGGCCGCCGCTGGGACCTGCACATGGATAACGGCGTGGTGGTGAAGCTGCCGTCCGACGATGTCGATCAGGCGCTCGCCAGGCTGTCGAAACTCAACAAGGAACAGGATCTTCTGGCGCGCGACATCGCAGCAGTCGATCTCAGACTGGTGGACAGGACCGCGATCCAACTGACCCCGGAGGCCATGGCGCGCCGGCAGGTCGTTCTCGATCAGCGGACCAAGGATTTGAAAAAGGCGGGGCAGAATATATGAGCTTGTTCGGTTCGTCCCATTTCGGATTGCCGCGCCTGAAGCCGCTGTCGTCGAAGCGGTCGCATATCGTTTCGGTGCTCGACATCGGATCGACCAAGGTCGTTTGCATGATCGGCCGCCTGACGCCCCGCGAAGAGAGCGAGATTCTTCCGGGCCGCACGCACGACATCGAAATCATCGGCATCGGCCACCAGCGCTCCCGCGGCATCAAGACCGGTGTCATCGCCGATCTCGATGCGCTCGAAGGCGTCATCCGACTTGCCGTCGATGCGGCCGAGCGTATGGCGGGCCTTACCGTCGAGAGCCTGATTGTCAATCTTACGGCCGGCCGTCTGGGCAGCGACATCTACACGGCGACGATTGATCTCGGCGGCCAGGAAGTCGAACTCAACGATCTCAAGAAGGTGCTTGCAGCTGCCTGCCAGCAGTCGCTGCGCCAGGATCGCGCCGTGCTGCACTCTCTCGCGACCGGCTTCTCGCTCGATGGCGAACGCGGTATCCGCGACCCGCTGGCGATGTATGGTGATGTGCTTGGCGTCGACATGCATGTCGTGACCGCCGAACGTGCCGCATTGAAGAACCTCGAGCTCAGCGTCAATCGCGCGCATCTCTCCGTCGAGGGCATCGTTGCGACACCTTACGCCTCCGGGCTGGCGGCTCTCGTCGACGACGAGGTCGAGCTCGGCTGCTGCGCGATCGATATGGGCGGCGGCGCGACGACGATTTCGGTCTTTGCCGAAGGCAAGCTCGTCCATACGGATGCCGTCGGTCTTGGGGGCCTTCACGTCACGACCGATCTGGCGCGCGGCCTTTCGACACGCATCGAAGACGCCGAGCGCCTGAAAGTGGTTCACGCTTCGGCATTCTCGAACTCCTCCGACGAGCGCGAGCTCATCTCGATCCCGCCGATCGGGGAAGACGAGCGCGATCAGCCGACGCAGGTGCCGCGCGCGCTCGTTTCGCGAATCGTCGGTGCACGCATCGAGGAAACGATGGAATTGATCCGCGACCGGATCCAGCGCTCGGGCTTCAGCCCGATCGTGGGAAAGCGCGTTGTGCTGACGGGCGGCGCAAGCCAGTTGACCGGTCTTGCAGAAGTGGCGCGGCGCATCCTGGCGCGCAACGTCCGCATCGGCCGTCCGATGGGCGTCTCGGGTCTGCCGACGGCAGCCAAGGGACCGGCGTTTTCGACGGCAGTCGGACTGATGATCTATCCGCAGGTCGCGGACATGGAAACACATGCGTCGCAGAGCGGTCTGCTCATGTCGCTTGGGGGTAATAACAGCCGCATCGCCCGGATGGGCCAGTGGCTGAAGGAAAGCTTCTGAAATTAAGTGAATTGGCCGGCGTGGCGATGCGGCCATAAAGAGAAGGAACAGGTACCATGACTATCAAGCTGCAAAAGCCGGATATCACTGAGCTGAAGCCGCGTATCACCGTGTTCGGTGTCGGTGGCGGCGGCGGCAATGCT